>NZ_AUBQ01000004.1:0-300000 GCF_000429325.1 Fundidesulfovibrio putealis DSM 16056
TTCAAGACCTCAGAGGATGAGGATTTCCATGATCTGATCGCGGAGCGGTACGAGCGGTGCCCGACGATCATCACCAGCAATCTGGACTTCTCCGAATGGGGAGAAGCCTTCAACAACAAGCTCTTGGGGGCCGCGACCCTGGATCGCTTGCGGCACGGAGCATACAAGGTGGTCCTCGAAGGTCGAAGTTTCCGAAGCTCCAGGGAAGAGGCCATGATCAAAAACTGCGTTGCCGGTGCAGGGGAAAACAACTAGATGTTTAACACGTCCGAAGCCCGGAAACGCTGATCCAAGTGGCTCCATTAGGGGCGGACATGGGTGGCTCCATTAGGGCGGTCAATGACACTGGATCGACGGGTACAACACCAACTACCTGCACTCAACCCTCGGCTACAGGTCGCCGGAGGCCTTCGAGGCAGAACATCTCTGCCGCGAGACTCTCTTAGCAGACGCTTGCTAAACGAGGGACAGTACAAGCGGGTGGTCGAGGCTTGGGTGGCCAATCCTTACTTTCAGGTCTTTTGCGGCGAAAGCCGTTTCCAGTGGATGTTTCCCTGCAATCCTTAGGACGTCGTCTATTTCCGCAAGCGGATCGGTAAAGAAGGGACACGTTTGATCTTCGAGGTCACAGTGGCGCTACACGCTACACGGCAACGACGCCAAGGAGTTGGAGGGCAGACATGGTAGATCACTGGAACCCGCCCCCAGGTGGGCATCTGCGACCGGGGCTATCGGGGTCGAAAACAAGTGGGGGACACGGAAATTTTGACGCCGAGACGATCGAAAAAGAGCGATACACCTTCCCAGCGTTGCAAGGCGAGAGAACGCTTTCGGAGACGAGCCGGGATTGAACCGGTGATCAGCCATGTCAAACATGACCACCGCATGGCGAGGAATTTTCTGAAAGGGGTGCTCGGCGATGCCATTAACCTGTTCATGGCCGCCGCCTTCAACTTCAGGAAGTGGATGCGCAGGCTGGCGCAGTTTTTTGCCCTCATCTTGGTCTACCTGTTTTCCGGGAAAATCAGAGTTCCATGTCGCCACGCCCCCTATGACGCCGGAAATGCATTTTTCAGGGCCACTAATTCCAACTGCATAGCAATCCCAAGCTGAAAAGTCGCCTGGAATTTTACGCTGTTAGATCATTCGCTAGCAACCCAGCAGGTTCCTAACAATCCGCCCCACACTGTCAGAGTGTGTACTTTCTTGATTTCCCTACTTGTTCTTTATCAAGGATTTATGAGACATAATTTTTAGTTTCCAGGGTGAGCATGAGAAGGCATGGGATCATTGCGGTTGGTCTGTGTGGATCATCAACGGGACAGGAAGACCCGAGACAAGAGAGTGCATTTGTCCATGCAAATTGTAAAAATAGGCATCACGGCTGACATGATACAGTGCATTAATGCTTGCAGTTATTTTATATGCAGAGGCACTTTGTTATCTAAATTCAGGCAGTACTGTTATGAAATTTAAGAAAATCAGAATTTATACACAATACTTGATTGCGTCAAGGAATCTATTTGCGCTGTACTTGCTGTCGCTCGCATTTGTATCTATAATATATAGTTGTTTTGTTGTGTATATATATCCAAAATACTATAAGTACATAGAGGATGTATACACACAGAGGTCAACAGAGGCAGCGGGTGGTTTATCACGAGCATTTATTGGTCCAGGCCATTTGTCTCTACTTCCATTTCCTGCAGATATTGAAGCATCCATAAAAAGAGTTGTTTCTTCTGGGTTGATATTAAAAGTAAAAGTTTTTGACTTAAATGGAAAATGTCTATTTTCGACCCAAGTCTCAGATGTTGGTACCATCCATGAGGGGGACGAATTCAAAAGAATAGTGGCAACCGGCATGAGTTATTCGAAAGTTGTTAGAAAGAGCGGCACATCTCTCGAGGGAGAGGTAGCCACAATTGATGTTTCTGAAACTTATGTCCCGGTGTTTGTCGATGGCAAGGTATTTTGCGTATTTGAAGTATACGCAGATGTTAGTCATGAACAGCGCGGAATTCAAAATTTGGCATTCACATCGCTTGGTGTGATTAGTATTTTGATGATTTTCGGATGGATATTTTTTACGTACTTGATGGCGCGCTTGGCATTAGTGGAAAGAAAAAGAACAAAACTAGATAAAATATTAAAAAGAAAAAATGCCAATCTAAATGAGCGAGTTAGTTATCAAAAAGATGAGATTGAGGTAGGTCACCAGATCGCTGTGAAGGCACTCGCTACTCTTGCGGAGTATAATGATACAGACACTGGAAGTCACCTGAACAGGACAAAACATTATGTTGTTGCTCTCGCAACGGAGCTCTCTCGCACTGGTAAGTATTCCTGTTCTGTGAATGAAAGACCCGTGATGATAGAGGAACTCGGACTCGCCTCACTACTGCATGATATCGGAAAAGTTGCTATTCCCAAAGAAATTTTAGCTAAACCAGAACATTTGACATCGGATGAGTTTAATTTGATGCAAAAACATTCCGTTGTTGCCGGAGAAATCCTAGGGAAAGCAAATGCCCTGTACCGAGAACAATTCGGTGAAGACAGTTACTTGGCACTCGCTCAAGAAATAGCCCTCTATCATCATGAGCGCTGGGATGGGAAAGGATACCCCGTTGGGTTAACAAATACGGATATACCGCTAAGTGCTCGAATTGTCGCCATCGCAGATGTTTATGATGCTTTACGGTCTCAGCGACCATACAAAGCGCCTTGGACTCACGAAAAAGCGCTCAGAGAGATTGTATCAGGACGAAATTCCCAATTTGATCCAACTGTTGTCGACGCATTCGTGTCAGTTCAGAAAGAATTCGACGATATTTTTGAAAACAAATAAATGCAATATGATGGCTTTCATGTTTTGTGTGCGCGCCATGTGAAACCCATGGTTAAGCTTATTTGGAACCTGTCTCTTGAATGGCTAGGCGTCATTGAATTATGCCGGTCATGAACAATATAGACTTCTGGCTTGGCTCAGGAACCACTTTGGAGATCAAACCCAAGAGAGACCACTGCGTAATTCATTGAGAGGCATGTCTACCGCCCCTGGCGGATCATTTTGAGGTGGAATTTCTGTTTCAGCGCTCGATTTTGCCTTCACACGCCTTTGGGCGGGGTTGATTGGCGCATTTCAAGCGCTCCCCTTCGCCTATTTGACCATGGCCCAACACTTTTTCAGGTTGAAGGCCATTGCCACCAAGTGGAGTTCCAGTGCCACCTTGTCCTGGCCGAGGTATCTGGCCCGGAAGAGGTGGTAGTAGTTTCGCTTGAACGTGCCGAAGGCCCGCTCCACTTTGGCTCGAACCGAGCTGATCAGCAGGTTCACCCGCCGTTCGACCCTACTCAATGGCAAGCCTAGATGCGCCTTGGACATGATACCATCGCAGAAACCATTGCGGACCAGCTGTTCCCGATTGGCCTGGCTGCTGTAGCCCTTGTCCGCGAACACCACACCGCCTGGCGGCAGTGGCACGTCTTGAAGCAGACGCGGCAACTCCTTTACGTCCGAATGATTGGCCGGGGTCACGTGGCCGCCCAACACGAACCCGTCACGACTGTCCGTAGCCACATGCATCTTGTAGCCGTAATACGCCTTGTTGCCCTTGCGTAGCCACGCCGCGTCCGCGTCATCCGAGTACGTCACCGTGACGTCCGGCTCGCCCTCGGACTTCTTGCGGTCCTGCGGGAGCAGGTCCAGCGTTTTGGTCGGCCGACGGGCCAAGGACACCACACTCGCGTCCACGATGGCCCCTTCGCGAACCAGAACGCCACCACGCTCAAGCTGGTGATTCAACTTGTCCAGTAGGCGCTTGTAGAGATTTTTTTTCCAGCAGACTATTGCGGAAACAGCAGATGGTGGTTGCGTCCGGGACCTGCTCATCATCCAGCGACAGCCCGGCGAAGCGCACGAAGGACAGACGATCGATCAGCCCCTCTTCAACAGCCTCGTCGCTCAAGTTGTACCAGCGCTGAAGCAACAGAACCTTGAACATGAGCAGCGCCGGGTAGGCCGGATTGCCCACGGCGTCAGGCTGGCGCTTCAGCCGCTTGTTGAGAAGACGCCCCAAAGGCTTCCAGTCGATGATCCGGTCGATCTCGTCCAGGAACGTGACTTTGCGCTTGCGCAGGGAAACCCGTTAGTCCGCTATGCCAGGAGCCTTCTTCGCGCGTTCGGCCATGATCGCCTCCACCCTGAAAGATGAAGACATTATGTAATATATTACATGCAGTTAAAAGTAATTATTGGCAGTTTTGCCGTGCAGCGGTCTCGAGTCGGTTGTAGTTGTTGATATACTCCATGATCTGACCGACGAGCTGCTGTTTTGAGCGCCAGACCCCGTCTTTGAGGACATCGCGGGCGAGGCTATTGAACCAGATTTCCACCTGGTTCAGCCAGGAAGAGTACGTCGGAGTGAAATGCAGGGTCATTCTGCTCCTCTCCATGGAGTGGTTCGTTCCAGGTGGAGGCTAAAGTCGCGCGGACTGGCGCGGCTCTACAACGAGGTCCGATCCCACTCAAGCCTGGAAGGATGACCCCGAAGGCCTACGCGGGAATGATCGGGTTCAGCTAGGGCGTGATCGTCTTGTAAGTCAGTCGATGCACCTTGATAGTGCATTCCAGGCCAGCCATGAATCCGACCTTATCTCCGCCAGGAGCCTTGTACTTGACGTCCGCAACCTGCACACCATTGACCCATAAGTACATCCTATCGCCATAATGGATAGCCGTAAGAGTGTTTTTGGCATTGAGGCCTTTGCGATAGTTCGCGTCGTCTGTTTTGGACACCATGTCCGAGATAAAGACGATCTTGTAGGGAGTGACGTCGAAAACACGTTCTGTATACATGTAAACGCCATCTGCTGTTGTCGAGTAACGTTGATACTTCAGCAGCTTATCACTCTTATCGAGCCCAATCACCAGTCCGAAGAATCCTTCCCTCCCTGTGCTAATGAAGGAGAATTCGGCTTCGAGCATGTAGTCACCCGAGGCGTCGAAGCTCATGGACCTGGAGACGATCCAGCCCAACTCATTGCGCTTGTGTTCGAGCATGTAGGCCCCGTCCCGGATTTCCCCCCTCCAGAACTTGTGGTCACCAGTCTCCCAGTGGTTTCTGTTGTCCGTGAACGTATCTTCAAATTTCCGCGTGAACCTCGAGGCATCCGCAGGAGACGGCGGCCTCGGGGAAGACTTCTGCACAGCTGCGGGGGCAACGCCCGGTTGTCCGGCCCCCTGCGAATGTTCCGGTTTAGCCTGCGGGGGTGTCGCTTTCTTGGGCTGGGTTACTTTAGCGGGTTCGTTCGAGCGCAGCGCATCGGGTAGTGTGACCTGACCCTGAGCAAAGCACACGCCGGGGAAAGCCACGATGAACATGAGAATACATAGGGCCAGCGAGGTTCTCATGGCATGTCCTTTAATACTGGATACTGGTTATTGGAAGCAGGTTGTTCCTGTCCAAGTTGGCCGAATTCCGATACTTCACGTCGCATTTGATCGTATTCACGCCGAACCCTTGAGAATTCTTGGTGATCTGCATACAGAATCTTGCGTTTTGCTCGTAGCGAATCGCCGCGCGTTTCTCTAGCCAGAGCTTGCTGTCCTTTCCGACAACCATGGCCTCAGGCATCGCCCATGCAGATTGGCCCAGCACCATCTGGGAGGCTGTAGGTATGAGAACCTCCAGAACCTTCTCTATGATCACCTTTGAGGTAGAAAGAATACTGTCCAGGTCGTTACTGCACGACGAGCCATAGGCGGCCTGAATAGTGCCGTCTGAGACCTTGATAAGCCGTGCATCAATACGGATGCTGCCCTTGTATGCCGTGATGGAACCGGAAAGCACGTACTCGGCCCCTGCCAGGGTGCCGATCTTCTGGGCCAAGCCCGAGTAGTTCTGGCTCTGTTTCCCAAATTCCATCTCATCCACTATCTTTCGGACCTGCTCGCGCTCCACAATGTCAAAGACGCCCATGTTCACTGCTGCCGTGGTCATGAATTCGGAGACCATCCTGCCCTTGTTGTCATCTTTGGATTCGACGTTCAGAGAATCGAATTGCAAGATGGCCATTCTGACACGCCCCCCCGATTCTGACTCGGCGGCCACCACTCTTGGGAGAGCCATGGTCAGGAGCATTAAGGAAAACAGAATCTTACGAAACAGCAGAACGCACGCGAGCATACGACCTCCGATTGTTCAAGGGCGATCATTGCATCTTAAGTCGTCTGATACGGGGGCGTAACAGAGCACATCGCCGCTCAAGGTTCCACAGCACATTTCAAGCGCTTGGAGGGATAACCAAGGGGACATCACGTCCCATTCCGTTACCAACATCCAATGCCACGCCAGAGGTAATTCCTGTGTTTTAAGCATTTATTTAGGGTGGCTCCACTTCCACTTCCGAATTTCCGGCATGTCCTGGCCGTTCTCGGCGATATACTTCTTGTGTTCGATCAGTTTGTCCTTGAGCTGCTGCTTCAGATATGTGCCCTTGTCGCCGGTCTGCGGCAGGCGGTCGATGGTGTCCATCACCAAGTGGAAGCGATCCAGGTCGTTTAGCACCGTCATGTCGAAGGGGGTGGTGATGGTGCCCTCTTCCTTGTAGCCGCGAACGTGGATGTTGTCGTGGTTGGTGCGGCGGTAGGTCAGTCGGTGGATCAACCACGGGTAGGCATGGAAAGCGAAGATGACCGGCTTGTCTTTGGTGAAAAGTTCGTCGAAGTCCTTATCGCCAAGCCCGTGCGGATGCTCCGATTGAGGCTGCAGCTTCATGAGGTCGACAACGTTGACCACCCGGATTTTCAGCTCGGGCAGATACGCGCGCAGGATGGAGACTGCGGCCAGAGTCTCCAGCGTTGGCACGTCGCCGCAACAGGCCATGACCACGTCGGGGGCGACGCCCTGGTCGTTGCTGGCCCACTGCCAGATGCCGATGCCCTCGGTGCAGTGCTTGACCGCGGCTTCCATGTTCAGCCACTGGGGGGCCGGGTGTTTGCCCGCGATCACGACGTTGACGTAGTGGCGGCTGCGCAGGCAGTGATCCATCACCGAAAGCAGACAGTTGGCGTCGGGCGGAAGATAGACCCGCACGACCTCGGCCTTCTTGTTCACCACGTTGTCGATAAACCCGGGGTCCTGGTGCGTGAAGCCGTTGTGGTCCTGGCGCCAGACATGGGAGGCCAGAAGGTAGTTGAGGGAAGCGATCTTGCGCCGCCACGGCAGGTTCGCGGTGACCTTTAGCCACTTGGCATGCTGGTTGAACATCGAATCGACGATGTGGATGAACGCCTCATAGCAGTTGAAGAGGCCGTGTCGCCCGGTAAGCAGATAGCCCTCGAGCCAGCCCTCGCATTGGTGCTCGCTCAGCATCTCCATCACTCGTCCGGTTGGCGCGAGAAATTCGTCGTTGGGCTCTGTCGCGGCGTCCCATTGGCGTTTGGTCACTTCGAAAAGAGCCTCCAGGCCGTTGGAGAGTGTCTCGTCGGGGCCGAAGATGCGGAAATTGCGCTGCTCGTCGTTCAACACAGCCACATCGCGCAGGAAACGCCCGAGCACGTGCGTGTCGCCGATGCCGGGCGTTCCTGGAGCGGGCACGTCCACCGCGTAGTCCCGGAAATCCGGCATCCGCAGGTCGCGCAGCAAAATACCGCCGTTGGCGTGGGGATTCGCGCCCATGCGCCGGTCGCCCTCGGGCGCGAGTTCGGCAAGTTCCGGCTTCAGTCGGCCCGCATCATCGAAGAGTTCCTCCGGGCGGTAGCTTCGCAGCCAGTCTTCCAGCAGCTTGAGGTGCTCAGGATGGGCGGCCGGGTCGGAGAGCGGCACCTGATGCGCCCGGAAGGTACCTTCGACCTGCAGGCCGTCCACCATCTTCGGCCCGGTCCAGCCTTTGGGTGATTTGAGGACGATCATGGGCCAGCGCGGGCGCGTGCGGTTGCCGTGGATGCGGGCGTCCTGCTGGATGGTTTTGATTTGTTCCACCGCCGTGTCGAGGGTCGCAGCCATGGCCTCGTGCATCAAGGCGGGTTCGTGACCCTCGACGAAGTAGGGCGTCCACCCATAGCCGCGCAGCAACTGTTCCAATTCCTCGCGGGTGATGCGGGCGAGCAGGGTAGGGTTGGCGATCTTGTAGCCGTTGAGATGCAGGATAGGCAGCACCGCGCCGTCGGTGGCCGGATCGAGGAATTTGTTGGAATGCCATGCCGTGGCCAGCGGTCCGGTTTCCGCTTCGCCGTCGCCGACAACGCAGGCAACCACGAGATCTGGGTTGTCGAACACCGCGCCGAACGAGTGGCTGAGCGAATAGCCCAGCTCGCCGCCCTCGTGGATCGAGCCCGGGCACTCCGGGGACGCGTGGCTGGGAATGCCACCGGGAAACGAGAACTGAAGAAAAAGCTTGCGGAGTCCGGCTTCATCCTGGCTGATGTCGGGATAAATCTCGCTGTAAGTGCCTTCGAGGTAGGTATTACCCACCACAGCCGGTCCGCCGTGCCCGGGGCCGGAGACGTAAATCATGTCCAGGCCGTATTTCCTGATGACCCGGTTCAGGTGTACGTAGATGAAGTTCTGCCCGGGGGTCGTGCCCCAGTGTCCCAGCAGCATGTGCTTCACGTCTGAAAGCGCCAGCGGCCTCTTGAGCAGCGGATTGTGGTAAAGATAGATCTGGCCGACCGAGAGATAGTTGGCTGCTCGCCAGTAGGCATCCATTTTATGGAGCAGTTCCGGCGTAAGCGTTCCGAGATTTGTCGTCATATTGCTCTCCTGAATTATCTCTGACTTAAAGCTTCGTTTTCGCACTTATTGTGGGTGTTGCGTGCGTCGGATTATGGATTGAGCCACCAGATTGTGAAGTTCAACGCTACCGCGAAGCTCACCCATGCCAGATAGGGAATCAGCAATATGCCAGCTGCCTTCCGCACCTTCCAGAATAGCCTCAACGTCGCAGCTAGCACCAGCCAGAGTAGTATAATGTCAATAAACGACAGCCCTGGCCGGTGCATGCCAAAGAATAGAGGCGTCCAAAGCGCGTTGAGCAGCCATTGCAGAAGAAACAGCCCAAGCGCCCGCCATTGTGTTTTCCATCCTCCCTCGCGCCATACCAGCCACACCGCGACAGCCATCATCACGTAGAGCGAGGTCCACACCGGGGCGAATATCCACGCCGGAGGGTTCCAACTCGGCTTGTGCAGGTCGGCATACCAACCACCGGTGAATACGAAGGCCGCTGAGCCGGAAGCAATGAAACAGAACGCGATCCAGCCGACCAAGGACAGAGCCTGACGGGCAGGGGGATTTGCATGCGGATGGTTTGCTTTCACTTCGCCAACTCCTGAAGTCGATATGTCGGCGTGCGGAACTATTTCCTGGACTGTTTGCTGATGACGATGATGAGCAGGACTATCACCAGGATGCCGACTACCGACCAAATCCACATTCCTCCGCTCGCTCCCCCACCCATCCACCCATCCAGCCGAAATTTTGATTCATCATAAAGGTATCCTGGTAATGTTGCGATCGGCCCACCACTGGCCCAATACAATCGTGAGCGGAGGCAGCAGTGTCATTTGAAGGAGCGGCCATAGGCCCGCGCCAAGCACGGGCACCACGGGCATGCTCTCTGTGTACGACCAGCGCCCGGAGGCCAACGCTGCATGTTCCACCAGTGTCGCATACATTAGCCCCAGAACAGCGGCCGTGGCATAAATGTTCCAACGCCCACGCAAGCCCCAGCCCATTTCTCCAGCGGCCAGGGCACCCACGGCGTAAATGCCCAAGATTATCTCAACATCACCCAGCGCCGCCTGCGAGCAAAGACCGAGCGTGCTCGTCCAGGTATGTCCCACCGTTTCGACGTAGGCGGACATCTGCGCCATTTCCCATATGACGTTCAAAACGAAACCCGTTAACACCAGGGCCGCAAGGAACCACCCCAACCGCTGCCACGGTGGGCCAGATTGTGCGTTGGATCTGCGGCCTCCGACACTTCCAGATTGGTCGACGGGGAGGTCGTGCTGCGGTGCACCCTGGTGTGCAGTCACTGTCTTCTTATGACACCCGTTTAAAATCGATATATCCGCGCTCAACATCCGTACGGACCAACTGCACGCGGAGTTTGTTGCCAACGTTCAGGCCCTCAAAACCTCTTTCCAATCTCCCTTCAATGGGCGGGTTCAGAAGGCGGACCCAGGTGCCTTTGTCCGATGCGCCGGTAACAATGGCATCGAACCGCTCTCCGATCCTTGATTCCAGCAGTATCGCTGCCGCGGATTTCGTGACCTGCCGCTCGACTTTTCTGGCTGCGTCTTCCTTCTCGGTGCAGTGCTTTGCGAGCTCTTCCAAATCGTCATTCTTGTAGGGCACGGAATGGTCAGCCATTGCCGCTTTCAAGAGCCGCTGCGTGACCAGATCCGGGTATCGGCGGTTCGGGGCGGTGGAATGGGCATAGTCTTTGACCGCAAGACCGAAGTGCCCGGTGGCGTCCCCTTCCGGAAGTTCGAGGACATATTCACCCGCACCCATGAGCTTGACAACGCTCAAAGAGAGATCGGGAAAGCGGAGAGGATCAGCGGCTTTTTCCGATACCAGGAATCGATCCAGGGCCTTCGAGTCTGGTTCTCGGGGCAAGGTGGTTCCTCGCTCTGCGGCAAGCTCTATGATCCGGTCCCAGTGTTTGGGGGTGCGCACTACGCGCCGTATAGATGGAAACTTTTTGGACGCGAGGTATCGAGCGGTGACGCCGTTGGCGGCGATCATGAAGTCTTCGATTATGTCTTTGGCCCTGTTTCTTCTTTGGGCTTCCATGTCCTTGAGTTCATCTCCGTCAAAGACCGGGCGGGCCTCGATTGTTTCCAGATCAAGCGCACCGTGCAGGTGCCGGAGAGATTTCAGCTTCTGGGCCACGCGGTCCTGGAGCCGGAGGTTCTCGTCCAGGCCGTTGACCGTGCCGATCACTTGCGGCATTGGGCCGTCACCTTCGAGCCACCCGGCGACGCTGTTGTAGGCAAGCTTCGCGTGATTGAGCACCTCTGCTCCATAGAGGTCTGAACTTTGAAGCGATCCATCCCCGGCAAGAACCATTTCAACAACAATGGCCAGGCGGTCTGATGCAGGGTTGAGCGAAGTAAAATCTGTGGAGAGTTTCTCGGGCAGCATCGGAAAAATCTCGGCGGCGGTGTAGACTGAGGTGGTGTTTTGCCGCGCATGATCGTCCAGGGCTGTGCGTTTCTCGACGACAGCGTCAACGTCAGCAATGGCGACCAGAACCTTTGCGGCTCCGTCGGGCAAGGCTTCGGCAACGGTAAGCTGGTCCAGGTCATGCGAATCATCGTTGTCGATGGAGCACCAGAGAAGGTTCCTGAGATCCCGCGTCGATTCCTCTGTTCGCGTCGCTGGCCCGGAAATTTGGTCGAGCTCGGTGAGCGCCTGGGAAGGAAAATCGGGAACAAGACCTCTCTCAAGCATGGCCCGATGTGCAATTTTTTGCAGGGTCGAACGGTGTTTTCTGTTTTCTGAATCGGTCATTTTGTCACCTTTTAGAATACATTGCTGTGTGCTTTGCTCAAAGAATGCATCCGGGTCGGCATCATCTCATTCTCCATACCTGCGTATAAACCAGGTCTTCACCAATTGGGTCAGTACAGCATAGCCGAGCATCATGATCGCCAGATACAGCCAGTACATGGGGGGGAGCGGGACAAACCCAAGCGTGTCCGCCAGGGGCGAAACCGTAAGCCACGCCCCGGCCGCGACGATGATTACGGAGGTGATGATGAGCGGCCAACTGGCCCGGCTTTCAAAAAAAGGAATCTTGTTGGTGCGGATGACGTGGATGATGAGCGTCTGTGTGAAGATCGATTCCATGAACCATCCGGTGTGGAACAGGGCCGGGTTTTGCCAGCAGTCGAAAACGTAGAGCATCAAGAAGAACGTCGCGTAATCGAAGATTGAGCTGATGGGCCCGATGAACAGTATGAAACGCAGAATCTGGTTGATCGTCCA
This sequence comes from Fundidesulfovibrio putealis DSM 16056, assembly GCF_000429325.1. Taxonomy (NCBI): domain Bacteria; kingdom Pseudomonadati; phylum Thermodesulfobacteriota; class Desulfovibrionia; order Desulfovibrionales; family Desulfovibrionaceae; genus Fundidesulfovibrio; species Fundidesulfovibrio putealis. The sequence goes on from NZ_AUBQ01000004.1 coordinate 12,006, forward strand.
CTGGCGCGGCTTGACCAGCCATTCCTCGTCCACTTCATCGGTGGGGATGGTGGTTTGAGAGAAGTCGTACAAGAGGTTGTTGGTCAGCACCTGGATCGGTAGCATGGGCAGGAAAGGCAGGAACGCGCTGGCCCCTACCACGCTGAACATGTTGCCGAAGTTCGAACTGGCCGCCATCTTGATGTACTTGACGATGTTGCCGAACACCCGTCGGCCTTCCATCACGCCCTGTTCCAGCACCAGCAGGTTGTTTTCCAGCAGGATAATGTCGGAGGACTCCTTGGCGATGTCCACCGCACTGTCCACCGAAATGCCCACGTCGGCGGCCTTCAAAGCCGGGGCGTCGTTGATGCCATCTCCCAAGAATCCCAGCACATGGCCCTGGCTCTGGAGCGCGCGGATGATGCGTTCCTTGTGAGCGGGGGCCAGCCTGGCGAAGACGCTGGTGGCGCCTGCGGCCGCGGCAAGATCCGTCTCGCTCATGGACTCGATCTGGGAGCCGAGCAGGAGATGCTCCACCGGCATGCCCACTTCCTTGCAGATGTAGGCGGTAATGATCTCGTTGTCGCCGGTGAGAACCTTGACGTCCACGTGCAGGCTCTTAAGACGCTTCAAGGCTTCCGTGGCGGTGTCCTTGGGCGGGTCCAGGAAGGCCAGGAAGCCGAGCAGGATAAGGTCCGACTCATCCTTGACCGAGTACACCGGCTCATCCGAGGAACCCGGCATCTGCTTATAAGCCAGGGCGATAACCCTGAAGCCCTGGCCGTTCAGGCCTCCGGCTATTTTCTGGCGCGCGGTGTCGTGTTCGGGCTGAACAGGCACCACCTCGCCCCCGGGGAGTTCCACCCGGGTGCACTTGCTCATCACTTCGTCCACAGCGCCTTTGCAGATGAGCGTGTTCAGCCCGGTCTCATCTTCCACCACCACAGACATACGGCGGCGCACAAAGTCGAAAGGAATCTCGTCGATCTTGCGGTATTTCTCTTTCGCCTTCAGGCGTTCCTCCAACTCCTCATGGTCGAGGATCGCTTCGTCGAGCAGATTCTTCAGCCCTGTATGGTGGTAGCTGTTCAGGTAGCCGAAATGCAGCACCTTCTCGCTGGGGTCGCCGTGCGCGTCCAGATGCTTTTCCAGCACGATCTTGCCTTGGGTGAGGGTGCCGGTCTTGTCGGTGCACAAGACGTCCATGGCTCCGAAATTCTGGATGGCGTTCAGGCGCTTGACGATCACCTTCTTGCGGGCCATGGCCAAGGCACCCTTGGACAGGTTGACGGTCACGATCATGGGCAGCATTTCGGGGGTCAGCCCCACGGCCACGGCCATGGCGAACAGGAAAGCTTCCAGCCAGTCGTGCTTGCTCAGTCCGTTGATGAGGAACACGGCCGGGACCATCACGGCGATGAAGCGAATCATCAGCCAGGTGAACTTGTTGACGCCCTTGTCGAAGCTGGTGGGCTGGCGTTGTCCGGCGATGCTGGCGGCCAGCGATCCGAAGTAGGTCCGGTCTCCGGTGCGGACGACCACCGCCGTGGCGGATCCGCTCTCCACGTTGGAACCCAGGAAGCAGATGTTGGGAAGTTCCAAGGGATTCTGAATGTCAGCCCCCGCCGGAGCGGCCTTCTTCTCCACGGGCAGGGCTTCGCCGGTGAGGGCCGATTGGTTCAGGAACAGGTCCTTGGCGGAAAGCACCCGGACATCGGCCGGAACCATGTCGCCGGCTGCCAGTCGGATGATATCGCCTGGCACCAGCAGTTTGAGCGAAACTTCCGCATCCTTGCCGCCGCGCACCACCGTGGCCGTGTTGCTGACCATGGCCTGAAGCTTCCTGGCCGCGTTGTCGGCGCGCGACTCCTGGAAGAAACGCAGCACCACTCCCAGAACCACCATTACGAAAATGACCACCGTCGCCCGCTGGTCGCCGGTCAGAAAGGAAAGCACGCCCAAGGCCATGAGTAGAAGGACCAAGGGATTCTTTATGTTGCTCAAGAGGCGCATCAGGGCCGATTGCGGCTTCTCCCGGGCGACCTCGTTGGTCCCGGCCTGCTTGCGGCGTGAATCGACTTCAGCCTCGCTCAGTCCGTCCGGTTGCGAGCCAAGTTCTTTCAGGACCGCGTCGATATCGTTCCGCGCCATTTCCAGAAGTTGAATGGCATCTTGCCCGCCGTCTTTGCCAGGGAGGTTTCCTGAACCGTGAGATGCGGGTGGGGTGCTCTTTGGAACTGCCATTCGTACCTCTACCCGTTCCTGAATCGATGGGCCTTGTTATCGGTTTAAGAGAAACGTTCGTGATTAGATCGACAAATCCATCCGAGTAGATGGGCAACGCTTCGCTCAACATGAAATCCATGCTGATAATAGGTGGTTCAGGTCAGGGAACCCTACTGGATTCTACGGAAACACCCAGGGCATCTCCAGCGTGCCGTCTGGTCTGCATCAGACCATCGACATCCTTGCGAAAGCCGTAGTTCTCCATATGTGAGGCGTTCTGTTGTAACTTAATGCATTAATTGGATATTTGTGCACTTATTGACATTATACTGTATTTTCTCACTTCTGCAACGGGCATAGTGCTTTTTTCATAACAGATATGGGTTGTTTCTTGAAGACTGACCGACACTCACATGCGCCCGGATCGCGGATAAAGTTCGGAGTCGTAAAAGAATAATGGCGCAGGATCTTCGTGAGTTTCGTCCCCACTCAAGCCCAGTCAAGATGACCCCCAATAAGAGCAATCCGTGAGTGCGTTAGCCGATTACTATTGCACTGTAGAGTTGGGCTTGTGTGCATGATTCCTACGAATTCGGGGCGTCACCCTTAACCGCATGTCGTAAAATATTGTGTGAAGTATGTGTTCATAATGTGCGAGCGAAGAGGAGGAGAATGTTTCAATGCACAGATTCTAAAGACGACAATTTTGAAATATATAAAGACGCAAGTGACAAGTGGAGTTGGAGAAGAACAGCATCAAATGGCAGGATGGTTGGAGCTTCTACGGAAAGTTATTCCAACAAGTCAGATTGTATCGCACATGCCAAGAGAAATGGCTGTACATGCAACTTAACCTAATTCAGAAGTAATGGATTGGGGGCAGTGTCCAGTTTTGGAGTTCGGCATCAGGTCCACGTGGCGCTCAATGGTTTCTTCTGGTTGTAATCCGCTTGGTCGGTGGAATAGATGAATAGCACGGCTATCTCGGCACTTGCCCGGATGCTCCGCACCTGGCGCACGAGCACTTCCGCGACCTGGAGTTAATGTCGGCGGAAACCTCCAGGGGGGAATGCCCTCTGCCGATCCTCAGCTCCTCGAGAGCCGGGAACGGCTCCCGGAGCCACCGTTGAAGGTTGTGAGCGATCGGGGAACGGAATATAGTGGTATCATGAGTCGACAATACCAGCCGCCTTATTCCATCACGTCAGCCGTCGTGAACCTGATCGCCGAGATCAGTGAGGCCGTCGGACGGATGACCGTGCTCGCCGACCAGTCCAGGGCGTTGCGGCTTCGGCGCATCAACCGCATCCGTACCATTCACGGCTCGCTGGCCATCGAGGGCAATACCCTGAGCGAGGTTCAGATCACAGCCATCCTGGCGGGGAAGAGGGTGATTGGCCCGCCCCGTGAGGTGCAGGAGGTGAAAAACGCCCTGGCCGCCTACGACCGTTTTGATTCTTGGCGGCCTGAGGCGGAAAAGGACCTGCTGGAAGTGCATCGCATCCTGATGTCCGGCTTGGTCGACGAGGCTGGCGTATACCGACGCGGTGGCGTGGGAGTCATGGCCGGGAAGGATGTGATTCACATGGCTCCCCCGGCTGCTCGGGTTCCGATACTGATGGGCGACCTGTTCAACTGGCTTGCGGCCACCGATGCCCATCCGCTCATCGCCAGTTCGGTCTTCCACTACGAATTTGAATTCATCCACCCCTTTGCCGACGGCAACGGTCGCATGGGGCGGTTGTGGCAGAACCTGATTTTGGCCAGCTGGAATCCCTTGTTTGCCGACATCCCGGTGGAAAGCCTGATCTTCGAGCACCAAGCCGAGTATTATCAGGCCTTGCGAGAGAGCACTCGCCAGAGCGACTCCGCGCCCTTCATCGCCTTCATGCTTCGAATGCTCCTGGACACGGTGGCTACCTCCGCCCCCCAAGTCACGCCTCAAGTCACCCCCCAAGTCGGCGAACTGCTGACGGCGATGCAAGGAGAGATGAGCCGCGAGGCGTTGCAATCCTCACTCGGACTGCGAGACCGCAAATCCTTCCGCGAACGCTACCTCAAACCGGCCCTGGCCGACGGTTTGATCGAAATGACCATCCTAGGCAAACCCAACAGCCGCATGCAACAATACCGTCTGACAGACAAGGGTAGGCAGTGGCTGGCACAGCATGGAGATGGATAATTTGAGCTGGGCTGGAAAAATGGCTTCGTTCAGTGGCTTCAGCACGCCCGGCGCGAGAGGCAGAATCGGGTCTGAGGCATTGGCGGGGACAAGGATGCCCTGATGACGAGCACGGATTTGTACCGATGAGTGGCCAGAGACTGAATGCACAGGATGAACTGCGGCGACTACGCGAGGAGAACGTTCGCCTTAAGGCTCTGCTGACCCGGCATGGCATCGCTTGGGACAATCCAGTCGCCCCTGACCCCGTTCCGGCTCCAGCGGAACCCAATCCAGTTCCCACCCATTTCTCCACCAACGACAAGATTGCCCTGTTCCGCCGCCTGTTTCGGGGGCGCGGGGATGTCTATCCCCAGCGCTGGGAGTCGACCAAGGGGGCTTCCGGCTACTCGCCGGTCTGTGGAAACGAATGGAAACCCGGCGTCTGCCACAAACCCCGAGTCAAATGCGGCGACTGCAACCAGCGCCAGCTGCTGCCAGTGACCGATCAGGTGATCTACGACCATTTGGCCGGGAAACAGACCATCGGCGTCTATCCACTCCTGGCAGACGACAGTTGTTATTTCCTGGCGGCTGATTTCGACGAGGCTGATTGGCGTGAGGACGCCAACTCCTTCATGCAGTCCTGTCGGGAACTGGGCATTCCGGCTGCATTGGAAATTTCCCGATCCGGCAACGGTGCGCATATCTGGATATTCTTTGCCGAGCCGGTTCCGGCTCGCGAGGCCCGGCAACTCGGGGCGGCGCTGGTCAGCCATACTTGCGACCGTACCAGGCAGTTGTCCTTAGCCAGCTACGACCGCTTGTTTCCCAACCAGGACACCCTGCCCAAGGGAGGCTTCGGCAACCTCATCGCGCTGCCCTTGCAGATGCACCCGAGGAAGCTGGGGCGCAGTGTGTTCGTTGATGAATACCTGCAACACCATCCCGATCAGTGGGCGTTTCTTGCTTCAATCCGGTGCTTGTCAAAAAGGGAGCTTGAGGACGCCATCCTGCGGGCCAGTGGAGGACGCCATCCCCTGGATGTGGGTTCCGTGGCGGAGGATGAAGACAGCAAGCCCTGGCAGCGTCCGTCGCCTGTCCACACCCGGATAGCCGGACCCATGCCTGAATCTTTATCCCTGGTGCTGGCCAACCAGATTTTCATCGCCAAGGCTGATCTTCCTCCGTCTCTGGCCAACCGCCTTATCCGCATCGCCGCCTTTCAGAACCCTGAGTTCTACAAGGCACAGTCTATGCGCCTGCCGGTGTGGAATAAGCCGCGAATCATCGGCTGCGCCGAGAATCATCCCCAGCACATCGGCCTGCCTCGCGGCTGTCTAGATGCGGTGGCGGACCTTTTGCGGGAGAATGACATTCGCTGGGAGTTGCAGGACGAACGCCTGCCGATACGGAAGGTGACGGTCAAATTCACCGGCACATTGCGAAAGGACCAGAAGGTCGCAGTGCGGGAAATGCTCAAACACGAGGTCGGCGTACTCCAAGCCCCAACGGCCTTTGGCAAAACGGTCACTGCCGCCGCTCTGATCGCCAAACGCAAGGTGAGTACGCTGGTATTGGTGCACCGCACCGAGTTGCTGCGTCAATGGCAGGAGAGGTTGACGGGATTTCTTGAACTACCCAAAGAGGGGCTTGGCGTCATCGGTGGAGGCAAGGAAAATCCGTCCGGCACAATCGATATCGCCGTCATGCAATCGCTGTCACGCCGCGAGAATCTGGGCGAACTCCTGGACCGTTACGGGCAGATCATCGTCGACGAGTGCCATCACCTTTCGGCCTTCTCCTTCGAGGCGATCCTCAAGCAAGCCAAGGCCAGATATGTGGTTGGCCTGACTGCTACGCCGGTACGTCGCGACGGCCACCAGCCGATCATATTCATGCAGTGCGGGCCAATCCGCCACAGTGCAAAGAAACCTGAAACAGCTCCGTCGCAGCTTGAGGTGTGGCCGAACTACCTGCCTGCAACAGAAATACCACCGGATACACCGATTCAGGGGGTGTTTCACCTCGTTGCAAACGATGTCGTGCGCAATCGTCGTATAGCAGCGGACGTGCTGGCTGCATATCAAGAAGGCCGCAAAGTGTTGGTGCTCACTGAACGGACAGAGCACCTAACGCTACTGAAGGAGGCGCTCGGCGAACATGCCAGACACTGTTTTGTCCTCCATGGGCGTTTGTCGAAGAAACAGAGATCAGCGGTGTTTGCCGAACTGGATGTATTGGAAGAAGCCGCCCCACGTGTCATTCTCGCAACCGGTCGCCTGATCGGCGAAGGCTTCGATCACCCGCCGCTCGATACGTTGGTCTTGGCCATGCCGATATCCTGGAAAGGGACGTTGCAGCAATATGCAGGCCGTCTGCATCGTGAGCACGCCGACAAGAAGGATGTACGAATCCACGACTATATCGATGAGGATCAGCCTCAGCTTGCCCGGATGTGGAAAAAACGTCAGCAGGGTTACCGGGCCATGGGCTATCGAATTCGAACCGAGCACAGCCTGATTTGAGACCGAGGGCAGCCCTTGAGGTTTGTCTTTTGCTGCGTCGTTTCGCTGGGTCCTCAACTTTTCTCCTGGAGAAGGCTGAGTGGAACATGAGGCCCTTGGCGAAGGGACTCTTGGTGGATTTTCAAGAGTCTACCTTCCCGTGGGCTTGCTGCTTCTGGGCTGGGTATTCGGGAATGATCCTGCAAGTGATGAAGGGCTGGCGGAAGGGGCGCAGGAGCTATTTTGAAAACGACCTCTTGATGAAAAATCAAGGGATGTGGGTGTTTGAGCTATTCGCTGGGACTGGGTGGCTGCGCCGGTTTGGACATTTGGACATTTTCGGTGCATCCCTGAAGTGTCCTTGGAGGATGAGGGATGGAGAGGGAGAGTCCACAAACCATTTTCTGCTTGGATGAGTGATGACACGGGTGTTGACGGAGAGACAGCCGGAGCAAATCACATGGGCTTGGGGATTTACCCTGGGCAGTTTGGTTGCTGGGGCTTCCTTTGTATAATCCTTACACGGGCTCGCCGTGTGTCTTATGAGTTGGAAGAGAGAATTCTTCTTGGCGAGGTCCCGATGACCAAGCAGCGAAGCTACACTAGTCCCGACGGACAAGCCGTCGATGCGTTGATGGATGCCCAGACTAGTCTGCGCACAGTTCTCGAGGCGTCACCAGTTAGCATGTTTGTCATTGGCCCGGATCGAACTCTCCTGTTTGCCAACTCCATTGCCCAAAACCTGTTCAAATCTTATCCAATAGGAAGCGCGAGAAGCTGCTGCGGCGACCTCATCGCTTGTAGAAACAGGCATTTAGATCAAAGTGGTTGCGGTCATTCCTGTGAATGTTCACAATGCGACTTGGACAACGCCATCTTAACGGCTCTGAAAGGGGAGGAAGATTCCACATGTTTGCGCGGGGAATCTCACTTTTACTCCGACAACTGTCCGGATGTATTATGGGTCAAATTCGCAGTTACTCCGCTCAATATTGGCGAACAGCGGTACGCATTGGCCAGTGTAGAAGATATAACTGAACGCAAGCTGACAGAAAAGGCCCTTCAGACGAGCGAACGTCGTTTTTCGGAACTTATCCGTTACTCTTTTGATTCGATTACAATTCTTGATGCTGAAGGAGTTCAAATTTTTGTCAGTGATGCTGTTGAAAGGATACTTGGGTACGACCCTTCGGCGCTAATAGGCATATCTGTCATCAAAGAAATGGTTCACCCAGATGACCAGGCGCGAGTGAAGACGACGTTTGCAACAATTCTGAAAGAGGGGATGGGGGGGACTCAGTACCGACATAAGCATAAGAACGGCTCTTGGGTATATCTTGAGGCCTGGGGAACAAACCAATTGGAGAATCCAGATATCCGCGGTGTCGTTGTCAATGTTCGTGATATCACCGAGAGAAAACTTGCTGAGTGTGCATTGAGCGTTTCTGAGGAGCAGTTTAAAAGTATTGTTGAATCTTCACCGATGGGTATGCATTTCTACCGTTTAGACGACAATAACCGATTGATTCTTGTTGCTGCAAACCCGGCTTCAGACCGTTTACTTAACATTGAACACTCGAAACTCATCGGTATGTCCATCGAGGACGCTTTTCCAGGTCTCATCGAGACTGACATCCCTGAAATGTACCGAGAGGTCGCACTCGGGCAAATTCCTATACAGACGTTCGAGACACCATACCGGGACGAACATTTTTCAGGAGTCTACGAGGTTTATGTTTTCAGGACTGGAGATAGGACTGTGGCAACATTGTACCTTGATGTTTCTGAGCGTAAGAAAGTCCAAGAGCTGATGATTCAGACTGAAAAAATGATGAGCGTGGGTGGATTAGCGGCAGGAATGGCTCATGAAATCAATAATCCATTGAGTGGTATTCTGCAAAATGTTCAGGTTTTGATGCGTCGCCTTACCACTGAACTCCCTGAAAACCTGCGTGCTGCTGAAGATATTGGATGTTCCTTTGATACCATTAAAAGTTTCATGGAGAAACGCGACATTATTTCTTCTCTTGAATCTGTACGCTCGGCGGGAACAAGGGCAGCTCGGATAGTTTCTAGCATGCTTGAATTTAGTCGGAAGAGCACGTCCGGCCATACTCCAGTCGACTTAAACGCTCTTTTGGATAAGGCATTGGAGCTTTGCTCCACCGACTACGATTTGAAAAAGAAATACGATTTCCGTAGCATACGAATTGTCAGGGACTATGAACCCACCCTGCCGCTGGTCTCATGTTTTGAAACACAAATTCAGCAAGTTCTCATGAACCTTTTGACCAACGCGGCTCAGGCTATGGCTGACACTCCCTCTCCATCCATTTCTCTGAGAACTTTTACTGAAAGAGATTGGGCGTGTATTGAGATTGAAGACAATGGACCGGGCATGACTGAAGACGTTAGAAAGCACGTCTTCGAGCCATTCTTTACAACCAAACCTGTCGGAGAAGGTACTGGGCTCGGTCTGTCTGTATCTTACTTCATCGTAGTTAATCACCATCATGGGACGATCAATGTCAATTCAGTATTGAGGAAGGGGACACGTTTTGTTGTCAGGTTGCCGATTACGCCGAATCCCGCCACAAATGTTGAGAGAGTCGATAGGTTTGAAGTCTGAGTGACTGGGACTTACTCTCGTCATGAATGAGGCCTCTACCAAGCAAATTTGCAGCCATTGTTCCCACCCATTTATCTTAAGGGCAACACCAGTACCGTTACCTGTGAAATCCCCTATTTTACTGTTCAAATTCGGCGACATTCGTGTCGATGTCAGAAGAGCCAAATTATAGATTTCACAATTGCCTGGAGAATCGCAAGGAGAAGTCGAGAGATGGCCTTCAACCTGAAAAAGTGTTGGGCAATGGTCAACTAGGCGGGGGGGCGCTTGGAGTGCGCCGATCTGCCCCACCTAAGGGCAAATGAGGGCACAATCTGGCGTTGAAACAGAAATCCGACCCCCAATTGATTTACCAGGGGGGAGATGGAACACGTTACAACGAATTACGCAGTGGTCTCCCCTTGGGGCGGCGAGATCGCCGACAAGATCCATCCATTCCCGAAAGACAGCATGAATCTCTATGGCGTCGGCGGGATGCTTTCGGTAAACCTGTGGAGGGTCATCGTTCCAAGCCATGTGCCAGCGTTGGAAGTTCCCGTTCAGCCTGAATGAACCTGCAAGCGACTTCCTCGATATCTTTTGAGGACACTCCGAGTTCGAAAAAAAACTCCCGCCACTGTCTCGTGATGCTTAGCATATCGTTGAGGATGGCTCGGGCTTCTTCGCGCCGAAGGCCAAAAGGCTCCGTCCAACTCAAAATGTTCTCAAGAGTCGCTGCCTTCGGGTTCTTTTGCTTTCCGCAGGCAAGGGCAAGATCGTATTCGTTGGAGTTGTTGGCGATGTATGCCGGAGTGATGTCATACGCTGGAGTAATGGCCACATGAGTACGCTCCACAAAAAAAGATTGCTGCTTTGGGTGGTCATCCCTGTTGGAGCAGAGAACGTTAAACGCCATTCTCTTGAACAATTCCCCGCCAACTTTGACATTTCCATGACGCCTGGCAGTCTCGGAAAGGTGTTGATAACTCTTCCAATCACCTTCTAGTGGCAAATTGCCCAGTGTAAACCCTGAAATAAAATGCTTCGGGATGCCCATGTTGTCCCTGTCAAATCGCTGCACGAGAAGGACATCAATATAATTATTGACGTTGATCATCGATGTATTAGCGGTTTCAATTCCGCAGCGTTTGGCCAAGTTCATCGTAGCAAACTCTATTCTGGGGTCATTCCACGCATCTCCAAGCTTGGGGAACTTGGCGATCCACTCCCTACCGTCGTTGGAACGATAGAATGCTTTAGGTCGGCTGCCCCCTAAAGCCGAGAAGCTGAAAGCCATGGCTTTCATGATTGGGTCCGAAAGCTCCTGCCGGAGCGCCGGTAGGGTATCGTCCTGAGCGTGCTTCTCAACGAGTCGAACAAGATGAGCCATCTTCTCCAGGTCTGAAACAGGCCTCATAAGAGGCGGTCCGTCGTGCCAGTCCGCCATGGAACGCGGCCCGGAAGCGTCTGGCCCGAAAGCCATGCCTCCGGTCCGCAGTGGCTCATGCACGGCCGTGAGCAATTCAAACTGGGTCATGGTGTCGGGATGACGTGGGGCATAGATCGAGAGAATCTTCCGAGCCCAGGAGTCGGGCGAAGCATCCCGGAACACGTTCGGAAGACCTTCCTTGGTGCGAAAAGTCAGGGACCCTTTGAGCCTTAGGGGCAACAAGACTGGATCAAGGGGTACCGCGTCTTCACGCTCAAGGTATCTGCGGCCATATCCAAAGATGTATTGATCCGTTTTGGGAATGTAAGTGAGCACTCCAGCCGGAACATATCCCACGCCGGTGAGCGAAACAAAAACGACCGCGTTTTCTCTGTCAGATGTCATAGAGTTTATCGTCTCCGTCCTTCTTTCTCACGTATTTAGGCAACGCATCCACGGCCAGGAGCGTTCCAAGCCGATCGTTTTGCGGATCAGCGAGCGCTCCCAGGTTCCCTTCCAGTTCCAGGACCCAAAGCACATGGGCCAGAACCCCAAGGGACACACCAGGGTGACCCTTTTCCAGTCTCGTGATAGTAAGACGGCTGATAAAAGCTCTTTCAGCCAGCTCTGCTGCGGTAATTCCCCGCCGCACTCGGGCAGCCCGGATATCTTGGCCAAGCTTGGCCAGGGCGTTCGCAGCTGAAGCAGGGAGGGCCTCTTTTGCCATTGTTCGCTTGCTCATGCCTAATAAATAATACATATGATTGGCTTCGTGCAATATTTATTAAGCACAAATTTTCACGAAGCAAGCTCGGCTGTCCCATGGGAAGCTCCAGGAGACATACCGGTCTCCTCCCTGAAATCTCAGGCCTCATGCCGTTGGGACAAAGTCCGCTAGGTTTGCAAGTCGCAGGCAAGGAGCCTGACCGGCGCCAATGAGCAAACTGTCTCATAATGGGACTAATAGTAATGGATCTTCGCGAGGGTCCAGTTCGTCCTGTCGCAGTTGGCCAAGTCCACATGGCGCTCGATGGTGTCACCCGGAGGCAGAGCCTGACCGTCAGTGGAGTAGGCGATGAACATGGCCAGATCGACAGCCTGGGCATCGTTCCGAACTTCGCGCAACATCACTTCCGCAACAAGCAGCTGATCGCTTGCCGTCATCTCCAGAAGCAAAAATGACCGACCGACCCTCAACTCATCCAAGGCAAGGAACGGACCCTGGAAGGTCCTCCGCAACGTATTTACGACCACAGATACTCCTTCACTCAGAGGATCGAGCGGATGAGATAACGCACTCTCGTGTGAACCGGCGCTGTTTCCGAACCACCACTGTATGTTCCGGTTTGAGCGCTTACGTAGGCCGTTCCCGTCAACGACCCGCTGTTGAGCGACCCGGAAATTGATCCGCCTGATGTTGAACGAGTTTCAGTGTTGTAGTTTGCACCTGTAACAGCCCCCATGCCGCCGCCACCGGTATAATCACCTCCAGTATTAACTACGGTCTGCGTAAACCAATATGTCTGGGATGACGCCGATCCACTCAAAGAGGTCGAATTCAGCCCCCCACTGACAGGAGCGTTTTGCCCAGGGACGGACACGGTATGTGACTTGATGGTGTCAGATACTTGAGTACCGACAAGTCCTGCCGTGGTCGTGCCGCGCAGGAACTGGCCATTATAGTTCGGGATTGGCTGTCCACCCAGAACGGCACGAAGGCGATCATACTGGCTGCCAGCGGGGACTGCCTGACCGTTGCACTCCAGCCATTTGCCTATATCTGCCGGGTTGGAGCCGGATGGCCACGCGACCACCGTTCCCACGGCTATGGTGCTTTGGCTGGTGATAGCGACCGTCATTGGGTCGAAGCTGGTGGCGTCGACAGCCAGGACCGGGCCAGCCGTCACCAGCCACATGCCCAGGACCGCAAAGCGCAGAGCGCGGCGAATCTTCATCACCAACTTCATGGTCACCTCACGATCCGTTCATTGCTGGCCACTTCCCGGAACCGCTTCACCAGCATCGGCGCTTGCGCCACGGCTTGGTTTGCGGGACGGCTTTGTTCGACGACAGGAGTGGGCGCGGATGAGGAAGGAGAGGCGTTCATCCGGCGCATACGGTCCAGGACGGCCACGGCATAGGCCCGGCCGCGATCCGGATTGCGTTCGACGGGCGTGTGGTAGGCGGCCACGGCCTGCCAGGTCAGGCCGTGACGCTTGATGCATTGCGCGAGAATCCAGACGCCCACCTGGATGTTGCCGCGAGGACCGAACACCACGTCCAGCGGAAGCTTGTAGCGCCGCAGCCACTGCGAGTTGACCTGCATGACCCCGATGTCGAATGAGAGGCCCCGCATGAGGCAGGCCTGACTGAGCGCCAGGGCCTGCTCCCGGTCGGCATGCAACACGGTCCGGCCCTCGATGTTCATTGCCCACGGCCCCATGCCGCTCTCATGGCTGGCGATGGCCAGGGCCAGGGCCTTCGGGACCCCATAGCGTTCGCAGGGGGCGTCGAAGAGGGCGTCCAGGTCCTGGCTGGCCAGGACCTGGTTGCACGTCATGAGGAAGAACGCGACGGCGAAGGCTAGCCTCATCGCTCCATCCCCTGGCACTTCTCCCTGGACAGGCCGCGATCCAGCTGTCGGGCCACCTCATCCAGGCCACGGCTGCCGTGGACGTCGTTCCAGTCGGTCAGGCCCGCCACCCGTTCCTCCTTGGTGAACTCGGGCACAATAACGCAGCCGCCCACGGCCTGGGCGGTTTGTTTGGCCTTCTCCACGCCGATGTTGCCGTGCTCCCGGGCATGATCGTTGTCGGCGCAGACCACGATCTTGGCCATGGGGAATTTCTCCCGAAGGTTCCGGGCGACCGGCTCCAGGTTCCCGGCATCGAAGGCCACAGCCACGGGCTTGCCGGTTGCCATATGCAGGCTGACGCCCGTGGCGTAGCCTTCGGCGAGGAGGATTTCACCCTGTTCCAGCTTTTTCTCCTGGTCCACTAGGCAGAAACACCCCTTTTTCTCGGCCCCTGCCTGGAAACGCTTCGTGCCCCCCCAATCGATTTCCTGGACGTTTCTGAGCTGGCCCTCCGCATTGTAAAGAGGGATCAGGAGCACCGTGGAGTCGGACGATTCCTTGATGTCCCCGAGCGGCAGGATGCCCTTGCGGAGCAGATAGGGGTTGCTGATGGCCGCCATGGGCCTGATGGGCGGCAGGATGTGGAAGTTGTCCGCGCACATGCGGGCCACCTGGTCCTGAAGCTCCACGCGCTCGCGCTCCCGCTGCTGGAGGCGCTGTTCCGCTTCCTGCCGCAGGACGGCCTTCTGCTCCAGGGTCAGTGTATGGCCGGTGGCCTTCCACCTCGTTTTCTCGCCGGTGAGGTAGTTCTGATACCACCCGTTGGGAACGCCATCGAGGTGTCCCTGATAGGCCCCGTCCCGGGCCTGGGGTTTGCCGCCCAGGACGGGCACACGATGAATCTTGCCATCCATGATGGGGGACTGGCCCTTGAGGTCGAGCCCGGCCGCGCGCAGGGCCTGGGCGAACTCCTCGACGGGCGGCATGGACTTATGCGGAGCGGGGGCCTTGTCCTTGGAGAGCCAGCTTTTGAGCTTGTCCAGGTCGGCCCCTTCGGGAGCGTACCACATTTTGGCCTCCACGTCCCACTTGGCCCCGGCAGCCTTGGCTAGGTTCTTTTCACGGAAGGGCACGGCCAGGAACACCTTCCCAGTAGCCGTTTGGGATGGCGCGGCGGGTTCTTTGGAGGGATCGTCATCACGGGTAATGCCATCCCGGGACTGCTCCACGGCATGCTTGAGGGCGGCAAAGGCTTCTGCGCGGGACGAGAAGAACTTGTCTTTAAACTGCGCAAGGAGGCCATCGTCATTGGGGATGGCGAACCACTCATCCGGTGTGGACAGCATGACCTTGTCCACGATGCCGCCTTTGACTGGGTCTTTGTTCGTCGCCAGGCCGCCGGGCCTGGACTCACTCCAGCCTTCGGGCAGGGAGAGGTTTGGTGAAGCCGCTTCCTGGCCTTTGCCGAGTTCCTGCTCGTGTTCCATGACGAGCACGTAGTCTTTGATCCTTTCAGCGTCCCGGCAGGCCCGGACGATTTCATAGGGGTCCTGCTCCAGCACCTTGATCCAAGAATTCACGTAGGAAAGGTGCTGGCCAGGGTCGTGGCCGATGCCCAAATCCTGGCCGAGCATCCAGGATGCGATCTCCGCCCTCAGTTCCTCCCTGGCGTAGACCTCGGACCCGAAGGGGCCGAATTCGCGCGCCATGCGCGACTCGTGCCCTGTCCAGTGGCCAAGCTCATGCAGCGCGGTGGAATAGTAATTCCCGGGCGTGGGGAACCGCTCCATGGGAGGAAGACAGATTTCGTCCTTGGCCGGGCTGTAGAATGCCCGGTTGCGCTGGTTGTGCCTGATGACCGCGCCGGAATTTGCCAGGATGGCTTCAGCTTTCTCGTCCGGGTCCCAGGTCCGGACGAGCGTCGAAACGTCCAGTGACGGAACATTTCCTTCGAACTGGCTGACATGGAAGACCGACGAGAACCGGACAATGGGCCTGGCCAGCTGAACAGTTTCCATGACCTGCTTGCCATCGGCATCCAGGACAGGCTTGCCCTGGTCATCCGTGGCCGGGACATCCTTGGTGAACTGCCAGAAAACGATCGGCTGGGACTTCTCCCCCTTGCGGACGCGGCAATCTATTGAGTTCGCCTGCCGCAGGGTCATCCACCGGGGATCGGCATACCCCTTGCGCGAGAGCATCAAACGGTTGATGCCGCTGTATATTGTGCCGGACACGGGGTTCATGGGGGAATAGAGCTGCCCCGGGAGCCAAGGCTTTTGCCAGGGGGCCACACCCAGCTTGAGGTCCTCGATGATCTGTTCGGCGAACACCTCGTGGAGCGGTTTGCGGGCAACCGCCTCAACGGCCATGGCCGTCACCCCCTTCGTCGAAGAGCATGGCGTCCAGGTCGTCCAGGGTGACCGCCTGTTCCTGGAACGCGCCCATGAATTCCGCCACTTCGGGATCGACCGGGATGCCGAGGTTCGGAGTTTCGGAGGCTTGAACATCCACCGCCCGGGCGGCCGCCGTCAGATACTCTTTTTCCATGATACTTCTCCTAAGGGGTGAAAATACGGATAGACCTGACCCTCTTGAGCGAGGCCAGGGGAACCAGGCCGAAATACCGGCCGTCGAAAGACCCGGGGTGCTCCCCGGAGAGCACGAGGGCCATGCCCTCGGAGATCGTGCCCGCAGCCAGGAGAGACTCGGGCATGGGGCGTGCGTGGCTGTCCGCCACGGCTATTCTGGTGCCTGGCTGCAACCGCCCGTTTATCCGGATGCCGTCCGGATCGATCTCCAGGATGTCGCCGGGAAGCCCGGCCACGACCTTGAGCAGGGGCTGGAGGCCATCCGGGCAGGAACCCGGGCGCAGATAATCCCGGTCCCGGGCAAGCGTGGCGAAGGGCTCCACGTCAAGACACAGGCTAACCAGATCGCCGTGCTGGAACGACGCCGTGCCGACGATGAGCTGATAGATGCCCCTGGGCATGGAGGCCGTCGCGTTGAAGCGGAAGCCCTCCAGGAAGAGGAGCGCCGCGATCGACAGCATCAGGACCACGAACAGCCCCACGAGTTTCTTCATCCTGCCTTCTCCTGCTGTTTCAGATAGTCGGCGTAGGTTTTCCCTGCTGGCGGCGGCATTTTCTCCGGATGTGGCCCGTGTGAAGGGGATTCAGCGGGATCAAGGGGCGCGGTCCTGGCCCGTTCGGAAAACACGGGGTCCAGGAAGTAGAGAATCTGCCGTCCGTAGATGGGCGAGCGCCCGGCCACGAAGATCAGCATGTCGCCGGGCTTCGTCGCCTTTTCCCCCTCCTTCTGGAGTCCGGGAAGGCGCATGCACTCGTCAGGGGTCAACAACGCCCGCGCAGTTTCCGAGATGCTCACCGAGGCGTTTTTGAGGTGGCCGCTGCGAGCCCCGGACACGGAAGTCTTCTGGGTCAGGACGGTAGTCTTGCCCGTCATCTCCGAGAGTTCCTTGGCCGTTTCCAGGGTGTTCGGCGCGTAGGCGATCCGGATGTGGCAGTTGCCCTTGATGCCGTTCTCTTTGCCGTAGGTGTCGTTGAGCTGCTCGACGTTCTGGATCACGAGCAGGTAACTGATGCCGTACCCGGCCGCGTAGGCGATGGACCGGTTGACGATGTCCATCTTGCCGATGGACGTGAACTCATCCAGGAGCATCAGCAGGCGGCGGGGAGGCTTGGCCTGGACGCCGTTCTCGAACTCCATGCGTTCGCAGATTCGGGAGATGATAAGGTTTAGGATGAGCCGGATCAGTGGCCGGACGCGGTTGATGTCCGCCGGGCTCACGACCAGGTACAGGCTGGCCGGGACGGGTAGGTGCATGAGGTCCTGAACGCGGAAGTCGGACCGGGCCGTGTTCATGGCCACCACGGGATCACGGTAGAGGGCCAGGTTGACCAGGGCGGAGCTGACGACGCCGGAACTTTCGTTGGGAGCCTTGTTCAGCATCTCCCGGGCCGAGCTGGCGATGAAGTTGTGGATGTGGTCGCCGCCGGTAGTGCCGTTGGGGAAGCTTTTCGTCACGTACTCCGCATGGGGCGTTTCGAGCATCTCCTGGAAGAGCTTGTCGATGGTCTTTTTGGCGTCGGCCAGCATGTTTCCGAGATCGTTCAGCGTGGCCGTGCGCTTCTGCGTGAAGCGGATCATCACAAGGCAATGCATGAGCACTCCCGCGATGAAGGCAAACGCAGCCTTGCTCCAATGGTCCTGGAGGCCTTTGCCCTCCGGGTCCACGATCATGGTAGCGATATTCTGGACATCCGGGATGGCCGAAAGGGAGTCCAGCCGGACTTCCTCCAGCGGGTTGAAGCAGGCCGACTTGCCGCTGGCGTCGGAGGGATCGAACCGGAATACCTTATGCCCTTGCGAGAACCGCCACCCGGACGTGAGAGCCCAGTTTTCTCCCTTGATGTCGAGCACCACCACGGATTCGGGATAGGACAACAGGGTGGGCAGGATGATGCCCACGCCCTTGCCCGACCTGGTGGGCGCATAGAGCAGCATGTGTTCCGGCCCGTCGTGGCGCAGGTACCGGTGGACCTCCAGGGGCTGACTCCGGAAATTCCTCAGGAACGCCCGAAGGCCTTCGTGGCGCTGGACCCATCCGCCGACGTAGACCCCCTTGCCCCGCAAGAGGCCCATCCGCTTGATGTCCTTTCCGGAGGCCCATCGCGCTGAACCGTGCAGGTCACTGTGCCCTTTGGGCTTGCGCGCCCTCAGGAGGGCGAAACCCAAGATGAGCATCTGAGGAGCGACGAACAGCATCTGGCCGTGGAACACCGACTGGCGAACGGCCTCGTGCTGGTTTCCCAGGGAATGCCACTCAAAGATCTTCCAGGGTGCGTACCAGGCCACGCCGCCCAGGACAGCCAAGGGCTGCCCCAGGGCTTGCTGGTAGCCGAAATAGGCCGCAACCTGCTGGGTGGCCAGGATCATCGACCCCAGTGCCAGGAGCAGGCTGAACACTAAGTATCCCCACCGGAAAGCGTCTCTTGTGCTGCCTGACCCTCCAAGGCCGTACTGTTGTTTCTTCACGACATCTTCCTTTCGACTCAACACGATTTCTTGCTTTCGTTCTTTCCACTCTTCTTTACAGATCCCGATAGGGCTCCGTGAAAACCAGGTCTTTGGTGACCACGACGTTGAAGCGATAGCCCGGCCGGATTTCGAGCGTGGGATTGACGTTCATGCCTTTGGAGAGCACCTGCGCGGTCGTCTGCCCGAGCTGGGTGGCCAGAGCGGACGTCATCTGCTGCTGAAAGGAGGGGGAGGCGTTCCCCGTGAGCCCGCTGGCGCTGGTGGTTGGCGTAACGGTGTCCACTGCCCAGGCGGTTCCGCCCGTGATGAGCGACATGAGCAGGGCCGTGCCGAAGATGCGGAAGTAGTGGTTGTTCGCCTGGTCCTCGAAACCGCCGAATCCCGCCGAGTCCGTGCCGGGCATGGATCCCAGCGTGATGGCAGACCCGTCCGGGAAGATGATCCGGTTCCAGGCCACCAGCACGCGGGACTGACCGTAGACGATCCTGGAATCGTAGACGCCGTAGAGCTTCGAGCCCTGGGGGATGAGCAGGTGGCGGCCATCGGCCGTGTCGAAGACGTTCTGGGACACCTGGGCGATGATCTGCCCGGGGAGGTCCGAGCTGATGCCCCCGACCATCACAGCCGGGATGACCGAGCCGGTCTTGACCTCGAAGGGCTGCCCGGCCATGCGCACGCTCGAAGCCTGCCACTGCCGGTCCGAGGCCTTGGAGCGTTCGAGAAATGCCTCCTTGTCCTTGTCGGAGGCTGGGTTGTAATCGCCCTCGCGGGTCAGGGCCGCAGAGAGGCGATCCGACTGGGGGGCTCCACGGGAATCCCGGGCCTCGCCTTCCTTTGCGCCCGCTTGGCTTACGACCGCCTTGGCTCCCGCATCGTCCTTGCCCTTGTGGATGACCATGGGCGACGCCAGGGCCGTCATGGCGGCCTGGTGCTTCTGGCGGCGCAGTTCTTCACGTTCCCGCCTGAGTTCCGGAGGTTCATTGCTCGTGACAACAACGATGGGCGGAATCTCCGGGGACTCCTTCTTCGACGCGGGGAGAGGCGGTAGCGGCGTGGCCAGGCCCATGCCTCCCTCGCTCACCAGGGGCTTGTCGTCGCGCAGGATCACTTGCGGCTTGGCTTTCTCCTCCTTGCCGCTAGACCGGGACCAGTGGATCGAATAGGCCACGACCGAGAGAGCTACGACAACAACGGCGATCACCGCATAGGCTGGCCATTTCCGCAGCGTCACGGGCTGGATGAATTCATTGGGATCGTTGGCCATGCTCACCTCATTCTTTGGCGCACGTGGTGCACACGATGATTCGGGCGTAATCCGACGCAGGATTGACCCAGCTCAGGTTGTCGTCAGTAGTCAGGATGCGCAGATTCACGCGCCACTGCGTCGTGCTGACGCTTGTGGCCCAGGCCTGGAACGCCGTGAGCGGGGGAGCCTCGGCACCTGCGGACACGATGGAAGGAGCCACGAAGATTTCCGGAACCGTGCTGGTCCCGGGAGGGCAAACGGGCTTCGTGACGAGATCGCCATCCTTTGCCAGGGTGGCGCTCTTGAACAGCGTGCTGTTGCCCGTATCAGCCAGGACTTCCATTTTCCCGTTGCGACAGATGTACAGGCCCTGGTTCACATCCAGGAAAACCAGGCCCTCCGTGTCCGCATCGCAGGTTTCCGTGCCCAGCGCCCGGGCGGTGAACTGCACCTCCTGGACGTTCCGGATGGCGTGGTCCGTCATGTCCAGTTCCGTCTGCATGGCGTTGAGTTCCGCGTGCCCTGGCACGGACACCCGGTAGAGGAAATCCTGGCCGAGGCTGGTGGAATCGAACGTGGAGAGCCCCCCGAGGTGGCCAGCCCCCGGGGATGCGATCCCCAGGCTGGCCAGGTCGATGCTCCACCCTCCGAATGCGCCACGAAGCGTCCCGGCAGCCTGCCCGGGAACGTCGCCCGTGGGGATGAACGCTCCGGAGCCGCCCGCCATAGAGGCTGCCGAAGGCACGACGGCCGTGCCGAACTTTGGCCGCGCGGTTTCGTGGCCACGCCCGCCTGTGGTCAGCACCACGGCCTGGATTGTGTTGATGGTCGGCTGCCGGAAGTGGATTTGGTAGGTCTGCCCCCAGACGTTGTGCCCCTGGAATCCGGCCGGGAGAAACTCTTCCGTGACGAGCGGGCCGGTGGTGATGACAGGGCCGCTTGAAGCCGAGGTCTGGCCCAGCAAGGTCGTCTGGTGCTTGCGCACGTAGGCGGCGGCCGCCCGGCTCACCTGCATGAGCTGATCCGCCGCCTGGCGCTTCTCCATCTCCTCGGAACCCATCATCCAGAGGTTGGCCAGGGACGGCAGCAGGATGAACAGCACGACGATCCCGCCGATTACTTCGATCAGTTTCATCACTCGATCCCCACCACACTGACGAGGGACCCGTCAGGAACGAAGGACGGCACGGGAGTCGTGCCCCCGTGCCCGGGTTCGAGCTTGCCACCGTCGGCGCGCCCCACGGCTTGGCTGCCCCAGAAGAGGTCACGAGTCGCCTCGATCTCCTCGGAGGAGGCAGGCCCCCAGACGTAGAGGCACCCGGCATCGATCCGGGCCTGCCAGGAGCGCAGCAGGGCGAACCCGGCAGGGAGGTTCAGGGATGCGGCGTCGATGCTGCCGGACGACTTATTGCCGTTGAACACGTGGAGATAGACCGCGTTGCGGTAGGCGGCGTAGTTCACTGCGATGGCCCGAGCCCGCTGCGTGTCCACGGGCTCCATCGGGACGAAGCGGATCATCGCCATGACGCCCAGTAGGAATGTGAGAACGACAAAGGCTTTCATAGAACCTTCAACCCGTTGTCCTTGATCAGGTTCCTGAGCTGGCGCATGTCGTCGTTGAGCGGATGGAGCTGGTTTTCCCGCAATTTCGCCCGGATGCCTTTCGTTCGCGTGAGGCTGTCCGTGGGCTGCCCATCGTAGGGAAAGGGGAGCAGGAGGCATTGCGGCACCTTGTGCAACCGCTCCTCGCATTCGAGGTCCTGCAGGATGATCGCCAGCAGGCTGTTGGCTAGGTTTTCACAGGCGTTGGCCCGGTCGATCTCCTGAGCCCAGTTGATGAGGCGCTCCAGGGCGGCCAGGACATCAAACCCGTGGATGGTGGCCACCACGAGCTGCTGCCGGGAGCCCAGGGCCACCCGGAGCGATTCGATGGCCGCGTATTTG
Source organism: Fundidesulfovibrio putealis DSM 16056 (assembly GCF_000429325.1). Lineage (NCBI taxonomy): Bacteria > Pseudomonadati > Thermodesulfobacteriota > Desulfovibrionia > Desulfovibrionales > Desulfovibrionaceae > Fundidesulfovibrio > Fundidesulfovibrio putealis. Next base: position 33,745 of record NZ_AUBQ01000004.1, read on the forward strand.
GTATGAATCTCCCCGATGAAGATTACGTTCGGGCTGGCGTAGAGGTGCGCTCGCTCGATGTGCGCGGCCAGCTGGTGCTCGCCGTGGATTTCCGTCTGGAAGCAGTGGCCGTGTTCCCCCCAGCTTCCGCCCAGGGGCAGCTCCGCCGGATTCTCGAAGGTCACCCCGTGGCCGCCAAACCGCCTCAGCCTGGCGGCTACCAGGGCGCTGGCAGTGGTGGTCTTGCCGCTGGCTTGGGCACCGGCCACCAGCACCAGCCCGTGGCGCTGATTGGGCATCAGCAGCCACTCGCAGAGGAAGGGAGGCAGCCCGAGCGAGTCCAGGTCAGGCACCGTGCCGGGCAGGCGGCGCAGGAACCAGGTTCGCCCGCCGTCCACATCCTGGAAGTCCGCAACGCGGTAGTGAACGCCGCCGTGCTGGAAGCGGATCGTGGACCTGCCGACCCGCAGACCGGTAGCTGGGTCCAGTTCGCGCATGGACAAAAAGGCGTCCATGAGCCGCTTGGGGAGATCGAGAATCTCCCCTTCGAAGTCCTCAGGCAACGCCACCAGCTGTTGCCCGCTGCCCGGGCACCCCTTGAGCCGCGCGCTGCCGTCCGGAAGAAGGAGGAGGTCCGAAAACACCAGGTCCCCCAACTGCATGGCTACCTCGCGGTAAAGGTGATGGTGTTGCTGGACGAGGAACAGGCGGTCACGATGTCGGCCACAGATCCGCCCGTCGTATCCGTGCCGTTGACGTTCACCGAGAGCCAGGCGTCGGTCTGGAACTTGGCCAGCTTGGTGCATTCGTCCTGCGGGATGGAGGTCAGCGTGATGGAGAACGCGCTGGAACCCGTCACTGGAGCCAGCGTGATGTCACCGCCGAAGGAGTTCCGTATGGACGAGCCCTTGATGAACGGCTTGGGTACCAGCCCGGCCTGGAGCGCCAGTTCGTTGTCCAGGCCGGTGTAGTCCGAGCTGCCCGAGAACATCTGCTGAATCTGCATCCGCATGGTGATGAGGTTCTGTTCGGTCTCGCCCAGCTTCGAGTTCGAGAACGCCGCATTCAGGCCAAGAGCCGCACCGGCCAGGATGATGAGGCCCACGAGGATCGCACCGAGGGTTTCGAGAAGGGTCATTAGAAAGAGCCTCCGGAAGGAAGAAGTTGGGATTGGAGTGAACCGATGGCCGCCGCGATGAGACTCACAAGGCCGGTCAGGACGACGATGGCCAGGACGTTGAGAACCCGCGCCTGCTGCTTCACGAGTTCCACGCCATCCTCCATCCATTCGGCGGCTAACTCGTGCATTTTCTTGTGGAAGCCAGGGAGCGAGGCGTAGACGCGCAGATCGTCCACCATCTCGGAGTCCGGGAATTCCATGCCGCAATCGTGCAGGGCCTCGCCGAAGTTCTTGCCTGTGCCCGTCTCCAGTGCGATGGCCATGATCCGTTCACGGAGGTAGGCCGTCACATGATCCGCGTTGAGCATGTTCTCCAAAATGTGCGTGAGCTGCATGCCCGAGCGCATGAGCGTGGCCACCGTGAACAGCCATACGCAGCCCACGGTGAGCCTGTAGATGGACCAGGGCGGGAGCTTTTCGACGGACAACCGGAGCCTGCCGGTCCACAGAGGCAGGGTGAACAGCGCGGCCGCAAGGGAGCCGAGCAGGACCAGCAGGGTGGCCACCCCCAGGGGGGACGTCACGAATGAGGTCGCCCCGTAGAGAAGCGCCGCCACTCCCTGCCAGGCGGTCGGGTCCGAGAGCATGGCAAACTTCGGCATGACCATGATGGAGACGATGAGGAGCACCACCACGCACATGACCAGGAGGAAAGCCGGGTACGCCAGGGCGGAGGTCACGGCCCGGAGGATGGAGCGCCGGGCGGCCAGGAGGCTCGCCGCCAGCTCCAGGCCTTCCGGCAAATTCCCCGAGCGCTGGCCGGAGCTGATGAGCATGACCTCTTCCGGTGAGGCGAACCCCGTCAGGCTTGCGCCCAGGTTGTGCCCCAGGCCCAGGTATTCGAGAACGCGGGAATAGACCGTGGCCGTGAACGAGCGTTTGAGCATGGCCCGGTGCTGCATCTGCCTGAGACTCTGATCCAGGTTGAGCCCATGGCGGGTCTGAGCCGCCAACTTTTTCCACGTGCGCATGCGCACGGCGGAATTGAAGCTCAACCGGCACAGCAGGCCGGTCAGGGGGCTCATGACCGGCCTCCCTGGATGAAGACCTGCGTGAAGTTCAGGGGGACGCCCAGCCGTTCTTCGGCGATGTACGGGTCCACCAGGCCGGACTGGATCAGGTCCACCGCATGCTCGACGTAGCTACGTCCGCCTTTCTCCTTGACCCAATACTCGTGCGCGCGCGGGGTTTTCCCGTTCCGCAAATACCCGAGCATCTCTTGGTCCGTGGCGATGATCTCTGCCGCAACGGTCTGACCCACGAGCCCGCGATGGGAGCAGGCTTCGCAGCCGCCGCCCCGCACGAAGACGCCCTCGCGGTCGTCGAGCACGCGGCGAAGCCGATCCTGGACATCCTCTGGGACGTACTGACGCCGCTCTTCGGGTTCAAGATCGAGCAGCCGGACCTTGCACTCGGGACAGAGCACCGGCAGCAGGCGCTGGTACTCCAGCCCGGCCAGCACGTTGTGATCGCAGAGCTGTTCCAGCGGATTGCGGTAGTGCGTGGCCAGCGTGCTGACCATGCGCGGGATGATGCCGAAGGCGTTGTTGGCGTGGATCGTGGCCCACACGGCATGGCCGGTCAGCGCCGCGTCGATGGCGGCTATGGCCGCTTCGGTGTAGCGGATTTCGCCGATCATCAGCACGTCGGGATCGGAGCGCATGGCCCCCGCGATGGCGTCGCGGTAGGCATCCGCCCGCCGCCCCTTGTTGTTGCTGGAGATCAGCACCTGCCGGACGCCCTTGAGCGGGTACTCGGGCGGGTCCTCGATCGAGAAGTACGCTTTGCCCGGGTTGCGCTCTACCTGGGCTTCCATGATGTGCTTGAGCAGGGTGGATTTCCCGTGGCCGGTGGGGCCGGAGATGATGGTCAACCCGGTGCGCCTGGTCAGATAGAGCGCGGTCTCGCACTGCTCCGGCGTGAAGCCCAGCCGCGACATCCGCTCATGGAGGCTGCCAGTGGCCGACGTGGAGTCGTAGAGCAGCCGCAGCGCCATGGACGTGCCGACGCCATTCACCGCCATCGCGCATTCCACGGGCTCGCTGTGCACGCGCACCGAATGCACCTGCACCGGCAGGTAGTCCCGCTTGGCGATCCTGCCGTCCTGGCGCTCGGAAGGGCTGAAGCAGGCATCGGCGGACTGGCTCAGCTTCTGATACAGGCAGGCGATGAGTTGGCGGCCGAACTCTCCTTCGACCTGCGTGTAGTCTGAGAGGATGCCCAGAATCCGGAACAGGATCATCGAGTAGGGACCGAAGTCCACAATATGAATGTCCGTGGCCTTCGTCAGGTAGGCCTTGGCAAGGAGGTCAATGGCGAACTGCTGTACTTCGTTCTCGCCCTGTCCCGCGATGGAAGCGAAGTTCGCATACTTCGTGTCGAATACCATAGGAGGATGGAACTTGTAGGACATGATGCCGCGACGGCGCATCATGCCCACGAACGTGACCATTTCCAGGTTTCCCTTCAGTTCGGCGCTCATGTGCAGCTTGCCGTCGACCAACGCGACACGGCCGCGCATTGCCTCGGGAACCCCTTCGATGAAGCTGGAGGTGGAAAGTTCCATGGTGCAGGCCCCCTACTCGAAGGCCAGGGTGGTGGACGCACCGCCGCGCCGGATGGTCACGCCGTTCCTGCTGACGGAGTTGACCACCCCGCCATTGAAACGTTCCCCGGGCCGGACCGAAACCAGCTCCCCCGATTGCAGCCTGACCGTTGCCGTGGATTGGCCATCCACGCCCTGGACGGACACCACCACGGGCGATGTCCGCCTGGGCTTGTGTTCGAGTCGCGGCGTGGGGATTTCAGGCAGGTTGAGGGTCTTGGGCTGCGCGGCTGACACGGCAACAGGCTTGGGAAGCATCTTCTCGCGTTCCTGCGCAATGGCCGCCTGGATGCGCAGCTCTTCGAGCTGGGCGCGAAGCGTCGTGATGATGGCCAGGTTCCCGGCCACGGGGACACCGGGAACGGCAGCACCCAGGGTCGGAGGGGCTGAGGGCTGGCCCTCGGACTTGGCCCCGGACTCCTGGCTTTCCGCCGCGCCCTTCGCCTGGGTGGCCTGTGCTGCGGGCGGCCTGGATGCCTTGGGAGCCTTGGAGGCGAACGGCACCGGAGGCGTTGGAGGCGCAAGCCACTTGCTCAGAGCCATGTGGCCCATGAAGAGGAGGGACAGCACGGCGAGCCCGCCGCCGACGACCCAGACGATTCGCCTTCTGTCATTTTGGAACAGCATAGATAGACCCCTTGAACGACCAGGAGCCTTTGTCCTGGATGATGCTCGACAACATGAGCCCTGGCATTGCGGTGAACCCTTCGGGAAACGACGCATCGAGCACGACGGCGGCAGGAACATCGACAAGCTCCCACTGGCCCTTTTGCCAGGGAGAGATCACCTCGATGCCTTCGATTTCGCGTTTCTCCTGCGCATGGAACTGGAGCTTCAGACGTCCGCCCATGAGTTGAGTGCCTTGATAGAAGCGCCTGGTGCAGTCCTCGCGGGGGGGCAGGGCTGCCGCGCCCTGGAGCCTGGACACCTTCCCGGCCGGGAAGCGGGACACGGCCTTTTGAGGATTCTCGATGCGCGCCCCAGGCGGGAGCTGCGAGAAATCGGCCCCAGGGCGATGGCCCCAGGAGACCGTGACGGCTTGGCCGTCGAAGGTTGCCGTCTCCAGGACCCATCCGCTGGCCACCAGCGGGAGTCCCAGGATGGCGGTGATGCCGGACTGGATGCTTTCCGCCACATCCGGCGCTTCCAGCCAGGGGCGCTGGAAATGGGCTTCCGGATTGGCCATGATCTCCCGACGCCGCTGCTCCTTGTCCAGCATGGCCGTCCTGGCAGCTTCCACGGCCCGCTTTCCGGCCTGGTGTTCCAGGAAGAGCTTGAGCACGTATCCCCCCGACAGCAGGAGGAGCACCACGATCCCGGCGATGACCTGGTTGCGCCGCTGGGACGGCACGGGCTGAAGCGGCAACAGCGCGCCGCTCTGCTTGCCCGCGATCCACAGCGGCATGGAAGGCACAAGGGGGGAAAGCCATTCCAGGCTTTCCCGGAAGGTCTCGCACGTCACGGAATCCTCGAAGTCCTCATCCATGAGGCCGCGAAGAGACCGAATCCACGAGTCCGCTTCGGAACGGCTTGTGAAGACCTGATCGCCCATGCCCACCACAAGCGCCTGGTGCAGCGCGAACACCCACCAGTACGAGCCTTCGTCATCCTCCAGGCAGAAGAGCCCGAGAAAGGATGGCGTGGCCAACTTCACCGAAGCCGCCAGGGCGCGCACGCCACGCCAGGCCCGAACATCGCCCTGGCTCGCGCCAAAGGCATGTTGGCGTTGACGGAAGGCCACCAGGTCAAGGTTCGGATCTTCCTTCCGGGCCAGGCGGCGCAGCTCAGGCACGCCCAGCCGGGCGTTGCTCAAATACCACTGAAGGCCCACGGCCCAGATCTTGTTGTGGATGGAAACCCGGCGCACTCTACACCTCCGCCGATTCCACCTGGATCGTGATCACCAGCAGCGTCCTGCCCGCCTTGGACACCCTGCCGGTGGAGGGGATGCCGAGCGACGTGCTTGCCTCGGTGGACTGCTTTTCAAACCCACACAGCACGAGGGTCTGCCCCATCCGCATGGTGGAGCGTTGCGCGAAAGCCCGCGTCGAAGTCTGGGGCAGCTGAATCGTGATGTCCGACGCCTCGAACTCCTTCATCTCTTCCAGGGATGAGAGGTTGATGTTGTATTGGAGGATCACCCGGCGCTGATCCAGGATGTGCGGGATCACGGTCATTGCGAACCCTGTGGTCACTTCGCCCGGGGTCAGCTCCGTGGTCTGCTGGTAGTTAGTGGTGGAGACTCCGGCGCTGGCCAGGTAGGCGTGGCGCTCGATGGCCATGACCGGCACAGGCTGGTTGCTCATCACCAGGCCGCCAGCGGACGTCACCTGGGAGGCCTTTCCCCATTGGCGTAATGCCTGGAGCACGGCCGAGGAGCCCTTAAGCTTGCCGGACACGATGGTCGCGGCTGCCGTGTTGAGGGTACCGATGTTCGTGAGGCTCCCGGCCGTGATCGAGACGTCCTTGTCCTCGAAGATGGCCTGGAGATTGAAACCCACGTCGGTATTGTCGGAGATGCTCAGTGACCAGACCTGCACCGTGAGCGCGACCTGACGGCCGAGCCTGCCGTTGATGTCCTCAATGAAGCTCGAAACCCGCCTGATGCTGTCCGGCGTATCCCGCACCGTGAGCGTTCCCGCAGCCTGGTTGACCACCACCGAGCCTTTCGGTGAGAGCAGCGCCTTCACGCCCTTCTCGGTGTCCGCGAAGATGTCGAAACTCAGCTTCGTGCCGGTGGACTGCGACGTCTGCGAAGCAGTGTCCGAACTGGAGACCGTGGAGTTGATGTTCGATCCGCTGAGGGCCGACGTCGAGTTTTCCTTGGATTTGTTCGTGACCTTGTTCTCGAACGTGACTGTCCCGGGAGCCCCCAGGATCGTGTAGGTCTTGACCATCATCCGGGCGAACAGGATGTTGCCGCTGCTGGCGTCGTAGTCCCAGCCGTACCCGGAGAGCATGGCCACGTGGTTCAGGAGCCCGCGAAGGGGACCTTCGTAGGACACCGAGAGCTGGCGGGAGTCACCGACGCCCACGGCCGCAGCCGAGGTGCTGCCGGGCACAGCCAGGAGGGCCTCCAGGTCCATGTTGACGCCCCCCGCTGGAGCGGAAGGAGGCGTGGAAGCTGGAGCCTGCCCATGGGAGGAGCCCGGAGAAGCAGAACGCGGTTGCTGCTTCTGCTCCTCCGGCTCCTGTGCGGCGAGCTGGACCGGCATGGACGTCAGTTCGCTGATGGCCGCCGCGATGGTGGGGAGAGTCCCTTTGCGCTTGAGCGTGACGTATTTGTTCAGGACCGGATTGGAGACCCCTCGGAACTCCACCGCCTTGGCCCCGAGATAGGGTTTAGGAGTCACCTCCACAGCCCTGGACCTGGCCTGATCCCGGAACTGTTGTCCCTGGTGTTCGATGGCATCAATTTGTGGGTGCTTCTTGGTGCAACCGCTGAGGGCGGCGAGGACCAAAACAAACAACAGAACCGCACGTCTCGACATTCTAATCCTCCGCCACTTCAATCACGTTGTTTCCCTGATAGACCGTCACCCGCAGGGCGTGTCCGCCGCGATGCAACCCGGCAAAGAGTTGCTTGATGGCCGAGACGAAATCGCCGGAGAAATTCGCATTGGTCTCCAGCTCGAAGTCGTGCTTCGCTTTCCAGACCAGCTGGTACTGAGCCTTGAACGACCACGATTCGAGCTGGGCATGGAGACCGCCCGGGTTGACGGACCAGATGGGAGCCGGGACCACCGGGGCCACGGGAGGCGCTTCCGCCGCCGGGACCACCGGGGCCACGGGAGGCGCTTCCGCCGCCGGGCTTTGGAGAGCCAGTTCGGCAAGAGCCTCGTGGACTGCGGAAGCCGGGGTTGACCCTGGCGCGGGCGCTGGCGGTTCATCCTTCGCCGAAACCGGAAGCAGGGATGGGGCAGGCGCAGGTGCCGAAGCCGGGACCTGAACCGGAGAAGGAACCGGAGTTGGGACCGAGGCAACAGCCTGAGCCGGAGCCGAGGCAAGCACCGGGGCCGTTGCAGGGGACGAGAGTGGAGCGGCAGCTGGGACCGGGCGATCCTGCTGCGCGGCCCTGGAGGTGAACTGTTGACCTGGTTCCGCCTTGACCGGAGAGGCAGATTCGGCGACGGGCTCCCGCAGATGCACCGCCCGCCCGGCCTCCAGGACGGTCTCCGGCTTCACGCCGTTCCAGCGGCAGAAGTCAGCCACAGGCACATGGTTGCGCCTGGCGATCCGCGCCGCCGTGGCCTTGCTCCGGACCGGTGTTCCGTCGTTTCGCGCCGGAGTAGCGGCCGCTTCCTGGGATGGCCTGCCCCCCGCGCCGGAGCCCGGCATCAGGCGGTCCGGATGGGGCTGCCCAGGGGACGGGATGTGGGGCGTAGGCACCTCCGTCAGGGTGGATGACTCCAGTGAAGGGGATGGGACCCGGACCAGAGCGGCCTCCTCGCGGCTGGCCATGGACAGCGTGCGAACCCGGCCGAAGGTCTGGCCATCGGAAGTCCTGACCTGGAGGTAACAGGTGGTGGGCGGGCTTTCGTCGCGCAGGACGTCCAGAGTGTAGCCGACCTTGACGCCCTCCGGGGCCGGGTGCTGTGAGACCGCGAAACCCTGCTGGCGCAACGCTGATTCCAGCTCCTGGCCGAAGACGGTCCTGGCGCTAGCCAGGATCAGGGTGGTGCGTCCCGGGGGATACCGGTTAGCCAGCTCCCCGGACGCCATGGTGGCCAGATATTGGGCGTCTCCGGGGAATTCCACGCTCACGCCGTCGTAGGAGGCCAGGCCGGAGGGATCGGCGTGACGGGTCTGTATGACGCAGCCCGGGAGCAGGAGCGCCAGGAGGAAAAGGAAGAACTGACGCATCGCCAGCCTCACTTCTTGGCGCGGATCGTGATCCGCTGCTGCTTGCTGCCGACGCCGGAAATCAGGATCGCCTCGGGGAACACGCCGTCCACGACCATGGCCAGGTTCTTCAACCGGAAGTTGGCCATGGTGTCCTGGCCCCCGTTGCGGACCAGGAGGACCGGCGCGTCACCGGACTGAACCGCAGGCGGGAGCTTGATGAACGTCTGCCTGCCGTCGTCGAAGACCTGGAGAGGCCGCCAGGGGGCCTCCCCCTTGATCTCGTAGGCGAAGTTCAGCTTGCTCAGGTCCGTGGGCTGGCCGTCCACCTCGGCAGTGTTCCACTGCTTCTCCTTGGAGTCCTTGGCCTCTTTCTCGCGGAGCCGCGCGGCGTTGTCCTCGGGATAAAGGAAGCCCACCCGGGGTGTGTGGCCGGTACGCTGGCTCACCAGCTTGAGGTGATAGGCCCGTCGGTCCGTGGTGATGACGGCGCTGGTGGACAGCCCCGCGTCCACGGGCTTGATGAGAATGTGCGACGTGGCCCCGGACTTGGCGATCTCGAGCATCCAGCGGGCCGAATCGCCCACGATGACTTCGTTGACAGCCTCGCCTGGTTGCAGCTCCACGTCGCAAATCTGGAGTGGCGCGCCGATGACCGTGGGAGACGAAGCCCCGTAGACGTACATGACCTTTCCGTTGGCCTGGATGGGCGCGGCCCCGGTGGACTCCCAATCCTGCACGAGCTTCACCGCCTGGCGCTCCCTCGGGCTCAAGGGCACGGCCTGCTGGTTGAAGTAGTCAGGTGGCGGAATCGTTTCCGAGCCAGCGCCCTTGCCTTTCCCTGTCTGCGCCGCAGGCGGGGTACCCATCTTGTAATCCTCCGGGACAGACCCGGTTTTCCCCTCGACCACTTTGGGCTGCTGCTTGTCAGCAGCCCAAAGTGGCTGCGCAAGACAGACGAACAGAAAAACGGTTACGGACAGTCGCTTCATCATGCTGCCTACTTCTTTGGAGTTGCTGAGGGTTCCATCAGGCTGGAGCTGGACATGGAAGTGATGTAGACCCCTCCGGGATTTCGGAGGATTTGCGTGTCTGTCGTGGGCGGCTGGATTTGGATGGTCAGGGTTGCCTGGAAACCTTCGGAACCGATCTGGACGCCGGAGTGGTTCCGGGTGATTTCGGTCCATTCGACGCGCCAGGAATCGGCGCTCACCTGGGCAGGCAGGCTTTTGATGTTCACCTGCACGAGCTTGTCCTTGGCCCGGTCGTAGGGGTTGTTGAGTTCGTACCACTGCTTCATCTGGCCCCGGGCAGCACCGGCGACGAAGAACGAGAGCCGTTCGATGAACCGCTTCTGGAGATCGAGATCGGCCGTGACGGAACGCCATTGGGTTACGAACTCCGACAAGGAAGCCTGGACGACGCGGGTCGGCACGGGCGCGGCGACTGAGGCCCTTTCGACGGCCGCTATCCGACCCAGCTGGTCCACCTCGACCACGTAGGGCACCACTTTGGATTGCGTGGCCTGGACAACGTTGCCCACGACCGAGACGCCAGTGATGAAAAGTGCGATGATGGTGGCCATGCGCCACTGTCTGGCCCGCTGGATGTAGCTGCCGTAGCGTTCCAGCCATTCCTCACGTCCACTCACGTAACAGGATGTCATAACCGGAGAATGCTGATCCCGCGTACCTGAATTATTTACCGGTTTTGATTTCCAAAGCATTCGATACACTCGCTCCGGAGGGTTAGAGGTTCGGCTTCCAGGAGTGTGGGGGCATGAGTTGCCCTGCCCAAACTGATTGATCATGGCCACCGTTCGCCCCAGGCTCCATCTGATGTGTGCTAATTTTTGTTAGTTTTGATTGACTAAAAACATTCAAAAACTTACGGTCTGTGCATGCGAACGGTTGAAATCACCCCGAAAGCCTTCAAACAAATGCGCAAGCTTCCCCTGGCCGATCGGACCGCCATCATCAAAGCCGTGAAGGCCTTGAAAGACTGGCCTGACTGCCGGAATGTGAAGAGCTTGACGAACCGGGGCGATTACCGTCTGCGCGTGGGGGACTATCGAGCCATTTTCACCGTGGATGATGACGCCATCACCGTCACGGAAGTGAGGAAAAGAGATGAGCGCACTTACTAAACACCAAGTAATCGAGCACGGAGGGAACCCTCTCTTTGTGCTCGTCCCGTACACCGAGTATCTGGAGCTGACGGGCCAGCAGGGAAAGTCCGCCAACATCCCCGTGGAGGTCGCGGAAATAGCCCTCCTTGAAGAAAAGAGCCTGATGCGCGCCTGGCGCGAGCATTTAGGCCTCACCCAGGAGGAAGTTGCGGCCAAGGCTGGAATCTCGCGCGGCGCATATGCGCAGATGGAAGCCCCGGAGGCCAACCCTCGCCGGGCCACTTTGGTCAAGATCGCGGCCGCCCTGGGAGTGAAGGTAGAGCAACTGGCTGAATGACGAGGCGTCAAATCGCTCTTCGGGTTGTGACTATGCCTAACCATTGCCGCTCCCGTCCTTGCCCTCGGGGTTGGCACCGTCGGCAAGCCCAAGGTTTCGCATCTTCATTTCCTGGAGCCTTGAGTTCAGAGCGGCACCAAAGCGTTCGCCGTGGGAGAGCTTCCCACCCTCGGCCTTGGCCTGCTTATGCGCCTGCCAGAGAGAACCAGCCATGTGACCGACCTTGCCCAGGCCTGTAGCGCCATCCATGTGGGCCATCTGTGCAGCCTTGCGAGTGGCTTCGATGCCCCGCCCGCTGCCCATCGCAGCCCCCACTGCGCCACCGACTGCGGCAGCAGCACCTGCAACAGTTGTGGTGACGGCTTGGCCCAATGCAGCGCCGCTACTGACGTGAGAGCCGTGAATGATACCGGCGCAGACATCTGGAATGCTCTTGACCAGAGCCAAGAGAATGATTGAGGCAGCAATCGCGACAAAGAAATCTTGTATATCTCCGTTGTCAACTGATAAATCCTGAATAAACTGCAGGCCCAATCCCATTACAAGCTGTAAGACGTAAAGTTTGAACGCCACAGAAAGAACATATTTCATTACACTGATAGCGTACTCTTTGAGAATCACCGCGCCTCCAAGACCCAGCAAGATTATGCTGGCATTCATGGCAACAAGCGCCTCACACTTCACAAGTACCAGCTGAGCCGTCATAAGCGAGGAAGCTATCAGTATTATTATGCCACAAATCAGGTATGCGATTGTCTTCACATCAAAATCCAACTTGTCAAAAATAACACTTGTGATTTTAATGCCTGCAATCAGTGGATCAGTTGAATTGAACTTGCCAGCACCCAAATCCTCTGCAATCCCTCCCAGTCCGCGAATGATGTTCCAGGACCACTCTTGATAATTGACAATTACGGAAGCAACAAACGAGCAAAACAGCAACGTTGACACGAACTGACCAATCACATCACCAAGCTTGTCCCTATTTAACGCCGCTTTGACACCAAAAAGCACAACCGTTAGTGTTGTAGATAATTTGAACAATCTCAGGGCGTATCCCTGTAACGTATTGCTCCACGCGTCTGTTTTTGTTTGAAACTCTCCAATAATTTTTGGAATCACACTTTCGACAGCAGCTTGTGATTCTTCAGGAAACAGTGCTGATAAAAAACAAATACAAATGAGTGACAAAGCAATGAAAAGAATATTTTGCATTTTCATGATTGCACTTTTGCCATTTTATATGTTGTCAGGCTGCGATTCAGGCAAATCGCGTCTTGAAACTGAAAAGGCACAGCCGGAGGCTGAAAAACCAAAGAAAGATGCCGAGAATGACGCGGCGCAAAAGAAATGGGTCAAAGATACCTCTGAAGGCCTGAAGTCCACGGCCGACAAACTGAAGGAAGCGAGTCGCAAGAATCCCGATCCCTTCTGAGACTTAAAATGGATCATCGGGAGTACTGTTGATGATCGTTTGAAGTTTGTCGGTTGCCAAAACTGACTTCCACGCCTCTTCCTGCATCTGCTTTTCCTTCTCGTTCTTCATGTCCCTTTGGACTGAGGACTGAACAGACAGGGCGAGAAGCTGCCGCAGGCGCTGGGACTCCCTGAGCTGCAAGGATGCAATCTGGTTCCCGGCTTCCAAGGCTTTCATTTGACCGTCCGGGGTCGTCAAAAGGTCGTTCAACTGGCTGTCCAGTTCAGCGGCCTTTTGTTCGATTTCGTTGATCTGGCTGCCGGACTCCTGGAACGCCGCCTCCTGCGCCTGCTCATTCTGGGCTTCGATCTCAGAGCGCATGCGCTGGAATGCCGCTTCAGACTCCATGCGTTCCTCTTCGGTCATGGCCTTTCCCTCTTCTGCCGATGAAGACTTGAAGAGGCCGCTGATTGTCCCACGACTCTTGTACACTTCCCTGAAAATCTGACTCAGCGCCTGTGCATCGCCACGATTCACGTTGAGCACTCGCGTCAGAGAGGATAGCTGGCTGAATGTTCCCTGCATCATACCGCGCATTTGGCCTGGAAGACTCATTGTGTTCCTGACCATGTTTTCATATTTCTTGATTCCTTGCTGAACCATTTCAATCTGTTGCTCCGTCTGCTTGATTGCTTCGCTTACCTGCTTGTATGCTTCCTGGAGCTTTTCAATGTTTGTGATCCTGTCCAATGCCTGCGTGAACTGCTCGCTACAGTTTGTGCACCACACGGCATATTGCGCATTGGAAGCATTGCAAAAGACAAGCGAAATAACTAAAAATACGGCGAATACGAGCAACATTTTCATGCCGCCATTCCTCCTCGCTCATTGAGCCACACGTCTGTCCATCCAGCTCCATGAATGGATTGAAGTTCCTTGATTCTGGAGATGCTTTCCTTGTCGCTGACGCCAAGGAAACAAAGTGAGTTTCGCTGCAACGCCAACTGTACGAGTTGCCTTCCGTTTGGCGTAACAACGTAGTAGTCCCGCTTCGGCGTTGCCGAAGCGATGATTTCGACCTGGCGGCTGTTGAGGCCCATGCCCCGGTACAATTCAGCCTGCACTTCCTGCCTGGCCGTGATGTTCGGGAGGAAGATCTTGGTCTGGCAGGACTCGACCAGCACATCCATTATGCCGGAGGCCTTCGCGTCGGAAAGACTTTGCGTGGCCATCACCACGGAGCAGTTCGCCTTGCGGAGCACCTTCAGCCATTCGCGGATTTTCGCGCGGAAAACGTGATGGGCCAGCATCAGCCAGGCCTCATCCAAGAGCAGCAAGGTCGGCTGGCCGTGCAGGGAGCGCTCAATGCGTCGGAAGATGTAGAGGAGCACGGGGATCAAGTTCTTGTCCCCGAGATTCATGAGCTCTTCGATCTCGAAGACCAGGAATGACGCGATTCCCAGGTTGTCGGTCTCGGCATCAAGGAGCTGCCCCATGGCCCCGTCCCTCGTGTAATGCTGCAAGCCCTCCCGGATGGTGTGGTCCTGGACCATGTTTACGAAGTGGGTCAGGCTGCGCATATTGCGCGGATTGCTACGCAGCAGTGACATGGCCGCGTGAATCGCGTTCCGGTAGCCTGGACCGACGGCAACGCCCTGAAGCTCCAGGAGGGTGGCCACCCATTCTTCCGCCCAGGCCATGTCAGACGGATCGTCGATGTTTTGAAGGGGCGCGAATGCCAGTCCGGTTCCCCGGCCGAGTTCGTGGTGCGTGCCTCCAACGGCGGCGCATAGGGCATACATGGACATGCCCTTGTCGAAGGCGAAGACTTGAGCCCGCTCATAGCGCCTGAACTGCGCGGCGATCAGTGCCAGCAGGGTGGACTTGCCTGCTCCGATGGGGCCGAAGATCAAGGAATGGCCGACGTCCCCCACATGCAGGTTGAACCAGGTCGGCGTGGACCCCTGCGTAGTGCAGACCATGAGCGCTGGGGAGCGAGGCGGATAGAACGGGCAGGGACAATGCTTCTCGCCGACCCAGACGCTGGACAGAGGCAGCAGATCGGCCAGGTTGAGGGTGTTGACCAGCGGTCGCCGGATGTTGGCGAACCAGTTGCCCGGGAGCGATCCCAGCCAGGCCTCCAGGGCGTTGATCGTTTCGATCCGGCACCCGAACCCCAGGGAGAGGAGTTCACGGCGCAGCTCGCGTGCCCACTCCTGGAGGTTCTCCCGGTCCGGGTCCATCAGGATGATGTTGGAGGTCAGGTAGCCCGCTCCCACATAGCCGCTTTGCACTTCGGAGAGGGCTTCCTCGGCGTCCTCAACCATGGCCACGGCGTCACGGTTGGCCCGGGCGTTGGCCGTGTTGTTGAAGAGCTTGTCGAAGAACTTGAAAATGCCTTGTTGCCAGCCCTTGCGGTAGGAGTTGATTTCCTTCTGGGCATCGTACTGATCCAGGCAGATGAACCTGGTCGAGAAGCGATACTGGAGCTGGAGGCCGTCCAACACCGACAGCATGGTTGGCCAACTCTCTTGTGGCAGGCCGTCGAGCCCAAGGACTGCCAACTCCTGGCCTCCGATCCGGGGCGTCAGTCCGCCGACCACATCTTCAGAGCCGATCAGGGCATCAAGATACATGGGCGTCCGAGGCACGCGCACGGGGTGATCGATCCCGGTGGCGCAGAGCTGGAGATGGGTGAGCAGATCGCTGTAAACGGCCCGTGCTCCTCCCTCATCCTCGATCGTGTACTCTTCCAGGCGGCGGAGGCGCAGCACGGCCGAGAGCGCGTCCTCGAATTCCATGAGGGTGTTGCGGAAGGAACCGAGGGCGCGCTCTAACGAACTGGAGAGGGTTGAGCCCGTTTTGGTGGAGGATGAGAGCTTGTCAGCTCCCAGGTCCGGCCTGAAGGCCAGTGTGACGACGGTGCGGGAGCGGAAGACGTCGCCATCAAAAAAGGCCCGGCGCTCCTCGTCAATGAGCCTCGTGACGGGATCGGAGAAATGGCTATCCTCACGCGGGGCATAAGCCTGGTAGCGGCTGCGCACCGCGTCCACGTGCAGCATCCAACCCGTGCCCAGCAGCTTGACCGCGTTGTTGAACTGCGCCGACACGAAGGCCAGTTCGTCGGCCGTGCTGGATGCCGTATCCTGTCCCTGTGCAGCGAATCCGGCTAAGAATGTTCCATCCTTGCACAGGACGATACCCGGGGCGACGAGGGCGGCGTAGGGCAGGAGGTCGGAGACGCCCCGCGCGCGGGATCGGAAATCACGGAGCGCAAGCATCAGGTTCTCCAGATGCCGGACTTGGCCGGGTAGTAGAGCTGCTGCTTGAGGTGGCGCATCCAGACACGAACCATCAGGGGATCGGCCTTGCCCATCCGGCGCGCGACAAGCATCCCACCGCCATAGATCAGGACGGCGGTGACTCCCGCGACCCACGTCATGCCGCCGAATCCCACCACGAAGGCCAGGAGTCCGATACTCAATGCCAGTTCGCGTTCGGCCCCCATGATGTGGTTGTGCCGGTGGAGCGACCTACGGACGGGAAGCGTTCTCACAGCACGGCCCCGCTGAACGAGAAGAGGCTGTCCACGATGCCGGTGGCAAAAGCGATGAAGCAGATGGCGAAGACCACGTTGAGGAGCAGCTTCACACCGCCAGCGATGTCCTCCTTGTTGAAGATGTAGACCAGGCCCACGATGGCCATGCCCGCGATGGCGATCCATCGCCCGGCAGGCCCCGTGATGGTCCCCACAACCTTCTCCAGAGGACTGGAAAATTCCGATATGCCACCGGAGGCCAAGACCTCGGAGCAATTCGCAAGGGATAAAACTATAACGCCATACAAAATGAAGGCTAAGCGACACATTATGCTGCCTCTCCTTGTGAAATGAACTCTTGCTGCCATTCCCGTTCTTGAGACTCATTCGCCTTGTTGAAGACATACTCAACAGAGTATTGATTGTTCTCACTGTCATGCCCATGCACGTAAGCCATTTGTGAAACCTCACGACCCCGAGGTGTTTTCTCGATGAATGCGATGACGTTGATGGCCCGGCCGATCAGCCGATGCATAGGAGCCTGGATGCGCTCGGCAACGAGGTCCTCCAGCCTGCCCAGCGCATCGCGGGCGCTGTCCGCGTGAATCGTGGCGATGCCGCCGGGGTGGCCGGTGTTCCAGGCCTTGAGCAGCTCCAGGGCCGCGCCGTCGCGCACCTCCCCGACAATGATCCTGTCCGGGCGGTAACGCATGGTCACGGTGGTCAGGCGCTGGAAACCCACTGAGTCCGAGGTGCGGAACATGACGCGGTTTGGGCTGGACACTTGCAGCTCGCTGGTGTCCTCCATGGTGATGATGCGATCGTGCGGACACAGCCGTGAAAGGGTTTCGATCAGGGCGTTGACCAGCGTGGTCTTGCCCGAGCCGGTTCCTCCTGCCACCAGGATGTTCGCCTTGTTGAGGATGGCAGCCTGAAGGAAGGCGAGGCCTTTTGGGCGAAGAATACCCCTCGCGGCATAGTCTTCGAGCGTGAAAATGGTGCTGGGTTTCTTCCGGATGACGAACGAGGGGCCGTCTGGCGCGATGGGGCAATCCGTGCCCTCGAACCGGCTGCCGTCCAGAGGCAGCTCTCCTTCAACGATGGGGTTCTCGCGAGTAATGGTGGTGCCTAGCGCCGAAGCCACCAGGGAGACGACCCGGCGTCCCTCATCGGGAGACAGCCTGCCCGCCTGGAACATGGGCTCGCCGAAGCGTTCGAGCCACAGCGTCCCGCACGGGTTCAACATGATCTCCTGGACCTCGGGATCACGGAGGGCATCCATCACAACAGGCCCCAACGCCAGCTCCAGGCTCCGGTTCAGGCGGTCGTTTGGTTCGCTCACCACATCCCCCGCCAGACGAACACGGCCACGTTGACGGCCGCAGATATCGCAGTGATTGCGGCCAGCCAGACCATATTGTTCTGGAAGGAGGCCATGTCCTTCCTGTGTCCTTGAAGGTGCTCCTGGATGACCCCAATGGAAGAGGCAGAGAGCCCCTTGGTGACGGCTTCGGCGGCCTGTTTGGCTGCATCAAGGTGTTGAGCGCCCGCTTCCCCGAGAAATGCTGTCAGGGCATCGTTGTGACGCTTGAGGAGATTCTCGTATTCGTTCAGGAAGGCGTTGTGGAGCGTAACAAGCATCAAGATGGGATCGTCAACTTCCACGACTACGCCATGTTTCTGGGCTAGCAGGGTGCGGATGGATTCAAAATCAAGACCGATCCCATCGTGAATTTGCGGTGATGTTTTGTTTGTTTGAGAATCTTCTGTTGATACGGAACCCGAAGTCGTTGATATGGTTTCGCCACGCATCAGCAAAGCCTTGCCTTGTCGATCTCGTTCATCACTTCGCGCCAAAATATTTTGACTCTTTGTTTGACAATTATTGACAAGCCTGAGCTTAATGCTGATTTGAAAGTCTGTCGTTTTAAATATATATTTTCTATGTCTACTCCAAATGTAGCATGTTTTCTGTGCGGAATGGAAATGACAGCATGTATATTGTGTAAAACTTCCGAATATACTTTAAAGTCTTCGAAGTATTTACCATCCTGAGTAATTTCACCAAAGTAGCTGTTGAGCCAGACGACGATCGATGTTTCCGAAAAATGAAGTGCTAGCGATTTTAGGCCGGAAAGAGTGTCCAGCATCGCTTGGCCTCCAGTGATCACTGTGTGCAATAGTACGGTATGGCCTTGATCTTCGAGTAGCTTTACGGTTTGATTTTCGAGTAGATAAGAGCAGAATGGGACAAACGATGATGCTCCGCTATCAATGATCACATGCGTGTCATGATGTTCGTCTTGAGCAAGATTGAGTATTGATTCAATCAAAATATCAAATCGGCGTGGATCGATGTCCTCTCCGTTCATAATGTCTATTGCAGAGACATTCAGGTCTTTGTACCCGGAGAAAGTTGCATTGACAGGGTCTGCGTCAAAGCAATTGGTTCTGAATCCCTTTGCCTCAAAATATTGAGCAAGGATGGCGCAGGTTGTCGTCTTTCCAGAGCCGCCCTTCCCCTGTTGCATGAAGTGAATTGTAGCCATGCTGCACTCTCAGATCATGTCGTTTGTTGAAGGCGATTTGTTTACTGAGAAGCTATTGCTCTGATTGTCTGTCTTGATTTGTTTTTGTATGTTTTGTGAACAACAACACGGCTGATTTTTTGTTATGCATAAATTTTGTTTGCGTGATTTTGCAAGTTGATAGCAAAGTGTGCTGTATGCCATTGTTATCATTTTTCTCTCTCGAAGTGATTCAAAAATCTTTTTGATGTCGTGCCCGGTTTGTAGCATGGAATATATTTGATCTTTACATGCTATGAATTCAATCCTGCCCATATTGCGAGCTATTCGCTTGATCTTAAGTCCCATGAGGCATCCTTGTTATGCTGCCCGGTGAGGCTTTGTGACTGTTCGTTGCTAGTGCGTAGAGGTGGACAGGCGTAGGGCCTTCAATCATTTGAATTCTCATCTGTAAGAAGCTCGCTACCCGGGGGTGCAGTTTTTCACCACGCTCAACCTTTCTTCTGATGTTCAGGTACTGCCTGTCGGTGTAGCCAAGGGCCTTGGCGACGGCGGCTTGTGTGCCAAGCAACCTGAAAAGGTGGTCAAAGACATCCTTCATGGTGGGGCGCTCCTCGGGGTGGGGATGGCAGAAATTCTTTCTTTACACAATAAGAATTTCTTACTAGACACGGAAGGAATTTCCGACGATAGCCAATGTCGGAGGGTGTCATGCATAATTTCGCTGAGTTAATGGAGCGCTCCTTCGTGGAGCTCGTCGATGGGCGGGCTGACGCCCGAGGCTGGGGCAAAAGTGAATTCGCCAGCCGGGTGTGGCCCGAAACAAATCCTAAGTCGGCAGCAGTCAAGTGGGCCGCCATAAGAAGTAAGGCGTCTAATACGGGGAAGCCACAAGGAGTGTTGATTTCTGATGCTCAGCGCATGGCGGAAGTGCTAGGCGAAGACTTGACGTATCTCCTGGCCATCGCGAAGGAAAATGCAAGGAGACAAACGCTGTAAGCAAGTGCTTGCAGCGATGCGCACAGGCACTCTCGGCAGTGGCTTTCTCAATTAATAGGAGTTGTTTTGTGAAGGACTGTGCAGTTCAGAAGTTTGAATCTAAAGCAGAGGACTTGCTTGCTGTTGTATTTCATATTTGCGAGTCCAATGTCGGCGCAGCTTCATGTCCACCGAAGCCATCCCATAAAGCGCTTTGTGCTGCTGCTATTGCATTGCAGGAGGCGATAAAATCCTTTTCCGCAGCTGTCCGAGCTGCTTAGGGTTATTGGTATTTGCCCGCCTCTGGCGGGCTTTAATGTGTGTCCACTGGAAAGAATTTCTTTCTTAGTGTATTTTGTGCAACATTTAATTCTTATTTTTCTGTGGATTAATAATAAGAATTTCTTGCAAGATGTAGGGTGAGTTGGCGGAGCCAGGCTGGAAAAACTGAAAAGGCAAGTGATGGATATCAATCAAGATCACCTTCAAGGAGTCATTGAGCTTACGCTCGCGCGGCTATTGGCACCGGTTGCGGAACTCGAATCTTTAAAGCGGAAGGAGTTTCTGACCGAGGAAGAAGCCGCCAAGCTGTTCTCTCTTTCTGCCGCGACCTTGAAAACAAAACGATGCCGGGGAGGCGGGCCAAGCTACATCAAGGATGGCGGGCGCGTTCTCTACTCGCGGAAGGGTTTGGAGGCCTACCTTGAGGCTAGACGGGTCAAGACGATTGATCAGCCCTAGCGGGGGTGCCGTTGAGGGCCATTGCTTCCACGTGCCTGAGGGCCATGCGCTTCGTATCAGGGCAGAGATGCGAGTAGCGCTTTGTCATTTCAAGACTAGAATGCCCAACAAGCTCGCCGATTGTATAAAGGGGAACCCCACGAATAGCCAGCCAACTGCAGAAGGTGTGTCTCAAGGAGTGGAAAACCACTTTCTGTCTGCGATCTTCCACCCCCTCATTGAACTTCAATTCCTTGACCACCCTGGAAAAGGTGTTGCTGGTGTCCGTCACGCGCAGAGGCTTTCCCTCCCGACTACAAAACAGGAGTCCATCTTGGGTGCCAGGCATCGCCTCCTCGAACACAGAAACCACGGCATCGGTCATATGCGCCATCCTCGTACCAGCCTTGGCGTCGCGGACATGAACCACCTTGGCAGAAAGATCGATGTCGCTGCCGCGAAGTGCGAGGATTTCTCCCAGGCGCATGCCGGAATGCAGGCTGACCATGGACATGCGCCACCAGATCAGGCTTCGCTTCATCAGCGCGTCCAACAAGCGCTCCGCCTCCTCCGGTGTCAAGTAGCGGATGCGGGCGTTGTCAGCCCGGGGCAATCTCAGTCCGTCAGTCGGTATGCTTCCCGAATAGAGATTCCATGTGCCAAGCTTCCGATATATCCGTCGGATATCTCCCAGGATGAGCCGGGCACTCGCGGGAGCCAATCCCTTCCCCAACAATTCCTGCTTGAAGCTTTCCATGTCCAGTGGGGTGATCCGATCCAAAGGAGTAGACGCGAAGCGCGGTGCGATGTGACAGTTGTACCGGCTTTCTTCGTCGCGGGGGTTGGCCAGGTTGGGCAGCCACTTTTCCTTGAAGATAGCCCAGGCATCCCCCAGGGTCATGGACGCCTTCTTCTTCCGTTCAGGCAGGACGCCGGTGTGGCGATCCGCGCGAACGCGTTCCCCCCGGATATCAGAGGCCATTTGGGCGGTGTACCCCTCGCTTGCCCAACCGATCTTCTCCCAGACAAGGCGGCCCGTCGAGTCGCGGAAGTTGATGTCAAAGCAGGTGTCCGGCTTGCCGTTGTGCCGACGAGTCTCGGAAACACGCCTATAGACGCCCGTAAACTTGGTCTTTTCCCTGCTCATTCTTTGCTAACCTATTGCTAACATGGATGCGGTTTTGGCTAACAAAATGCTAACCTGGAGCGCAACTCAGGTCAACCATGGCCACCTCGTTAGTTGCTGTAATAGCAGGGTTTTCATCCTGTGGCAACGCGTTGCAAAATCCTGCAACTGTGTTAGCAAATTATTCGTAATCAGCAGGTCAGGGGTTCGAGTCCCCTCGCTGGCTCCAGAAGGAATATCAGAGGGTTGCAGACGGATATCAGTCCCGTTTGCAACCCTTCTTTTTGCCTCAAAGCCGATCCAGCCCCGGTGTACTGCCCCTAGTTTAGCAAGCGTCGGCTAAGAGAGTCTCGCGGCTGAGCTGTTCTGCTTCGAAGACCTCTGGCGACCTGTAGCCGAGGGTCGAGTGCAGGCAGTTGGCGTTGCAGCCGTCGATCCAGCGGTCCAGAGCCTCCAGGAACTAACTTAGGCTCGTGAACTCGTTGATCCAGGCCAACTCTTCCTTGAGTGTGCGCATGAAGCGCTCCGTCATTGCCTTGGTCGGTCATGTCGATGCCCGACCACTGATTCGGCCTGGTGGGGCAGGGCTTTATGGCCGGTCTGTTTGCGCTTGGCTTTGAGGAGCTGACTGCCGCGAACTGCGAGGCCATGCTCGTTGCACAACTCGCCGATTGGCCGTCCTCGAAGGCATTCGAGGACGATGAGCGCCTTCTGCGCTGAAGTCCATTTGCGTCGTTTCATGGCCGATCTTCTCCTCGGAATCAGCCACGAAAACTCAGCTAGCGCAACCGGTTGCCAAGCCGGGGACAGGGTGGTGGCTCCCCGTTTGGTCAAACCAGGAAATCATGCGAGACGCAGTTCAGCAAGTGATGCATGGGCCGAGCCGTCACTGATATCGGGAGTAATGGTTATCTCCAGCCTCGTCACCACTGCAAGATCGACCTCGTACTCTTCAATTTCACGGATATTGTCCGGAGGGCTGAAGGTATACTGCTGGCGCACAATTTCTTTGTATGTGCGACCATCGTCGGAGGACCAACGTAGAAGGAACTCCTGCGTGCGTGCCTGCTCCTCTTCGTAAAACGCAAGGTGAATGCGTTTGACCGCAAGCGGATTGTCAAACATTAGTCGGATGGTCTGACGGCCGGATGCCGACGCTCTCCACCCCGACCTTTCGCCCGGCTTCAAGGCTGACTCAATGGGATAAGCCGCGTCCTCGGACGTGAGTTCCGCCTGGGCCAGAGTCTCCAGGTCAAGCCAGTCCAGGTCGGGGAGCATGGCGCCGTGAGTGTCCTGGATGATTATGCGTTTTCGCATGGAGTTGCCTCCTTTTGCCGAGTCGATCATGACCGGTGATGTTGAAGATGGAATCGTCCCAGGCCAAGGGGCAGGGACTCCGTTTTGAACCCGCATCCTAGGGCAATTGGACGGAGAAATTCTCTGCCAGCAGCGTAGCGTTGCGTATCCACTTTCGAGCGTCGTTGTCCCCTTGTGCGGCCTTTCTTTTGAACTCTTGCCAGTACGTGTGGATGATTTTGAAACAAAGTGTCTGGGGTTTCCAGAGGTTGACCTCGAAAGGCACAGACCGCGCCAGCATCGCGGTGTTATTCAGCTTCTCCATGCTTAAATAGTCACCGGGATTTTCGAAGAGCCGCTCAGCCATGCGCTCAATGGTGATCTTGAGCACCAATCCAAGCCTTGTGGCATCGAGAGCGACGCCAGCCAACTGGGCTTCCTCCAGAAGTGGTTTCACGGTTTGAAGCTCAGGTTCATCACCCGCGAAGGCGTTGCCGAGTTTGGTATTCAAGCACATGTCTGCGGCCAGCGAGAGGACCTTGGGCTGCGGCGTTCCAGCCCCTTTCAAAAAACTGATGAGGGGCGCATGGTGCTCGTAAACAGTGTCATACGCGGCCTGAGCCTCTTTCAAGGTCGGCTCCATGATCATTCCCAGTATCTTTCGCCGCTCATCGCTGAACAGTGAGGTCAGGGCGTACGTGGACGTTTTGAAATATTCGTCCAGAACGTGGAGTGTTCTTGGCAGGTCCGCGCTGGAAAAAGCCTCGGAAAGCTCTTTGACCAGAGCTTCATATTTTGGGGGTTCCAGGTATTCGCTGATGCCATAGGTGATATTGTGGTCGCCAAGATGCAGCACGCCAAACCAGAATGTTGTATTCTCGTATGTAACCTCTGAAGTAACCTTCACCCGTCCGACCGCAAGCTTTGTATTGCCTGCTTGAAAACGGCGGTAGTTTTCCGTGGCCACGGAATAGGAATAGATGCAGTCGCGCTCGTTGTATTCCGCGAACAAGGAACTCATGGCGAAGTGAGCCCCCACATGTATCAAATCGAGTTTGGCGGACCTGACGAATCGTTCGTAAATGCCTCGCCCGTTTTTGAGTTCGTCAATGTTGCTCTTGGCCAGCTCCAGGCGATCAAGAAACTCCACCTCATAGGATCTGCCGAATAGTTGGTCGGCCAATTGCAGAACCCTGTCGGCGTATTGAATGATTTGCACCGTCTCTATCCCGGAGAGCTCATCGAAAAACCAGCCGCAACTCGTGTACATGAGCATGGCGTGGCGTTGGAGTTCCATGAGCTTCAGGACCGTTGTCTCCTCTTCCTGGTTCAGTTGACGACTTGCATGGCGGCTTAAGAACTGCCCAACCCGTTCGGCGGAGCGGTCCACAAGGACGTCGATATACTCGTTCCGGGCTCCCCACGGGTCCTTGATCAATCCCTGCGCCGATTGTTCGAATGCCGGCGTGACGCTGTCCCTGAGCCAATCCATCGCCTCCCGCAAGGGAGCACGCCAAGCTTGGTTCCAGCCCGGATGGCCGCCGCTGTTGCACCCGCAATCCGATTTCCAGCGCTCTATCCCGTGGATGCAACTCCAAGAGCTGTTCTCGATGATCTCAACCTCATGGGTCGGAGGGTGTTCTTCCAGATACTGACCGTAATTCGTAAGCTTTGCCAGGTGGTTGGACTCGATGTGGTCGAGCGCGCGGGTCAAGGCCATCTCGCCGCCGCGATGGTGATGCCCGTAACTCTCCCCGTCTGTTGCAATGTGTACCAGGCGGGGGCCTGAGTTGTTCTCCGGGAAGCCGGACATGAGCCTGTTGGCGAAGTCCTCGCCATTGTTGAGCAGGCCTTCGAATGCCACGGCCCGGGAGATGGGGCCGTCGTAAAAGAATACATTCATGACCCTGTCCGAGGACAAAAGAGCCATATAGGGCATGCCCGGATCGATTGCCCCCTCACCTGACTGTTGCCAGTCACCTCCCGAAAGAGCCCGGACCCGTTGCGCCTGCCTTGGAGCCAGCACGACGAAATCAATGCCCAACTGGGCCATCATATCCAGGGATTCGAGATCCACTGCGGTTTCAGGGAGCCACATCCCCTCGGGCTTGCGCTGGAAGCGGTATTCGAAGTCCCTGATTCCCCAGAGGATCTGAGTGTACTTGTCGCGGCTGTTGGCCAACGGCAGGATCATGTGGTTGTATGCCTGGGCCAGGGCGCAACCATGACCAGAGAACCTCTCCATGCTCTGCTTGTCGGCCGCAAGGATGGCCTGGTAGGCGTCAGGCGCGTGGTGCTGCATCCAGGGCAGTACGGTGGGGCCGAAATTGAAGCTTATCCGCGCGTAATTGTTCACCAACCTGGCGATTCTCCCTTGCTGGTCCAAGGCTCTTGAGATCGCGTTGGCGGCGTAGCATTCGGCTGAGATCCGTTCGTTCCAGTCGTGGTAGGGAAATGCAGAATCCTGTACCTCGACGAACTCCAACCAGGGGTTTTCCCTGGGAGGTTGATAGAAGTGGCCATGGATGCATATATACCGGTCGGACATGGCAGCCTCCTGGCGAGCTCTTCACATGTACTTTCATCAAGGCCAAATGTCTCAATCATGCTCATGTCTGCGCCGCAGATGCGGCGGGCGGAGAAATCAGGAGCGCGAAGGGGAGGTCGCTGAAGACATCCTTCAGGTGTGCCGTGTCCCCGCCCTGGAATTCTCTCCCGGTGAACGCGTCCATGAAAGGTCCCGTTCCCGGCAGGAGCATGCTTGCGTCCTCCCAGAAGGTTCCCATGGGGTACCGGGTGTCCTCTCCGGCTGCATGGGCGAAAAACCGAGGGACAATGGAGAGTGCCGTCATATCTCCCAGAGTCCTGGCAAAACCGAAGGCCATTCCCTGTCTTCCCCCCCCGAAATCCAGGGGGTGGTAATCCCCTCTCAGGAAAAGCTCAGCCTGTCCTTTGCGGGCGGCCAGGGCCCTCCAGGTCAAGAATAGCTTGATCCGGCCGTCCTCGGGCAGCTCCAGAAGTTCGCGAAACAATGCGCCCCTGTCCGACTTGTATGCGACGCCGAGCTGCGTCAACATTGTCTGACGCAGGGCGAAATCAACCGGCCTGCGGTTGTCGGGATCGACCATTGAGAAGTCCCAGAGTTCCGTGCCCTGATAAAAATCGGGAAAACCAGGCGCCGTGACCTTGAGCAGGGTCTGAGACAGGGAGTTGATGATGCCCAGTCGGGTG
Organism: Fundidesulfovibrio putealis DSM 16056; assembly: GCF_000429325.1. Taxonomy (NCBI): domain Bacteria; kingdom Pseudomonadati; phylum Thermodesulfobacteriota; class Desulfovibrionia; order Desulfovibrionales; family Desulfovibrionaceae; genus Fundidesulfovibrio; species Fundidesulfovibrio putealis. The sequence continues at coordinate 59,650 of NZ_AUBQ01000004.1, forward strand.
ACCCGCTTCCAGAGGCCCCTGAAAGCCTCCATGAAGGCGGTCTTCTGGTCCGGCTTGAGCAGGCTGTCCGCAAAGGAGCAGTAAGCCTGCTCGGCTTGTTCGTCTGGGCTCAGCCAGTTGGAATGTTCCTTGGCCTCGCGCATGGCTTTGACCAGATAGGGTTTGAGTCGCTCCCCGAAGGCGTCCGCCTCCTGCTCGGAGAACGGCATATGGGCCAAGATGGATTGGTAGAGGAAATATGCCTCGTTCTGGTCGGGAACCAGCCGGGGGCCGATGCGCTGCCGCCAGCCTTTGGCGGACCTGCTGAATGTCTTGAGAGCTTCCTTCCAGAGTTCCGGCAGCTCCGAAAGCGCGGCCAGACGCATCCGGGCATCCTCGCCCCTTTTGGCGTCGTGCGTTGCCGTAGTGTTCATGGCTGCGGGCCAGGACCCCATGCGTTTCTGTATGGCAGCGTGCCAATCCTGGGAAGGAATGCCGAAATGGCCGGGGTCGCCGCCCACCTCGTTAAGGCAGAGCAGGCGGTTCATGACATAGAAGGTGGAGTCCTCCATGGCCTTGGCCAGGAGGGGGCCGGTCACCTGCTGGAAGCGCATCACGAAATGTGTCCACTCCCGTTTCCCCGTGGACTCCATGCTTTCGCCGAACTCCAGCAGCAGGAAGCGCTCCAGGAAATCCAGTTCAAAATTCAGTTCCGGGTTGGCCCTGCGCGTCGATCGGACAGCGTCCCGGATATAGCCAAGATCGTCCGGCCTGAAAGTTTCGCGGCTGATGTAGGTCCTGTAGACCGGGAACTGGATGAGCAGTTCCGTAATGGCTTGCTTGAGGGCCGCCAGGGTGATGTCGGTACCCTGGCGATCTTTGCTGGACACCGTTTTGACCAGCCGGGCCAGGTTGTCCACGTCTCCGGCCATGTAGCGCTGGATCATGCTTCTCTTCTTGTCTGCGAGGATGTCGCCCAGGGACTTCTTCATCCCGGAGAAGGAGACGTACAGCCTCTGGAACGCCGCCTCTGCTTCCGGCTGGACGAACAGGCCGCAGGCCAGGTTCATGAAGTCATAGCCCGTGGTCCCTTGAATGGGCCAGAAGGTCGGCAGGGGCTCACGCCACATGAGGACCTTCTCCACCATCAGATAGGCGTCCGGCGCATGCCCCCTGAGTCGCTGGAGATAGGATGTGGGGTCGTAGAGCCCGTCGATGTGGTCGATTCGTAGACCGGAGAAAAACTGGTTGCGGGTGTATTCCAGGGTGAGCTTGTGCGTGTGGTCGAAAACCGCCTCATCCTCCACGCGCAGGGAAATCAGGTCGTTGATGCTGAAGAAACGCCGATAGTTTATTTCCTCGCCCGCGACTTTCCAGAAGGCCAACCGGAACAGCTGATCTCCGAGCAGATCGTCAAGCAATGCGAATCTGTCGCCCTGAATGGATTCGTCTTTTCCGTTGAACAGCCTGATGTTGTTGTCCATGAAGTCATGCAGCGTCTTGCTGGACTGGTACAATTCGAAGAGCAGGTGTTTGATGAAATAGAGTTGGTGATAGCGCTCAGACTCTCGCTTCTCACTTGTCAGGCCTTTTATGTTGTAAAGAATGCCCAGCATTTTCAGGTAGTCTGGATTGTCGAGTCCAAAATTGTCGCGGAAATCTGTTATATTGTGAGTGAGAATCTTGACGTAGGAATCAATGCGCAGAGGGAACTTTATGTCGTAGTAATTTATGCTGAATCCATCTTCGTTGAACTTCAGTTGTATCTCCCCGTTCTCCAGCGCCTGGCTGTAATAGCCACCCAGGAAAGGGGCCAGCATGCGGCCTGCCATGCTTTTGTAGGGATGATCCCATTCAATGTCGAAGTAGCTTATATATTTGGATGACTCTCCGTTTTCGAGTACGTCTACCAGCATGCCGTTGTTGCCGGATACGGCCATGTGGTTGGGAACGATGTCTTGAATCCAGCCCAGCCCAAGTTCCTTGCAGGCGGCCATGAGCTGTTCGAATTCCTGTGTTGTGCCCAGTTCGGGATTCAATGTCTGGTGGTCGCACACGTCGTATCCGTGTTGAGATCCTGGCCGGGCCTTGAAAATGGGGGATGCATAAATGTGTGAGACGCCCAGGGCCGCCAGATAGGAGAGAACCTCCCGGCACTGGGCAAAGCCGAAGCCTGGGCGCAGCTGAATCCTGTACGTGGACAAGGGAACCCCGATCATGAACGGCCTCCTCAGGGCTGTAGAATGCCGGATAACATCCAAAGTAGCGCGCCTGCCCGTTGATTCTGTGGGCGTGGGAGGCCCTTTCTGGGGGAGGAGCTATTCTGTGATAGACATTTTTTTTCAAATGGGGTCAATGATGATATTGGAAATAATCCGCAGCGTAAGGCGGGCCGTCAGGCGGTCAAGGTGGCGAAAATGCTCCCGTTGGATTCCCATTGGTACCAGAAGACAGTGTTCTATGAGCTGCACGTGCGATCTTTCGCGGACGGCGACGGCGACGGCATCGGCGACTTCAAAGGGCTCATAAAACACCTGGGATACCTCGAACGGCTAGGCATCGGAGCGCTGTGGCTCCTGCCTTTCTATCCGTCCCCGCTGCGCGACGACGGGTACGACATCGCCAATTACATGGGCATCCATCCCGACTACGGCACTCTGGCCGACTTCAAGCGGTTCCTGCGCGAGGCCCACGACCGGGGCATCCGGGTGGTCACCGAGCTGGTGCTCAACCACACCTCGGACCAGCACCCCTGGTTCCAAAGGGCGCGGAAAGCCAAGCCAGGTTCTTCCGCGCGCGACTTCTACGTCTGGAGCGAAACACCGGACAAATTCCGCAAAGCACGGATCATCTTCAAGGACTTCGAGCACTCCAACTGGGCCTGGGACCCGGTGGCCAAGTCCAACTACTGGCACCGATTCTATTCCCACCAGCCCGACCTGAACTTCGATAACCCCACGGTCCGACGCGAGATGCTCAAGGTGGTGGATCACTGGCTGGGCATGGGCGTGGACGGCCTGCGCCTGGACGCCGTGCCTTACCTCCATGAGAGTGAAGGAACCAACTGCGAGAACCTGCCGGAGACCCACGCCTTTCTCAAACAATTGCGGGCGCATGTTGATGAGAAATTCCCGGGGAGAATGCTCCTGGCGGAGGCCAACCAGTGGCCCGAGGACGCGGTGAGCTACTTCGGCCAGGGCGACGAGTGCCACATGGCGTTCGATTTCCCGGTCATGCCCCGCATCTTCATGGCCCTGTGGATGGAGGACCGCTATCCCATCATCGACATCGTGGGGCAGACCCCGGCCATTCCCAAAGGCTGCCAATGGGCGGTGTTTTTGCGCAACCACGACGAACTGACCCTGGAAATGGTCAGCGACGAGGAGCGCGACTACATGTACCGGGCCTACGCGCGGGATTCAAAGGCTCGCATCAACCTGGGGATACGCCGCAGGCTGGCTCCCTTGATGCAAAACAACCGCAGGAAGATGGAGCTTATCAACTTCCTGCTCTTTTCCTTTCCCGGTTCGCCCATCATGTATTACGGCGACGAACTGGGCATGGGCGACAACTATCACCTGGGTGATCGCCACGGCGTGCGCACTCCCATGCAGTGGAGCCCTGACCGCAATGCGGGCTTTTCACCGGCAAATCCCCAGTCCTTGTATCTTCCGGTCATCATCGACCCGGAATACCATTACGAGGTGGTCAACGCCGAGACAGCGGAACGCAACCCGTCCTCATTCCTGTGGTGGATGCGCAGACTTATCGCCGTGTACAAGGGGCTGCCGGTCCTTGGCGTGGGAGATTTGGCGTTCATACACACAGAAAACACCAAGGTGCTGAGTTTTTTGCGAACCCACGGAGAAGTCCGGCTGCTGGTGGTGGCCAATCTGTCCCGGTACGCCCAGGTGGCGGAATTCGATCTGAGCGCCCTGGCGGGCCATACGCCGGTGGAGGTTTTCGGTCGTACCCGGTTTCCGGGCATCCGAAAGGAGCCCTACGTCCTCACCATGGGGCCACACGACCACTTCTGGTTCCTGTTGGAGAACGGCTCCGGCAAACCACGTCCGTCCGAAGTCCAGAGTGTTTCGTCCCTGGCGGTCGATGCCGAGAACGGGTTGCACCATAAGGAAAACCTGTCCCAGCTGGAATCCTCGCTCCTGCCTGTCGCCCTGGCCAGGGGCATGCGCGGGACGACCATCTCAGGAGCGTTCGGTGAACTGAGAGTCCTGGACGCGCTCCCCCTGAAATGCCATGAACCCGGCGCCACCCTGTTCATGGTCGAGGACGTCCAGGGCCTGAGCCCGCAGAACACGCACCTGCTTCTCGTGTCCGTGATCGACGAAAAACGGACGGAAATGTTCGCCGCGCAGGTTCCAGACGCCGTGTTGGCCAGGCTGGATGGGGTGAACGCCTCGAAAATTCTGGCGGACGGATTCGAGGACACCGAGGCAGTGGTGAGCCTTGCCGCCCTTCTGGGTTCAAACCGCAAATACCACGGCCAGGCGTCGCGATTTCTGGTGGAGGCTCACGCACCGAAGAGCATGCGCAAACATCTGGCCAACCCGTCAGGCCAGATTCGCCGGATTCACTCCACGCCCTACACCGCTTCCTATTCTCTGGGGAACTCGGTCTTCCTGAAGATATTCCGCCATCCCGAGGAGGGCAGCCATCCTGAACTGGAACTGCTGACGGTATTGAACGCGGCTGGATTCACCGGGGTTCCGCGGCTGCTGGCGAGCCTGGCTTATCGGCGACCGGGCAGGGAGAACATGGTCCTGGCCTTGGTTACGGACTATGTGCAGAACGCGCAGGACGGTTCCGCCTTCGTGCTAGACGCGGTTGACCGATACCTTGAACAGGTGCTGGCCTCCGGAGCCGCATCGCTTGCTCCGCTGCCCCCCGACCCCTTCGTGCTGCCGACGATTTCGACTGCCCAAAGGGAACTCCTGGGGGAATACACTTTGGAGTTCTTCCGCCGCCTGGGGCATAGAACGGCGCAATTCCACAAGATACTGGCCGGTATTGGCACCCCTGCCTTCGCCTCGGAGCCGGTGACCAAAATCTATCTGCGCTCCCTGTACCAGACCATGCGCAACCTGACCCACCGCACCGAGCTGGCCTTGGGGCTGGCGGCGCGCGCCCAGGGAGAGGACGATGCGCGGCAGGTCCGAAGCCTGCCCGTGAGCCTTCTGCTGCAACACTTCGCCAAACTCCTGACCATGGAGCCCCTGGGGCAACGCATCAGGTTGCACGGCGACTTCCAGCTCGACAACGTGCTCCACCTCGGCAAGGACTTCATGCTCGTGGATTTCGACGGCGACGTGCGCATGCCTGTGGGAGAGAGGTCCATCAAGCGTCCGGCGCTGCGGGATGTGGCCAGCATGATCTGCTCCATCGGTGTCACCGCCGAGAAGGCCATGCGCAGGCACCTGGAGAGAAACCCCGCCGACCGGGACGGGCTGACGCCCTGGCTCTCCCTGTGGCGCAGGATGGCGCTGCTCACCTATCTGTCATCCTATCTGGACCATGCGGGCGGGGAAGCATTCTTGCCCCAGCAGGAATCCGTGGTGCGCCAGCTGTTGATGGTGTTCATCCTGGAGCAGAACCTGCGGTCGCTTATCCGAAGCCTGGATGAAACGTCCAGCGACGTCCCCATCCTTTTGGACACGATGGACTTCATCCTGAAGCGGTTTCCCTGACGCGGCCTTGGCGGATGTCTGTTCGGGCGAAGATTCCTGCGGCCCTGTGTCGGCGGCAGGCGGCGTGGTCCAGCGAAGGCGCGGAGGCAGGGGAGTCGCTGACGCAGCCTGGCTGGTTTCCATCCCGGTGCGCTTGTCTCAGCTCCCAGTCCTCACCCAGATGCGCAGCGTCTCCGCGACGCTCCAGGCCTGAGCGATGCAGCCGCGCGGCAGATAAGGCGGTTCGGCATCGAAAACCTCGCTGATGGACCCGACGCAGGCCTTGTCGAGGTTGGCCATGAGACCCGCCAGAAAACCTCTGGCCTGAGTCTGCTTGCCGGGATTGAGCTTGAGCCAGGCGTCCACGTACGGTCCGATGAGCCAGGCCCAGACCGTGCCCTGGTGGTAGGCAGCATCTCTGGAGCGCAGGTCGCCGTAGTATCTTGCTTTGTATTCGGGGTGGCCGGGGGCCAGGGAGCGCAGACCCACCGGGGTCAGTAGCTTCTGGGTCACCACATCCATGACCGGCTGCCACCGGGCCTCGTCGAGAACGGGATGATCCAGGGAAATGGCCAGGACCTGATTGGGACGGCAGGCGGTATCGTTACCGCCGTTTTCGGCATCGACCACGTCGTAGAGGTGGCCTCCCGCCTCATACCAGAAGCGCTTGTTGAAGGAATCCCGAACCTGGTCGGCTCTCTGGCTGATCGCCAGGGCGGCGGCAGGATCGCCCGCCTCCCTGAGCCATTTCTCCAAAAGGCGCAGGGCGTTGTACCATAGGGCGTTTATCTCCACGGCCTTGCCCCGCCTCGGCGTGACCACCCAGTCATCCACCTTGGCGTCCATCCAGGTCAACTGGTAGCCCCGCGCGCCCTGGCGGAGCAGGCCATCCTCGGGGTCCACCCCGATGCCGAAATCCGTGCCCCGCACATGGTGCTCGATGATGTCCCTGAGCTTGGGGAGAAGAAGCCGTAGCGTGGTTTGGTCATTGGTCGTGAGCATGTAGCGGTGAAGGGCATGAAAATACCACAGGGTCGCATCGGCGGTATGGTAAAGTCCCTCTCTTTCCCCCTCCGGGAACATGTTGGGAATAAGCCCGTTGCGGATGTATTCGGCGAAGGTCCGCAGAATCCAGCCAGCTTCGTTGATGCGCCCTGTCAGGAGGGTCAGGCCCTCGAGGCTGATCATGGTGTCTCGGCCCCAGTCGGTGAACCAGTGGTATCCGGCGATGATCGTGCGGATGTCGTCGCCTGCGGCCTTGGCGCGCACGGCGTCCTGAACGCGCCCCACGGGGGTGATGAGGAACTGGTCCGCAGCCAGGACCAGCTGGGCGGCGGCCCCGTCCTGGAGTTGCGGAGCGGCCAGACTCAGAAGGATTGCGCACCGATCCGATTCGGACCGGTAGGACGCTTCCGGGGACTGGGCCAAGATGACCTCCCACCCTTCGGTCGATGCCACGAGGGTGGTCTGCTGGCCTTGCTCCAGATCGGTGCGGAAGTAGCCGGGACTCCACAGGGAACCCTGCCAAGGGTATCCCCGGTCGCGTTCCGTGCGATAGGGAATGGTCGGGGTCTCCTTGCGGTCGAAGGTGAAGGCCGTGGAGGGGCCGTGAAGAATCATGCGCAATTTCGGGTGATGCTCCTCGCCCGAGACTTCGAACTGGTCTTCATAGACCGAAACCCGGTAGGGCGTTGACGGCATCGGGCAGACCAGTTCGTCATGGGGCCGGAACTGGATGGCCGGGCGCAGATTGAGCCGCAACACGCCGCTTCCGCTCAGCAGGCGGTAGGTCACATGAACGGTGTTCTGCTGGTACGGCATGAGCAGACGCTTTTCGAGGACGAAGCCATCAACCTCATACCGCCATACCGGCAAACCATGGTCCAGTCGAAATGAGGTCAGGGGAAACACCTTGTCCGGCGGGACCCCTGCCAGTTCCTCGGCTCCGGTATGGACCACACGCCTGTCTGGCAGCCGCAGACGTTCGGACAGACCGTTCAGCATCATCACGCGGCCCAGCGGGTTGGGCAGGGCCGCGATCAGCAGTCCATGATAGCGACGCGTGATTGCACCGACGACGGTGCCGGAGGCGTAACCGCCAAGGCCGTTGGTGACCAGCCACTCATGGAGCAGATGCGGGTCCTGGCCGGAGGCTTGGCCTTCCTGCCCAGGATGAATGGTGATGGGTTCAAGCATCCCCTTGCAGCTCCCTTGGAGCCGGGCACAGCGCCACTGCCGCATGGCCCGGAATCTTCCAGTTTTCTTCCGTATCGAGCGTTGGGGTCCCCGTGCCGCCGTACCTGGGGTCCTCGCTGGACCACAGTATCCGCCACTCCATGCCTTCAGGCGGGGCGAGCAGCGGTTCCGGGGCCGGGTCCAGATGCAGGTCCCGTCCGAAGTTCACCAGCAGCAGACGGTCGTCGCCGCCGTCGTCGAAAAACCGCAGGAGCAGGCACTCCTCATTGAGCACGGAGCCGTCCAGGCCTCCGGGTTTCTGTGCGCGAAAGACCGGGTCCTCGCGGCGCAGGCGCAACAGGTCCTTGTGCAGATCGTAGATTGGGCGGTGGCGTTCCCGTTCGCTGAGGTCAAGTTTGCAGCGCTCGAACACGGACGGGTTGCCTGGGTCCTGGAAGTAGAACTCCATTTCCTTAGTATCCAGGCTGAGGAATTGCTGCCCTGCCAAAGCCCGCCCTTCCTTGACGAGCCTGGCCAACTTCGGGACGTGGTCGGAAAAGAAATAAAACGGTGCGGAGGCCCCGAACTCCTGGCCCTGAAAGAGCATAGGTGTTGCCGGAGCAAGCAGCATGAGGGCTGTCATGGCCCGCAGCCGTCCAGGGCTGGTCAGCAGGTGTATCCGATCGCTTCGACCGACATTGGCGATCTGGTCGTGATTCTGGATGTAGACAACAAAGTTGGCTGGAGGCAGATCCAGGCTCGGTGAACCGCGACGCTGTTTTTGCCATCGGTAGCGCTGTCCCTGGTACAGGTAGCCGTACTTGAGCATGGAGAGAAATTCTTGCGCCTTGCCCTGGTAATCCGTGAAATATGCCTCGCGGCGTCCGGTCATTGCGACTATGGCGGCGTGGTGGAAGTCGTCGTTCCATAAGCCGTCCAATCCGTTGCCGCCCGCTTCGACAGGGCGCACCAGCCTGGAGTCCTGGGGCTCGTTCTCGGCCACTACAATGGTTTTTCGGCCACGGGCAGCTTCGCGCACCCGCCTTGCAATGGCGGTGACGATATATTCCGGCGATTGGTCGAATATCTGCTGGGTGGCGTCCAGGCGCAAGCCATCAAGGTGATATTCGTCGATCCAGTATGCGGCGTTGGTCAGGAAAAACTCCCGTACCGGCTCCGAGTTCTTTCCATCATAATTGATGGCCTGACCCCAGTCGTTTTCATACTTGTCTGTGAAATAATCCTTAGAGAATTTATTGAGATAGTTCCCGTCAGGGCCGAAATGATTATACACGACGTCGAGGATGACGCCCAGGCCGCAATGATGGGCCTCGTCCACGAAGCGGCGGAAATCGTCCGGCTCACCGTACAGCCACACAGGCGCAAACAGTCCTACCCCGTCGTATCCCCATCCGAAGCGGCCAGGAAAGTCGGCCACGGGCATGACTTCAATGACGGTGATTCCGCAGGCCGCAAGCTCGGCCAATTCCTTTTGCGCGGCGGCCCACGTGCCTTCTTTGGTGAAGGTGCCGATGTGCATCTCGTAAATGACCTGGCCTGAGATGTTCACCCCTGGCCATTGGGAGTCCCGCCAGGGAAACGCCGAAGGGTCCACAACCTGGGAAGGCCCGTGGGGACCGTCTGGTTGATAGCGCGAACAGGGATCGGGAAATGAATCGCCTGCGCTGAGGCGGAAGCGGTACCGGGCGCCTGCGGCGGCCTGGGCAACCAGTGTCTCGAAGTACCCGGCTTGAAGCCGCTTCATGGGGAGGGTCGCCGGAGCCCCTGGCCCGGATTCCATGACGATATCAACCGTGCGGGCGTTGGGTGCCCATACGCGAAAATGGGTTCCTCCCCCAGATAGTATTTCGGCTCCGACAGGGTAGCGCCGTGTTGGCTTTGTAACCATGTATACTCTCGCTTGATGGTGCCAGGGATCCTGAGAATGACCAGGGCGAAAAGCAGGTCTTTTCAAGTCGAACCATTATTACCGGCGGATGCTGAAAAGAGTCAATGCGGATTTCAGATGATGGGTGTGGGCGGAACTCGATCGGGATGCCAGGTCCGGCTGTCACGCCGGGTGCTGGCGGTTATTCCGGTTGAATCACGCAGCGCTCGTGGGGATGCGGGAGAATGACTGTGACGGTGGTTCCCGTGGCCGCTGTCGAAGTGAACTCGATATGGCCGCCATGGGCTTTCGCGATGAGCTGAGCGCTGTAGGTGCCAAGCCCTGTTCCGTTGGGTTTTCCCGCAGTGACGAATTTATCAAAGAAGCGGTCACGGATGGATTCAGGCACGACACCTGTATTGTGGATGTCGAATCGCCTCTTGTTTCGCTCGATTCGGCTTGAAATCTTGACGTCTCTACCTTCCGGGGATGCCTCGACCGCATTCCGAACGAGGTTCATGAGCAGATCCTCAATGAGGAACTCTTCGCCGAATACAAGCCGATACTGCGTTGATTCTTTGGAATATAAAATGTCATTCCAAACAATTCGAACTCGTCGCGCCTCTGTCAAGGAGGCCAGAGAACGTTCAATGTCCTGCAATACGTCTCGCAGATCGAACCATTTAGCCTGGGGCGTGTATTCGCCCTGTTCCATCCTGAGGAGTTTTCCTGAAGAATCCACGAGGTTGATCACATTACGGAGAGAATGCATGAGTCCGGGGATCAATTCACGGAAGTTGCCGTTCAATTTGTCTTCCAGCGCGAGAGAAGCCAAGCCATGCAGTCCGATCAGGGGGCTTTTGATGTCATGGCGGATTATGCACTCTACGTCCTCGCGAAACTGTTCAGCCTGCTTGCGATCGGTGATGTCGCGAAAAATGACGCACCCCTTGAGATCACCTTTGGAGTCTCGGTAAAGTCTTGAGGTCATGTCGGTGATGACGGACGAATCGCCCTTACGCTTGAAAGGGAGTTCGCAAGAGACATAGCGGCGGGCGGCTTGCTGTTGGAGCATGTCGTGAGTCTCCGGGATCGAGTAGTCAAGGAGCATATGCCAGCCGCCGCTGCGCAGTTCCTCCTCGGTCCAGCCGAGAATGCGGCACGCGGCAGGATTCGCCTGATGAATACGCCCGTCCGGAGAGATCAGCAAAATGCCGTCGATGCTTGACTGGAAGAAGGCGCTGTATTTCGCCTCGCTCTCCCGCAGTTTCTCTTCAGCCTGCACCCGTAGGAGTATCTCCTGGCTCAACTTCTGGTTTGTCTGCAGTTGAGTGTCCAACAGCTTTGCCATCTTCCGAGAGTTGTCGGCAAGTTCTTGGGATCTTTTGTATAGTTCAATAAATATGCAAACTTTTGAGCGGAGTATTTCCTTGTTGTATGGCTTTGTAATATAGTCTACTGCACCTGATTGGTATCCATAAGATTGGTTTTCAGTGTCTGAGTGTTTTGCTGTTACGAATATGATTGGCAATGGTATGGCACGTTGTGTTTCACGGATCAGCTGTGCAAGTTGATAGCCATCCATGTGAGGCATTTGTACGTCGAGAATTGCCAGGGCAAAGTCATGTTTCGTAATCAGCTTTAAGGCTTCCTCGCCGGATGAAGCCTTAATCACGTTGACCTGGAGTGACGCGAGGTCTCGCCATAATGTTTCCAGGCTAATGGGGTTGTCATCTACGATGAGGATATTCGGTTTCGTTATCATGGGAGGGTACCGTTATGAGCGTTTCTTGTGAGCGGCAGACAGACAGCCAACTACTATCGGCTGACTGTGGAAAGGGTGGAGATGCAGCATTTTCTTACTCCCATAAAGCTGGTCGACAAATAGATTGCACGGCAGGGCCAGGAGTTGCCTGGGATCAAGATGCTCGAAGGCAATTGCGAATCTTCAGCGCTCTGGCCGCTCAAGATGATGAGTTGAGACGCTGATAACATTTGAAATAAATAGTGACGAGAGAAATTTCTGGATTTTGTTGTTCAGATTGTTTTCGAAATGGCTCATGTCAGTAGTTAGGCATTCATGTGACTGGTAGGCAACTCAGCGCGTTTTTTGGCCGATTGTATAGGGGGGCATCTACGCCAGTTGATGGCACGGTTGGGTTGGCCGGGCCCCGATGCGTCAAGGCTCCCACGCTTCGCGCTGGGATTCCTCCTCGCCCGGGCCATGTACATAGCAGTATTCCCGGCTCGAAATGCACCGACCCGGCCAGGATCAGCAGATGTCGACGGACCAAGCTCGGCGCATTTGATCTGTCGGCAGCAGCCAGACCGCGCGGTGCAGTTCCGTCAGGAGTTCAAAGTCTTCCAGCAGGGCCGACTTCTCTTTGGCGGTCAAACCGGCTGGACCCATCTCCACGGCTTTGTCCAGCAACTCCCGGCGCAGTTGCCCGTCCGCTATGGTTTTGCGTTCTGGATGGCGCATAAGACCCAGGCGCAGGCCACAGGCCACTGGATCGACCACGGCCAGGGCCATGCCCTGTCCTTTGGGGATGTGCAACGGTCGGGGGGCTTGCTGGTTCTCCTGGTGCATGGCGCTTAATTCGACCAGTTCCAGAGGAGGATCGACTTCCTCGGGAATGAGCACCAATCCAATGCGTCGCAGCCACTTGCCCAGCCTGGGAAGGCTGGTGACCACCGAGAGGGGGATGGAGAGCAGCAGCGGCACGAATATCGGGCTGACCCACCAGAAGAACCGGTAGTTCAGATGGTAGAGGGTCGTGGCCCAGAGCCCAGCGACAATAGTCGCGCCCAGGTGGAAACGGACCGCCTCGGACCAGGGGGTCGGCTTATCCTCGCGGTCTTGCGTCTCCCAGCCGGTCACTTGGCCGAGCAGGGTGGTGAACACGAACTTTGCGTGAAACTGCATCCGAATTGGAGCCAGCAGACTGGAGAGCACTATTTCCAGCAGGATGCTCGTCACGAGCCTGACCGCCCCGCCGAAGTGCCTGACCCGTCCCTGGATGAACGCCAGCACAAGGCTGAATGCCTTGGGCAAAAACAGCAGCACGCCAGTGGTCAGAAGAAGACTCAAGGCCCACCATGGCTCCCAGATGGGCCATTCCGGAAAAAGGGATTTGGTGGGCGGGAAGTACACAGCCGGAACCAGGGACTCGATGATCGCCTCGGCAGTGGACGCGGCCAGGAACAAAAACCACAGCAGGGCGGACCCGTAGGCCATGACCCCGTTGATGAACAGGAACCGGTGGATGGTGAACAGGCCGCTGCCGAAGACAAGCCGCAGATGCTGCATGTTGCCCATGCACCAGCGCCGGTCGCGGCTCAGTTCGGCCAGAAGGTTCGGAGGCGTCTCTTCGTAGCTTCCGGGCAGGTCGTAGGCCACCCAGACCCCCCAGCCCGCCCGGCGCATGAGCGTTGACTCCACGAAGTCATGGCTGGAGATATCCCCTCCCAAGGGCGGTTTGCCAGTCAGCCGGGGCAGGGCGCAATGACGAATGAAGGGCCGCAGGCGGATCAGTGCGTTGTGTCCCCAGAACTGGGCGTCGCCCAGAAGCCAGAAATGCAGGCCAGCGGAGAACATGGGGCCGTACAACCGGCTTGAAAACTGCTGCGCGCGGGCCAGGAGCGTGTCGCGTCCAGCCACTCCCGGAACCGATTGCAGAATTCCCACCCGGCGGTTGCGCTCCATGACCGAGACCATGCGCACGATGGTTTGGCCGCTCATGACGCTGTCCGCGTCCATGACCAGCATATAGGTGTAACAGGCTCCGAACCTGCGGCAGAAGTCCGCGATGTTGCCGCTTTTCTTCTTGGTGTTGGCCTTGCGCCTCCGATAGAAAATCCGGCTCGCCCCTCCCAGCCTGTCGCGCAGGGCCGCCCAGGCGGATTCCTCCTCGGCCCAGGCCTCGGGGTTGCGGGTGTCGCTCAGGATGAAGAAATCGAAGTTCGCGGCCTTGCCGGTGCGCTTAAGAGAGCTGTGCACAGCCTCGATGCCCGCTGCGACGCGGTCCATGTCCTCGCCGTACACCGGGTAGACGATGGCGGTGCGGATTCCCGGACGCTCGGGCTTGTCGCCTGGGCGCTCAGCCGTGATGGCGAAACGGTCGGACCGTCGGACCAGGGTCACAAATCCGGCCATGGCCGTCCAGAACCCGATGGCTATCCACGCGAACAGGATCGCGAAAATAGCCATCAGGACGAGCTCGAGAGCGGTTGCCCCCCCGTGCGGCAACAACACGCCCATGCGCAACGTGGCCACGCCAGTGGGGACGACGATGAGCAGGACAAGCATCAACCGGCGTGCGCGGGCAGTCGCGGTCCAGGACTTGTGCCTGCGCTCCAGGAGCCTGTAGGGCCAGCCGGGAGGCTTGCCCTCCTGCTCGGGAGCAGGCGTGCCGTCCGGTGTTTTCTTCCCGGAGCCGTTTTTCAGGCGTGGATACTCCGGTGCCATTGGCGTGCGCTTGATCGGAGGGGCGGCGCGCACGTCCGGATCAGGGCCAGGAGCGTGGAGTCGGCCTAGGAGCAGGCGCATGGCCGCCTGTTCCAGGGGCTCGGACCCAGCGGGCTGCCGGGCCGCGTCAGAGAGCACACTCAGGGCCGTTTCCAGTCGTTCGGGCTCGGACATGGGCAGCCGCCCCAGATAGGCCAGGAGCCTTCGACCGGATTGGTCCGGGGGGGCGGCGCGCGGCGCTTTGCCCTGCGAGGTGTGTTCCGGGGTTGTGATCATTTTTCGCGCGTAAGGTCGTAGTTCCACGTTTCACTCACGGATCCGTCGCCGAACTTGAGAAACGCGCGCAGTTCGATGGGGTCCCTTTTCTCAGGCATCATGCTCGCGAGGGGCGCCCCCTCCTCGGCCACCGCCCTGAACACCAGCCTCCAGCCGCCGGTCACGGCGTTCTTGTAGACCTGCTGTTCCTCTATCTTGACGCCAGGTCCGGCGCTGACGAACCCCTGCGGCGGGTCCGTCCTGGGCTTGCCGGGTTTTTCCCCGGAAAAATCGAGGACGAAGAACTGGGCGTTCGGGCCTTGGCGCGCGACGCGGGTGGCCGTGACTATGGTTTTGGGGGCCAGCGCGCCGAGAGCCGTGAGCCAGCGCATGCGGTAATCGAAGGAGAGTTGCTTGCCGGGCTCTCCCTGGTCCTTCGGCTGCCAGAAGACCGCGATGTTGTCGTGAATTTCCTTGTCGGAGGGTATCAACACCAGTTTCACCTCGCCCGGCCCCCAGTCCCCTTGAGGCTCGATCCACAGGCTGGGGCGCATCTCGTAGCGGGATTCTAGGTCCTGATAGCTGCGGAAATCCGTGTCGCGCTGCATCAGGCCGAAGCCCTGGACATCATCCGCCTGGAAGGTATGCACCCGCAGCGGCACCGGGTTGCGCAGGGGACGCCAGAGCCATTCGCCGCCGCGCATGTGCAGGAGCAGGCCGTCCGAGTCGTGGACTTCGGCGCGCCAGTCCATCCGTTGGTTGGGGAGAGAGTTTTCGCCGTAGAGGAACATGCTGGTCAGGGGCGCGATGCCGAGAACGTTTACCGGCTTGCGCAGAAAAATCCGGCTGGTCACCTCCACGACGGTCTCTTCCCCAGGCGATGCCTTGAAGGCGTATGCGCCTGTCATGCTCTCGCTATCCAGCAGGGCGAAAATGGTAAGCTGTTTATCCTTCCTGGTTGGCTTCTGGATCCAGAATTCGCGGAACCAGGGGAACTCCTCGCCCTTCTGTTCAGCAGTGTCCACGCCCAGGCCCCGGGCCGACAGCCCGTATCCCTGGCCTTTGGCCACGGCTCGAAAATAGGACGCGCCCAGGAAAACAAGGAATTCATCCTTGTAGGTCGGGGTGTTGACCACGCCGTGGACCCTGAAGCCGGCCGCGCCGAGCTGGACAGGGACCTTTTCCTTGAGCCGACCGGCCTGGCTGAAATCGAACATGTCCGAGGTCACAGCTACGGGAGTGGCTTTCGCTCCGTCGACGATGTTTATGGAGACGGTCCTGTCGTAGAGGAATCCGGGCGGGAAAAACTGGAGTTCGAAGGGCAGTTTCTCCTCGCGCCACAGGGATTTGCCAGGGATGAAGCGGATCTTGCGCCAGTCGTCGTAGGAGAGTGAGCGTAGCGGTTCTTCCACCTGCTTCGGTGCCTGGTATGGTTTCCCGGCCAGGTCCCTGGCCGCTTCGACAACGGAGGCGAAGGAAAACTGTTTCCCCGCCGCCAACGCGCTTGAGCCACCGATCAGGAAAATTGCCGAAACCATTGCAATAAGTCTCGATAATGCAGAAGTACGACGATAAAGGCCCGATAAGTTTTGTTTCATGTGCATCATGGATTGCGTCCTTCTTGCTTTGGACTGAAGTTTCCCAAGTATCGATTCTTATACGCTTATCAAATGATATTGCAACGGAAGTTTCATTGGGCAAGGCCTCGTTCAACTGTGCAAAGATGTTCCAGGGTTAGCCCCCTGTTCAAAAGTACTTTCGAGAAATTTTGAATTCTCCGTCGATGCGGAGTTATGCCGATGGGTTTTGGCGGTCAGGGCGACCCGGCGGGTGGCGGTGGTAAGGAGTTATGACAGCCTAACCCGGTGTGCCCAAATTCGACGATGCCCCCCGAACGGATGGTCGCCCTTGGCGCGCGAATCCGTCTCAGTAGCCCGACATTCCGACAGTTACCGTGCGTACGTTCATTCCTATTTGGTGGGAGTGATTCTCATATACATTTCTCACCGGATGATGATGCAGGCCATGTGGCGGGATCTAAAAAGCATAAAGTGAAACAATCGCAGTGGATAGGTGATATGATTTTACGGCATGATTGTTGTAATATCCCCAGGAAGTTCCTGGATTGGCCTGTTGAAGCTTGTTTTTAGTGGGTATCTCGAGAGAAGAGACAGGCTGTGCTCAGCCTGTTTTGTAGGCACGTCACGTTTAACCGAAGGAGTACTCATGTCACTCGGAACAATACTGCTCATAGTTTTGGTGCTGGCTCTTGTAGGCGTGATTCCAGTATGGCCGCATAGTCGTTCGTGGGGCTATGCTCCTGGAGGAATAGTAGGCATCATATTGGTTATACTCCTTGTTTTGTTCTTGCTTGGAAGGATTTAGCGACTGTTGCACGCGGTAAGCGAGCGGTGTGTGTTGGTGTTTCAGGTTGTAATGGATGAAGAGTGGGCCTGCGCCTATGCGCATGAATGGAAACAACCTGAACCGGACAGCCATCCTCATGAATTGAGTGGGCGAAGAGTCCCGGCAGGTTCGTCGAGAAACAAACCATGATCGGAGCAGTGATGGATTTCCCCAGGTTCAAGCGCATCCCCGAGCACATCGGCGTGATCCCGGACGGCAACAGGCGCTGGGCTGCGGCGCGCGACCTTCCCAAGGAGTCCGGCTACGCGTCGGGCGTGCCGCCCGGTTTTGATCTCTTTGAGCATAGCCGCTCCTTGGGCATCAAGGAGATGACCCTTTACGGATTCACCCAGGACAACACCAAGCGCCCTTCGGTCCAGACTGCCGCTTTCCGGAAAGCCTGCGTTGAAATCGCCATGGGCCTGACAGAACGCGATGCGGCTCTTCTGGTCGTCGGCAACACCGACTCTCCCCTCTTTCCTGAGGAACTCATTCCTTTTGCGCGTCAGCGGCAGGTTTTCGGCAAGGGGTCGATCCGGGTGAACCTTCTGGTCAATTACGGGTGGCTTTGGGACCTCTCGCATGGGGCCTCAGGCGCGACAAAGCCGTCCGAGTTCACGGGGTCTCTCGCCTCCAGCGATATCTCGCGAATAGACTTGGTCATCCGTTGGGGAGGCAGGCGCCGTTTGTCGGGTTTTCTTCCCGTGCAGTCGGTCTATTCGGACTTCTACTTCCTTGACGAACTTTGGCCTGACTATTGTGGCGACCATCTGCTGGAAGCCCTCAGATGGTACGAGGATCAGGATGTGACTCTGGGCGGATGATCGCGGCGAAACATCAGGGCAGGGGCGCCATCGAAGCGGAAGTGGAGCAGTGCAGTGATGCACTTCCTCTTGAGCCCCTTCTGGAGCAAAGCCTTTGCCCTGTCAGGAATCGCCCCCAGCTGATCTCCCGAAGTTCCAGAGAGCAAAGTTTCAAGCCTCTCAACCCTACGAGGATTTGATGGTCTGGAGTTTGGTGGATTTGCACTGCTCCAAAACTGTCTAAGTCTAGTGATTTTTCAAGTGTAAAAGAACATTACAGTTTGTCTGCAGCATAAAACTGTTATTTTTTAAAAATATTGAATAATGTAATATGTAATACATCTAAAGTTAATGAAAAACAGATTGACTGAGTTAGTTTCTGTGTTATTTATGTCACACTAGAAGCTCTGTTTATGCAATGAAACGAATTTGTGTGTTTGTCAGTCTGGGTTTCTAGCTGGATTTGGAAAAGGGGTTCTCCCCGAACAGTGGGCCAAGCGCTGCTGCAGTAGATTCTGCATTGTGTATTGTCCCATTCGAACTGAACAATGTAACGATTTCGGAGGATATTATGCCTAATAGCACAAAGAACAGCGGTCAGCGTGAAGAATCCAAGACTGGTGGTTCAAAGGCCAGTGAGCACCCCAGCACCAAGTCCGGCGAGTCCAAGAAGATGGAACAGCACGGCAGTTCCCACTCGACCGAAGCCAAGAAGAGCGAGCAGCACGGCAGCGCCCGTTCCGGCGAGTCCAAGAAGAGCAGCCAGCACGCAGGCGCAGCGAAGAATAGCCATTAGGGTGGATGGGGAGGCCATGTCGGTTTCTCGTCTGAGGCCAAACCTGAGATGAGTTGAGTCGGCACGACCGAGCATGGACACATTCGGCAAGTGGTACGCCTCCCGCCGTTCCTGATGTTGTCATCAGGAACGGCGGGAAATGCCCGCAACACGATGGCCACCCGGCTGTATCGCAATCAGCTCGGATGATGTGTGTTCAAGAAAGTCAATTTATCATTTCGATTCTCAATCTGATTCGTTCCGGTTTCGGAACAAAGGAACAACTTCATGGAAACGAACCAATCCTACACGTCAGGCGGCGATACATCCTTGACCACCCAGGACCTCTCCAACCTCACGAAGGGATGGAGTGTCAAGGACGATATTCTGGGCAAGGACATCTATAACGACAACAACGACAACATCGGCACCATTCAAGATCTGTATGTGACTCGTGACAAGGCAATTTCATACGCCGTTCTCGGTGTGGGTGGCTTCCTGGGCATGGGGCGCCATGACGTGGCCATTCCAGTGTACCAACTGAGAATGACAAACGACCAGATCATGTTGCCCGGGGCCACGCAAGACTCCCTGAAGGCCATGCCGGCTATTGATTAATCGTCCTGCAGCGGCTGGACTGAAGAGCCTGGCCCAAACGCAGGGAGGACGCCCCAGGCGGACCGGGGCGTCTCTTTCTGATCATAACGTGCGCCCAAATCGCACAGACATCCACCCCGAACACACAGGAGCGGTTATGCCCAATATAGCCAAGACAGAGAAATCGCAGGTCATGGAGAAAACACACGAGGCTACGGCGCTGCTGCGAGCCGACCATAAGCATGTGAGCGACCTCTTTGCCAAGTACGAGGAACAGCAGTCCCCTTCTCAGAAGAGGGCACTTGTAGCCCTGCTATGCACCGAACTCAAAATCCATGTGCAGATCGAAGAAGAGATATTCTACCCCGCAGTGAAACAGGCACTGAAGGACAAGGAAATGATCCCGGAGGGATTGGTCGAACATGCTGCGATCAGCGACCTGATCAGGCAAGTGGAAAACATTGCCCCCGATGGAGAGATGTTCGACGCAAAGATCAAGGTGATGTCCGAATACGTCAAGCATCATGTCAAGGAAGAACAGCAGGAAATGTTTCCAAAGGCGAAAGCCTCCACGCTCGACATGAACGTGTTGGGTGCCAGGATGGTTTTACGCAAAAAAGAGCTGCTCACTAAAATGACCGGTCATTAAATCATCGCCATTAGCGGTGGCGCGGTCTGCCGTCGGTGAGCCGGGTGACCTGTTCTTGAGCGGCTTGCGCTGACAGTGAAGGGGCAGGAGCCTGTCCTGACCCTTCATACTCATTCTCCGCGTGTTCTCTCGGCACGAACTGGCAGGGAAAGACTAGCGATTCTTTGAATGACTCTCCGAAAGAAATTTACAGGAAAGGAGCACGTAAATGGACAGCAATTCACCCATCTTTTCCGGTGCGAACCAGGGGATTACTGCAGAACAGCTCGAAAAGGTAGCTCAAGGCTGGAGCATCAAGGAGGATATCCTTGATAAGTATGTGTACAATGACAGCAATGACAACATCGGGACTATCGAGGATCTGCTGGTAACGCCAGACGATGCAATTTCCTATGCCATCATCGGGGTGGGCGGCTTCCTGGGCATGGGCCGCCACGATGTGGCCATCCCAATTTATCAGCTGATCATAAACAAATCGCAGATCACCTTGCCCGGAGTGACGACTGAGAGCCTCAAGGCCATGCCGGCCTATGAATACAAATAGCCCCACTCGGCCCGGTGGCCAGCTGCCGTTCGTCCTCCCACGGGATGCGGGCCACCGGGTGTATTTTTCCCAAATCAACCCTTCATCAAGGAGAAATTCAAATGAAATTCGCTCTGAAAACCTGCATCGTCCCTGTCCTCCTTTCCCTTTTCCTATTCGCGGGCGCGGCCCTGGCGCAAAAGGCGCCCGTTGCCGGCATCACCAAAGATGAGGTTTCGGTTCTGGCCAAGGGCTGGAGCATCAAAAAAGCCATCCTCGACAAGGATGTCTTCAATGAAGCCAACGAAAAAGTGGGCACCATCGAAGACCTCGTCGTGACGCCGGATAAGGGCATTTCCTACGCTATTGTCGGCGCTGGCGGTTTCCTGGGCATGGGCAAGCGCGATGTGGCCATTCCCGTCAACCAGTTCAGGATCAAAGACAAGCGTATCACTTTGCCGGGCGCCACCAAGGAAGTCATCAAGGGCATGCCTGAATTCAAGTACATCGATTAATTTCGCCAAGCCTAACAGTCCCGCAGGCAGACTCGGGCTCTGCCGGGAATTTGCCTGCGGGAGCTTAACACGGTGAGGACCAGCCCGGATCACACTGGCTGGCTTGCTCAACCGGACCGGAAGCTGGCTGGCACTCGGGCGACCCCAGGGAAGTCCTCTTGATCAAGAAAATGTAACACCAAGGGTTCCGCCTCATGAAAAAAACAAATTCTCCCACGAGTGGTGCTGGTTCAGTATTGAGTACGATTTCAGGGCCAGCCGGAGCCAAACCACCGTCCAGCCTCGGGAACAAGGAAGCGGCCTCCAGTCGTTTGCTTGAGAAGGTCGCGACCGGGCAGGACCTCTCGGGCCAAATCCCCTACAACGAGACCAAGTCCGGCGAGTACGGCGATGCTTCTCGAAAGCCCATGCCCGGAGCAACCGGCAAGCCCGCGAAGCCCTCGGCCACCGCCTCCACCGCCTCAGAGCTGAACGCTTCCCCCAAGGTGGGCGACGGTCAGGTCGAGGTTGGTCTCGATCACACCAGGGAGCCTCTGGACCGGGTGAGAGTGGACGCAGGCGGCCAAGTGCTCACTACCAATCAGGGCGTGCCCGTTGCTGACAATCAGAATTCCCTGAAAGCCGGACTGCGCGGCCCCACCGCCATGCAGGACTTCATCCTTCGCGAAAAGATCACCCACTTCGACCACGAGCGGATACCTGAGCGTATTGTCCACGCGCGTGGGTCTGCTGCGCACGGATATTTCGAATCCTACAAGGACTTGAGCAGCCTGACGCGGGCGGCGCCGTTCTCGCAGGCAGGCAAAATAACTCCTGTGTTCGTGCGTTTCTCCACGGTGGCCGGAGAGAGAGGGTCAGCCGACACTGTTCGCGACGTCCGGGGATTCGCCGTGAAGTTCTATACGGACGAGGGCAACTGGGATTTGGTGGGAAACAACATGCCGGTGTTCTTCATCCAGGACGCCATGAAGTTTCCCGACCTGGTTCACGCGGTCAAGCCCGAGCCCCATCACGGGATGCCCCAGGCATCGAGCGCCCACGACACGTTCTGGGATTTCATTTCCCTCATGCCGGAAACCGCGCACATCTTGATGTGGATCATGTCGGACCGGGCCATCCCGCGAAGCTACCGCATGATGGAAGGCTTCGGGGTGCACACTTTCCGTCTGGTCAACGAGCAGGGAAAATCGGTCTTTTGCAAGTTCCACTGGAAACCCTTGGCGGGGACGTACTCGCTTGTCTGGGATGAAGCCGTGAAGATTGCCGGGGCGGATGGCGACTTCCACCGGCGCGACCTTTGGGAGGCCATCGAGGCTGGAGCCTATCCCGAATGGGAGATGGGATTGCAGGTTTTCACCGAGGAGCAGGCCGAATCCTTCGGCTTCGACGTTCTCGATCCCACCAAACTGGTGCCCGAGGAAATGGTGCCGGTTCAGTTGGTCGGGAAAATGACCCTGAACCGCAATCCGGACAACTTCTTCGCCGAAACGGAGCAGGTCGCGTTTTGCACCGCCAATGTGGTGCCGGGGATCGATTTCACAAACGACCCTCTTTTGCAGGGGCGCATCCATTCCTATGTGGACACCCAGATCAGCCGCTTGGGGGGTCCCAATTTTCATGAAATCCCCATCAACGCTCCAGTTGTCCCGGTGTTCAACAATCAGCGCGACGGCATGCACAGGCAGGCCATCCATCGTGGCCGGACCAGCTATGAGCCGAATTCGCTGGGCGGAGGTTCTCCGGCACAGGCAGGGATGAAGGGCTACACCAGCTACCCGCAGCAGGTGGCGGAGGACATGGTCCGAGGCAAAGCGGAGCTTTTCTCCGACCATTATTCGCAGGCGCGCCTCTTCTGGCAGAGCCAGACCCCAACGGAGCAGAAGCATATCGCTTCCGCCTTCCGTTTTGAACTCACGCGGGTGCAGACACCGGCGATACGCGAGCGTGTGCTCTCGCTGTTGGTCAACGTCGACCCGGACCTGGCCGCCTGTGTGGCGCGGGGACTGGGGATGGATGTGCCGGCCGCGATGCCGCTCGCATCTGATCTGCCAATTCCAAAATACGACAATTCTCCGGCCCTGTCGCTGATGTTTCGTCCGGGTCGCACCGGAATCAGCACCAGACGCGTTGCCGTGCTGGTCGCTCCTGGGGTTCAGGGGGCAACGGTCGAAACGGTATACGAGTCGCTTCTGGTAGGCGGTGCGGTGCCGCGCCTGGTGGGATGCACTCTGGGCAAGGTTGCCACTCTTGAGGGTGGCTCGCTGGACGTGGAGATCTCCCTCGAGACGGGACCGTCCGTGCTCTACGATGCCGTGGTGGTGCCAGGCGGTGGTGAGGCTGTGGATGCCTTGCTGCATGACGCTCACGCGTTGGATTTTGTACGTGACCAATACCGGCACTGCAAACCCATATTGATTCTCGGCAGCGAGGGAAAGAACTTGCTGGATAAAGCTGGCGTTCCCACAAAGCTGCCAGATGGCTCAGTCGATCCAGCGATCATCGGGTTACGCGGGGGAACGGTGGACCAGGCCTTAGGCGAATTCAAGACAGCTTTGTCCGGACACCGGGCCTACGCTCGCGAGACGGATCCGCACAAGGTTTAGGTCTCGGGCGTACGAACTTCTATGAACTGTAAAGCACGAACACCTACGAGGCGCACAATGGAACCAAATACAAGTGGCAGTGATCCTTCTGGCATAAATGCCTCCGACAGTTGCTGCACAATGTCATTGGAGAAAATGAAAGTTCTCGTTGCCGACAAGCTGCACCACTACGCCGGAAAGCTCGCAGAAACAGCAACAGAACATGCGGATTGCAGTGTGGCTCAGCACGGAAAGCTAGCCAGTGAGTGGCTGGAAAAGTCAGCCGATTACGTTCGGCACTTCGACTATGAAGAGACTAATGCCAAAGTTCGCAACTCCGTGAAACAGCACCCAGGCCGCGCGCTCTTGATAGCAGGAACTGCAGGGCTGGTAATCGGGGCGATCTGTCGGCGCAGGTAGCAAGGCGGACTGTAAAATGAGCACAGTACTGGACAAAAATCCTGCGCCCCAGAGTGAATCATTTACTGAGCTGTTGAGGCAATTGGCGACAAGTTCCGCAACAGTTGTTCAGGATGAGATCGAACTCTTGAAGCAGGAAGCTAAGGAGAAGGTCAGGAGCATCCTCAGTGGGATGGTTATGGCTGTTATTGGAATAGTTTTGAGTCTTGTAGCCTTGCTATCCTTCAGTGCAGCCCTGATATTCTATCTGATCCCATATTTGGGGGTCATCAACGCTGCGCTGGCAACCGGGGGTCTCTTTGCTGTGGGAGGGTTCATCTTCATACTCGTAGGGTACAGTAAGCTGAACAGTAATGCCTAACAGTGAAGGTCAAGATTATTCCAAAGGAGAAAAACAATGACCACAGATTCATATAGATCCTTTACAAGTGGGTCTCCCACAGAACGAAGCAGTGAAGAAATACGCCAGGATATTTCCAGAGGTGAAGAGAACATCACCAAGGCGATGGAGCAGATCGGAGAGCGTATCAAAGAGAAGCTTGATTGGCGGGAATACGTGATGGAATCCCCCTATCTTGCTGTGGGAATTGCCGCAGGCCTTGGCTTTCTCGCCTCACGAATGCTCGTGCCGCGAACCACTCCAATGGAGCGCATCATGGGGTCTGTTGCCGAGGAAGTCCGTTGCTCGCTCGATCATATGAGGGGCTCGTCCCAAGGACCGGGTCTTCTCAAAGTGGCGTTGGTTGGATTCACCACCAAGGCCGCCGCCAATTGGCTAAAGAAACAAACGTCGTGAAGCGGCGAATACGGGTAACTCACCGACAAGGGGGGGGCACCCGTTCTTCCCGGAGCATGAATGAATGCTCCTTTCAACAACCTTCAATCTTCTTCAGGGGAGCATCATGAATAACGAAGACAGCAAGATTCAACCCATCGGACGGCCAAGTACCGGAGCAACCAGCACTGCGGAGGATGTTCTTAAGAAAACGGCGGATATGGGTGCCGAGACCTACGCAAAAGCCGAAAAGGTCGTGACCGATGCCTACGGGAAAACTGCTGATGCAGTGCAGAAGACCTACCACCAAGCTGAGAAATTCAGCGTGGAAAACCCTGGTACAACAATACTTATCGCAGTGGGAGTCGGCGTTGGTTTAGGATTTCTACTGGGTGCCAGCTACCGGCGCGGAGGAGCGGGTCGTTTTGCTCGTCCCGTGGTGCATGCTCTCTCCGATATTGCTTCTGAGTATTTTCGTTAGGCCGGATAGCTCCAGGCAACGAGGAGTCGTGTATGGGACATCGGCATCGACTACGGAATGGCTACTGAATTATAGTTGAGGACCATCTCTCAAGAAAGCAGGGTGCCCCAGGCGGGAGTGGCGATGAGAATCGACGTTTCATCGAAGTGCTAAGCAGAGCTCCAGGGCTGTTGCGCCCTGGAGCGGCTTGACTCCGAGTGTCGGAACAGTCTGCCACTCTCAAGAGATTTGTTCATTGATGGAACAGTGACGCTTTGAGAGAGATCATCAACAGTTTCTGGGTGATGTCCATACGGAGTGGTTAATACCCAGCAGTATGTTGTGCGAGCTCGTCAACCGTATGTTCGCGCAAAGTTTGGCAGTATAGTCAGGGATAGATCAATCACAAGTTGGTTGAATACAATAATCCACAGTGTTGTGGATGCTTCGGGGCGCTCTGTCGTGATGTTTTTGCAGGATGTGTGTCAGCTGTCTGTTTCCAGGCAGTTGATTCTGCTTGAAGGGTGACGGGCAGGAGCGGTCTTGGCTTACAAGGCTCACGTCCCAATCAAATAGTTGGAGTAGATAAAAGTTGGGGGGCGGAGTTTGATATTCCGCCCATTCCAAAACGAAAGACGCAGGTAAGTCTGTCCGCGTCTGGCTGTGGACGGCGTCTTCGACGTTTCAGCTCATGATTGGAATCCTGGTCGTGAGCGCGCACATCTGCCACCGCCGCATGCCGCGATGGGCCTCGTCATATATTGAACAACATAAGTACTCCGGCGAGGGCTTCAACTCGCGCAGAAGAGCGGACGCCATGTTCGCACGCGAGACCCCATAACGAAGGAGACCGACGATATGAACGATTCTCATCTCCGTTTTCTCACCGCGCTGAGCCTGACCCTTTGGATGGTCTGCGCACCCCGTCCGGCTCTGCCCCACGAGGTTGAGAGTGGAGTTGGCCGTATAGTCTGCAACGAGAGCGAAGTCGTGTGTGATGCGGACGGGACGGCTTCCACCCAAGCCGGTTCGGATTCGACCACAGCAGTTGAGGCGACTGCGAGGCAAGTAGAAGCGATGCTTTGGGAGAAGCAGGCGCGCGGCAGCACTGATCAGGTTGACAGTCGAGAGAACAAGCCCGGCTGGCAGTCTGATGAGGTCGGCCATATGAATGAATGTGCCGGTGGCTCACGTTCGACTTCGACGTTATCATCCCAGGAAGAAGATCTTCTTTTGCGTGTGGCTGCTGCCGAATCCAGTCTGACATCGGCTGGGCGAAATATCCCAGTCGCGGTTGCCGGGCTTGCCATAGAACGGGGTGACGCCAAAGCAGAGCCAGTGGGCACGTTGAGCTGGGTGTATGAATCTGGCGGCAACAGCGCGGCTATCGGGTATGACGCCAAAGGTGGAACTTCGTACGGTTTGTATCAGATCGCCTCAAACAGCGGAACAATGAACCAGTTCTTACAATATCTGGCGGCCAAGGCTCCGGATCTTTACAGTAGGCTGGTTGTGGCTGGTCCAGACAATACCGGCAGTAAATCAGGCGGCAAGCCTGAAGTCTGGAAGCAGATCGCCGCTGAGCAGGATAAGCGATTTGCGGCATTGCAACACGATTTCATCCGGGAGAGTCATTACGTACCTGCGGCCAGGAGCATTAGCATGACCTGCGGGATGATCGTTTCAGAGAAGCCGCAGGCGATCCGCGAGGTGTTGTGGAGCACCTCAGTGCATCATGGAGTGCAACGAGCCACGCAAATATTCCTGACCGCAGCCGACAACCTGCAAGCCAAAGGCAAAAATGCTCAAAATCTCGATCGGTCTATGATTGAAGAGGTCTATCGACTTCGCAGCGACCTGTTCGGCGGGGCGGGAGAGAAGGCTGCGGCCATACGAAATCGTTTGCGCACCGAGAAGGAATACGCTGTAGCCATGCTGTAGGAATTCGCGGGTTCGGCTGCTTACGCCGTGGCGGAGCCGATCGAATGGAGAATCGGGCTTGGCCGCCATTAAACCAACGGCATTATGACCGCGGCCTGGTCTGGCATGCTGATAGTCAAGATTGTATTCGCTCGGGCTACTTTGCGAGAAACATCAACCCTTGGCTGGTCCATTTCTCGGGAGGGTTACACTAGGTAAGCGACTCCGGCATCCACTCCAGCCCGACATCCCCTTCGGCCAGCCGTCTGGCCAGATCAAGTTGCTCGGTGCGGCAACTGGCCTTGCCGTCAAGCATCGCTGCCGTGACCGTCTTGAGGATTTCGCCGTAGCGTGGTCCGGGCTGTATGCCCAGATGTTTCAGGTCGTCTCCGCCAATTTCGATATGTTGCATGCGCAGCGTGGTCAGATACACAGAAATGGAGCGCTGTACAGCCTCTTTGGGATTCCTGGCCATGAGGTACAAGACTCCTTCCAGGGGCAGGTCCTTCAGGAGAAAATACAGTTCGCTGTAGAGTCCTTTGCGGTATTCCCATTCGTAGATGGATTGCGCTGTGTCGCGGATGGAGTGGCGCAGCACCAGGAATTCCTGCTCAAGCTTGGAGGAGAAACTCAAGCGCCGGGTGACGCCCCGCACCTCCTCGTCCTCCATGCCCGCGCACAGCCCCAGGAAGAATATCCGCCAGATTTCCGGCTTGGGCTCCACGTACAGCAGCCGATACCAGGTGATCACCCGGTCGGCCTCGGCCAGCACCGTGTCCTTGCGCTGGTCCAGGGCCAGAAGCGGGTGGATGGCGGCCAGCAGGCCGAACTCGTCCATGCGCCGGATGCAGGCCAGGGGGTTGTCGTCTTCCATGATGTGGCGGATTTCATGGAACACGCGCGGGCCGGAGAGCTTGTGCACGAAACGGTTGGTGATGGCGTTTCGGATGAGCCGCTCGGTCTGCGCGCCGATGCGGAAATGGAAGCGCTGCTCGAAGCGGATGGCGCGCAGGATGCGGGTGGGGTCCTCCACGAAGGACAAGGAGTGCAGCACCCGGATGACCTTCTCCTTGATGTCTCGCTGCGCGCCGAAGAAGTCCACCAGCTTGCCGAAACTGTCCGGCGCAATATGCACGGCCAGGGCGTTTACCGTGAAGTCGCGACGATACAGGTCCATCTTGATGGAGGAGAGCTCCACAGTGGGCAGCGCCGCCGGATACTCGTAGTACTCCAGGCGCGCGGTGGCCACGTCCACGCGCGTGTCGTCGGGAAGGATCACCACGGCGGTCTTGAACTTGCGGTGCGACTTCACGCGCCCGCCCATTTCGCGGGCAAGGGCTTCGGCGAAGATGATGCCGTCGCCTTCCACCACCAGGTCCATGTCCAGGTTGGGCCTGCCGAGCATGAGGTCGCGCACGAACCCACCCACCACGTAGGCCTCGTAGCCCATGGCCTTGGCCAGCGAGCCTGCGCGCTTGAGCAGCGCATAGTGCTTGTCGGGCAGGCGGTCGCGCAGGTGTCCGGCCACGCTGCGCTCGGACTTGCGCTCCGCGCCAACGGATTCCGGGATGCGCGCCGGTTCGCGGATCAGGGTGTTTATGAGGTCCGTGCGCGTGACCACGCCCGTCACCTCGCCGTTCTCCACCACCGGCACCTGGCGCTGACGCTGGCCCAGCAAGATTTCCATGATGTGGTACAGGTCGGTCTTGGGGGTGATGGTCTGCGCGCCGTGCATCATGTAGTCGCTGGCGTCGGCGGTGGCCAGGCCGTGCTTCATGGCCTTGTCCACGATGTCGTGCTCCAGGATGCCCAGGCAGGATTTGTCCTCGGAGCTTATCACCGGCACGGCTTTCAGCCCGAAGCGCGACATGAGCTCCTGCGCCTCAGACAGGGGCCTGTTGTCCTCGATGACCTGTGCCGGGCGGCTCATGAGGCTCTCGGCCAGGATCTGCGGGTTCACCTGGGAGGAGAGCAGGGCCAGCAGTTCCTCCTTGGCCTGGGGGAGCGTCTTGTCCTTGATGGAGGCCGAGGCCGCGTAGGTGTGGCCGCCGCCGCCGAGCGAGGCGCAGATGCGCCCCACGTCCACGTCCGTGGTGCGCGAGCGCGCCACCAGATGCACCCGGTCCTTCATCAGGGCCAGGGCGAACAGCACCCGGATGTTCTCCATGTCCATGAGCTTGTGGGCCAGCAGGGCGAAATCTCCTACGTAACTGTCCAGCGTGGCCTGGGTTATGACCACCTCCACGCCGTTGAAGTCGTAGGTGACGGCGGATTCGATCAGCCCGCTCATGATGGTGATCTGCTCGGAGGACAGCTCGCGCGTCAGCAGCTCGGACAGGGTGGCCAGGTCCATGCCCTGGCCCTTGAGCCAGGCCGCCGCCGTGAAGTCCTCCTCCACGGTGGAGGAGAAGGTGAAGGAGC
This sequence comes from Fundidesulfovibrio putealis DSM 16056, assembly GCF_000429325.1. Classification (NCBI taxonomy): domain Bacteria; kingdom Pseudomonadati; phylum Thermodesulfobacteriota; class Desulfovibrionia; order Desulfovibrionales; family Desulfovibrionaceae; genus Fundidesulfovibrio; species Fundidesulfovibrio putealis. The sequence continues at coordinate 88,945 of NZ_AUBQ01000004.1, forward strand.
CGGTGTCCTCGTAGATGCCAAGCCCCAGGAAGGTGGCCTCGTCCGGCGTGAGGGTCAGGCCGCGCTCGCGGATCATGTGGGCCAGGATGGTGGTGGTGGAGCCCCAGGTTTTGACCACGCTCACCTGGGCCGGGACGTCCTCCTCGGAGTCGGGGTGATGGTCGTAGAGGTGCACGGCCACGCCCGGACGTTCCAGCAGCGGGGCCACGTGCGGCACGCGCGACTTCTGGCGCGTGTCCACCATGACCAGCGTCTCTACGGAGTCCGGGTCGATGTCCTTGAAGGTCTTGAAATTGAAGAGGTACGTGGCGCTCTGGATGAAGAAGTTGCGGATGTTCTTTTCCTGGCTGCCTGGGAAGATGAGCACGGCTCCCGGATAGAGCTTGCTGGCGGCGATCATGGCCGCCAGGGCGTCGAAATCCGCGTTCATGTGGGCGGTGATGACCGTGGGAGCGGACAAGCCTTTTTGAGGCTTGGAAATCATGAATCCTTCCTTGTGGTTCTGGAGCGGGGGTGATGGCTGCGGTGGATGGCGGTCAGCCGGTCCGCCTGGACGTGGGTGTAGATTTCCGTGGCCGAGATGTCTGCGTGGCCAAGCAGCAGTTGCACGGTGCGCAGGTCCGCGCCGCCCTCCAGCAGATGCGTTGCGAAAGAATGGCGCAGGCTGTGCGGGGAGATGTCCTTCACGATGCCCGCGTCCAGGGCGTAGCGCTTGATGAGCTTCCACACGCCCTGGCGGGTGAGGCCCTTGCCGGAGCGGTTCAGGAACACAAGGTCCGTCACGGGTTTGAAGGCCGGGCGCACGGTCTGGATGTAGCGCGACAGCAGATCCTGGGCCAGGGAGTGGATGGGCACCAGTCGCTCCTTGTCGCCCTTGCCGAACACGCGCAACACCCCGGACTGGGCGTCGAAATCGAGCGGCGTGAGGCTTATGAGTTCAGTCACGCGCAGGCCCGCCGCGTACAGAAGCTCCAGCATGGCCCGGTCGCGGAATCCGAGGCTGGTTTCCATGTCCGGGCGAGCCAGCAAGGTTTCCATCTCGTCGCGGCTCAGGACGTCAGGCAGGGTGCGCGGCAGCTTGGGGGCCTCGATCAGCGCTGCCGGGCTCAGGTCCAGCCAGCCCTCGGCCACGGCGTGGGCGAAGAAGCCGCGCATGCTGGACAGATGACGCGCCAGCGACCGGCTGGTCAGGCCCTTCTGGCGCAGGAACATGAGATACAGGAAGATGGTCTGGTCGGACACGTCCTCCACCGAGGAGGAGCGCTCCGAGAGAAAAACCTGGAAATGTTGCATGTCCTGGGCGTAGGCCGCCAGGCTGTTCTCGGAGAGCCCTTTTATCACCAGAAGGTGCTCGAGCCATGCGTCCGCCCACGGGTGCAGGGGGGGCAGGGCCGCCGCTTGCTGCTCGGAGCGCGGCGTGCGTTCAGGTTTGGGCGCCTTGGACGGCGTGCGCAACGGCTTGGTTTTTATTGACACTGCTGGGGCCTCTTTTTATGACCGGGGCTTCTTTATTCCATTTCTTGCGCCCGCGCGCAATCGCCCCAAGGAGCGTACCATGCCTCAGTTCAAGATGGCCGATCGTCTGGCCGCACTTCCTCCGTATCTTTTCGCCGAGATCGACCGCGTCAAAAACGAGGTGAAGGCTCGCGGCGTGGACATCATCAGCCTCGGCATCGGCGACCCCGACATGCCCACCCCCGACTTCATCGTGGACGCCCTGTACGCCTCCGCCAAGAAGCCCGAGAACCACCAGTATCCATCCTATGTGGGCCTGCGCACCTTCCGGTCCGCCGTCTCCACCTGGTACAAGGGCCGCTTCGGCGTCGACCTCGACCCCGACAACGAGGTCGTGAGCCTTATCGGCTCCAAGGAAGGCATCGCGCACTTCCCCCTGGCCTACGTGAACCCCGGCGATCTGGTGCTGGTGTGCACCCCCAACTACCCCGTGTACAACGTGGCCACCGGGTTCGCGGGCGGCACCACCAAGTTCCTGCCCATGACCGACGCCAACGACTTCCTGCCCGACCTGGACAGCGTCACCGACGCAGAATGGGACAAGGCCAAGATGATCTTCACCAACTTCCCCAACAACCCCACCTCGGCCTGCGCCCCCAAGAGCTTCTACGAGAAGCTGGTGAAGAAGTGCCGCGAGACCAACACCATCCTGGTGGCCGACGCCGCCTACACCGAGATGTACTACAACGAGGCCGCCAAGCCCATCTCCGTGTTCGAGATCCCCGGCGCCAAGGACGTGGCCATCGAGTTCCACTCTCTGTCCAAGACCTACAACATGACCGGCTGGCGCATCGGCATGGCCGTTGGCAACGCCGATTTGGTCAAGGGTCTGGGCAAGATCAAGGAAAACGTCGACTCCGGCATCTTCCAGGCCGTGCAGGAAGCGGGCATCGCGGCCCTTGAAAAGGGCGACGCCTATGCTGAACAGTTCCGCGCCGTCTACAAGGAGCGCCGCGACACCCTGGCGGCGGGCCTGAAGAAGATCGGCATCGACTTCCGCCTGCCCGAGGCCACCTTCTACTTCTGGTGCAAAGTCCCCCAGGGCCACGAGACCAAGGCCTTCGTGACCAAGGTGCTCCAGGAGACCGGCGTGGTGGTCACCCCCGGCAACGGCTTCGGCTCCCCCGAGGCGGGCGAGGGCTACTTCCGCATCGCCATGACCGTAGGCAAGGAGAAGATCGAGGAGGCCCTGTCACGTCTGGCCAAGATGTAGCGGCCTTTGTCGCCCTGGGCTCGAACCTGGGCGAACCTGCTGCGATACTCACGCGGGCTGCCGGGCGCATGGACGGGATTCTTCCCGGCGTGCGGCTGGCGGCCCGCTCGCGCATCTATCACAGCGCGCCCCATGAACTGGCTCGCCTGGAGTACCCCTGGGCGGAGGTGTTCCGGACGGTGAGGGAGGAGCCTCCGGCAACGCCCTGGTACGCCAACATGGTCGTGCGCCTGGGCTGCGTCCCGCAGGTGACGCCTGAAGCCTTGTTCGAAGCCCTGATGCGCCTGGAGGCGCAGCTCGGGCGAAACCGGCTGATGGAGCCGCGCTGGGGTGCGCGTTTCGTGGACATCGACCTGCTCGCTTTCGGGCGGGAGCGCCGCAGCACTGAACGCCTGACCCTGCCGCATCCGCGCATCGCGCAGCGGGCCTTCGTGCTGCTGCCCCTTGCGGAAATCGCGCCGGAGGAAGTTTCGCCGGAACTTTTCGAAGGTTTGTCTTTTTCAGCGTGCGATACTATGATATTCTGAACGTCAGCAAAAAAGGACCGAGCGCATCATGTGGAAATTCGTCATCTTCGCCGTCGCCGCGTTCATCCTCTGGAAGATGTTCGCCGGCGACATGAAGCGTCGCAAGGAAGAAGCCAAAAAGGAACAGGAAACCCTTATCGCCAAGGGCGAGATGGTCAAGGACCCGGCCTGCGGCTCCTATGTTTCCCCGGACAACTCCGTACGGCTTCGGGAAGGCGACAGGACGCTGCACTTCTGCAGCTACGAATGCCGCGACAAGTACCTGAAACAACTTGAGTCCTCGAAAACGAAAGAGGGGTAACGCATGAAATTTTTCCTCGACAGCGCAAGCCTGGATGAGATCAAGGCAGCCAAGGACATGGGCATGCTCGACGGCGTGACCACCAACCCTACCTTGTTTTCCAAGGAGAAGGGCAACTGGCACAAGATCGCCGAGGCCATCTGCAAAGAGGTCGACGGCCCGGTGAGCCTGGAAGTGGTGGGCACCACCGCCGAGGAAATGCTCAAGGAAGCCAAGGATCTGGTGAAGTTCGGCCCCAACGTCGTGGTCAAGATCCCCATGCTGCTGGAAGGCCTGAAGGCCGTGCGCCAGTTGAAGGCCCAGGCCATAGACGTGAACGTCACCCTGATTTTCCAGCCCCTCCAGGCCCTCATGGCTGCCAAGGCGGGAGCGACCTTCGTGAGCCCCTTCGTGGGGCGCATTGACGCCATCGGCGGCGACGGCATGGCCGTGGTGGAAGAGATCGTCACCATCTTCCAGAACTACAGCCTGGAAACCCAGGTGCTCGTTGCCAGCATCAGGAACCCCACTCACATCGTGCGCGCGGCCCTGATGGGCGCGGACGTTTGCACCGTGCCCTTCTCCGTGATGAAGGAGCTCATCAAGCATCCCCTCACGGACCTTGGCCTCGATGCCTTCCTCAAGGACTGGGGCAAGGTGGAGAAAGGCTAGCTCCGCGCGGCATCTCCCCTTCGGGATATAATTTCGCTTCGCATCGGCGAGGCCAGCGAAACCAGCGAGGCCCGCGAGGCAGGATTAGGCGACCCAGCCTCTCCGGCCTTGCGGGCTCGTGCGAGACAGGCCCGAGCGTCATGGATGCTAGACTGAGGGTATGTGCGACTTCAGGGGCATAGTCATGAAGATAATGAAAGCTCGATTCGCAGACGCCGCATCGGCCCGCTTCCTCCTGGCCGCGTCTGGATTGTCCCGACTGACAGCGCCGGGCATTCCGGGATGCTTCGGCAAGGCCATCCAACCCGTGAACCGGTTCCTGCCGTGACGCTCTCCGCTCCAACTCCCGCGCTCGACTGGCGCAGCGCCGACGCCGTGCCCTCCAGCCTCCCCATGCCGGAGCTCTTCCTTGGCGCGTTGCGTCCTGGCATGCGCGTGCTGGACGTCGGCTGCGGCGAGGCCTGGATTGGCTGCGAGGTGGAGCGCTGCGGCGTGCGCTATGTGGGGGTGGACGTGAACCGGGCCAGTCTGGCCCGCGCCAGCAGCCGCCGTCTGGTTGTAGCCGGGGAGGGCGGGCGTCTGCCCTTTGGCGACAGGGTGTTCGACATGGTGATGCTGCGGGCCGTGTTGACCGTGCTGGTGGATGAAGGCGAATTGGCGGACGTGTTGCGCGAGGCCTTCCGGGTGTGCCGGGGCGTGGTGGGCATCCAGGACTTTCTTCAGACCTGGGAGAATCCGGTTTACAGCGCGCGCTACGAAGAGGGGCTCAGGCTCACCGGGCGTCACGGCGTATTCCCTGTGCGCGAGGGCGGCACGCTGCTCTATTGGGCCAGGCATTTCACCCTGGACGAGCTGTCCGGTCTGATCGCCCAGGCGGGCGGGGATGTTGCCGAAGTGGTGGAGGGGCCTTCGCCCACGCGCAGCGGCAATCTCATTCGTGGCGTGGCGCTTCTGGCGAGCCCGCAGGTGTAGTCTTTCACTCACCAGGGCTCTGCCCTGGACCCGGCAGGGCTCCGCCCTGCACCTGCCAGGGGGATGATCCCCCTGGACCCTCAGTAGGCTTCGCGTCGCGTGTCGTCACAATGTCGACGGCATGCGCACCAGCACCTTGCGCGCTCCGGGGCGCGCTGCCAGCCTGAACGCTTCCTCCACGTCTTCGAAGGGCAGGACGGCTTCCACCAGTCCAGACGGATCGACCAGGCCATGAGACAAATGGTTCAGGGCCAGGGCAGTGTCCCCGCAACGTGAGCCGATCAGGGTGATCTCACGCACCACGATGCGCGAGATGTCCAGACAGGACGCCGCCTCCGTGGTGGATTTCAGCACGATCACCCCTTCGTCGCGCACAAGCGCCATGGCCGAGGTGATGCCCTCCGGCCTGCCCGTTGCTTCCACCACCACGTCGAACGGGCCGGAAATATCCCCTGCCAAAGCCGTGCGCACGCCTTGGGCAGCGGCGATGGCCAGCTTGTCCTGGTGTTTGCCCACAAGAACGACGCCTGGGCACAGATGCCGAAGTGCAAGCGCGATGAGCACTCCCAGTTTGCCGTCTCCAAGCACCGCCACCCGGTCACCTGCGCGCAGGTGTACCTGTTGGCCCACTTCCAGGGCTGCCGCCAGAGGCTCGGCGAACACTGCTGTCTGGTCGTTCACGTTGTCCGGCACGATATGGCAGTTCCAGACGGGCAGGGTGAGGTACTGGGCGAAGGCCCCGTCCTTGCCCAGGATGCCGAGCACGGTCCTGCCTGGGGCGTGGCGATTGTCGCCGGGGCCGGAGCCGATGTTGATGTCTCCCACTACGCGCCTGCCGACCAGCTCCGGGCGAGAGGGTGCGGATTCCACCAGCCCCACGAACTCATGCCCGGGGATGCCGGAAAAGTTCATGTATCCTTTTAAGAGTTCCAGGTCTGTGTTGCAGATGCCTGCCATCAGCACGCGGATCAGTGCCTCGTGCGTCTCGGGGCATGGCATGGGAGCATCTGTCAGCCGCAGGGAGCCTTCTGAAATGCGTACTGCTTTCATTGTGAATATTCTCCGAAAAGGCTTGGTTCAGGGGCGGTATTTCGGGTTTGTGCCATTATCCGCGTTGACCCGCCAACATTTTCCATGCATCCACAGCCTATGTCACACACCACGGCCATAGCCGCAGCCCCTGGCCGTCTCGACCAGTTCTGGGCAGAGACCCTTTCGCAGCAGTCTATCACCCGCGCCAAGATCCAGGAATGGATCAAGGCCGGACACGCCACGGTGGATTCCGCCGTGATCTACAAACCTTCCCACAAGCTTCGCGGGGGCGAGTCCCTCGAACTGACCATGCCCGAAGGGTGCGCCGCGCCCGAGGCGGAAGAGGGCGGCCTGGTCGTCCTGTACCTGGACGAGGACGTGGCCGTTCTGGACAAGCCCTTCGGCCTGACGGTGCATCCCGCGCCCAGTTGCCCCGAGGGAACGTTGGTCAACCGCCTGCTGCACCATTTCCCGCAGCTGAAGAACATCGACGGCGAGCGCCCCGGCATCGTGCACCGCATCGACAAGGACACGTCCGGGCTTCTGGCCGTGGCCCTGAACGAGCCGGTTCGCCTCAAGCTCTCGGCCGCCTTTGCCGAGCGCGAAGTGAAGAAGACCTATCTGGCGCTCCTGCACGGCCGCCCCGCCAAGGACGAGGCCGTGATCGACGCCCCCGTGGGGCGCGACTCCGGCCACAAGACCCGCATGGGCGTGGTGCCGAGCGGGCGAGAGGCCGTGAGCAGCTACCGCATCGTCTGGACCTCGCCCGACAAACGCGTGAGCTTGGCCGAGGTGGACATCGCCACCGGGCGCACCCACCAGATACGCGTGCACATGGCCCATGTGGGGCATCCGCTTTTGGGCGACGCGCTCTACGGGCCGCACAAGGTGAACATGCTCAGGCGCGAGGACCCCATGCTCCTGAAGCTTGCTTCGCGCCAGATGCTGCACGCCTGGAAGCTGAGTTTCACCCATCCCGTTTCCGGCGAGATGATGGACTTCACCTGCAAGCCACCGCGCGATTTCTGGCGCATCCCCCTGCACCTGAGCCGCAAGCTTCAGCGCGTGGGCGTGCTGGGCCTGCCGGGCAGCGGAAAGAGCACCGTGCTGGACGCCCTGGCGGAGCGCAAGTGGGCCACCTGGAGCGCAGACCGCTGCGTGGCCGAGTTGTACCAGCCCGGAGCGGACTGCTGGCACATGTTGAGCTCGCGCTACGGGGAGCGTTTCGTGCCCGATGCCGAGTCCCCCGTGAACAAGGCGGCGTTGCTGGAAGCCATGCGCACGTCCGAGAGCTTCCGCCGGGAGCTCATGGATGTCCTCTATCCCATGGTGCTGCACAAGCTGCGTGCCTTCTGGGAGGCGCAGGGCGAAGCCCGCGCGGCCTTCGCGGAAATCCCCATGCTGCTGGAGGCCGGGTGGCTGGGTTCCGACGTGGTGGACCTGGCCGTGGGAGTCTCCTGCCCAGGCGAGCTTCGCCATAAGCGCCTTGCTGAAAAACGCGGCTGGGACGAGGCAACAATCGCTCTGTTCGACGCATGGCAGTGGCCCGAGGACAAGAAGCTCGGCGCGTGCCGCCACATTGTGGACAACTCCGGCTCCATCGACCAGACCCGCGCGGGCGTGGACGAACTGCTGACCAAACTGCGCTGCGAACGCGCAGGCGAGATCTGGAAGCTCCTGGCCTGGATGCGTTCGAAGGACTACGCGTAACGATGCCGGGCGCGGCACGGTCCGCGCCCGCAAGCGATATCACGAGCGATCATGATACCCCTGAAGGACAACATTCCCCGCATCCGGCGGCCCGTGGTGGTGATCACGCTCTTCGTGCTGAACCTGCTGGTGTTCCTTTTCGAGCAGGCCATGCCGGAGAATATGCTGAACATGTTCCTGCACTTCTACGGGGCTGTGCCTCTTCGGATCATGGACCCGGAGTGGGCCGCCATGATGGGCTATCCGGCGGACGGGTGGCTGAGCGCGGGCACGTACATGTTCCTGCACGGCGGCTGGCTGCATTTTCTTCTGAACATGTGGGTGCTCTGGGTGTTCGCAGACAACGTGGAGGACGCGCTGGGCCACTGGCGTTTCCTGGCCTTCTACCTGCTTTCGGGCGTGGCGGCGCTGGTTCTGCATGTGCTGTTCAACACCACCTCCACCATGCCGGTGGTGGGCGCGTCCGGGGCCATTGCCGGGGTGATGGGGGCCTATTTCCGCCTGTTCCCCCAGGCGCGCGTCATCGTGCTGATCCCCATTTTCTTCATTCCCTGGATCGTGGAAGTGCCTGCCGTGATTTTCCTGGGGCTGTGGTTCCTCATCCAGGTGACGTCCGGACTGATGGCCGCCTCGCCGCTGACGGACGGGCAATCCGTGGCCTGGTGGGCGCACGCGGGCGGCTTCGCTTTCGGCATGCTGCTGGTGCGGTTCTTCGGCAGGCTCGACTGCCGCTACTGCTACTTGCCGGAGAGCCGGTCCTACGAACGCCAGTGATCCGTCCGCGCTGGACAACGGCGGGCATCTGACTTACCCAACCTTTTTTTCAGCGGTTTTAGCGTTTTGTCCCGACCCAAACACGAGGCTTCAATGCTCATCATAGAAAATCTGCACGTGACCATCGGCGAGAGGGAAGTGCTCAAGGGCATCGACCTGGAGATCAAGGAAAACGAAACCTTCATCCTGTTCGGCCCCAACGGCTCCGGCAAGACCACCCTGCTCATGACCCTGATGGGATTTGGCAACTACACCATCACCAAGGGGCGCATCCTGTTTCGCGGGCACGACATCACCCACGCCCCCATCTACGAGCGCGCCAAGCTCGGCATCGGCATGTCCTTCCAGCGTCCGCCCACCATCCACGGCCTGAAGCTCCGGCATCTGGTGAGCATGGCCGCCCAGGGCAGACCCGTGGCCGTGGACGCCATGGCCAAGCGCGTCAATATGACCGATTTCCTGGAGCGCGACGTGAACGCCGGGTTCTCCGGCGGCGAGATCAAGCGCTCGGAGCTGCTTCAGCTTATGAGCCAGCAGCCGCACATGGTGCTCTTCGACGAGCCCGAATCCGGCGTGGACCTGGAGAACATGAAGCTCATCGGCCACACCGTGCGCGAGCTCTTGGGCGGCGAGTGCGCCATGGGCACCGAGCGCAGCCTGCGCATGGCCAAGTGCGGCCGCCACGTGGCCGGGCTCATCATCACCCACACAGGCTACATCCTGGAGTACATCAACGCCGACCGCGGCCAGGTGATGTACGAAGGCAAGCTGTGCTGCGAATCCAACCCCCGCGACATCCTGGATCACATCACCCGCTTCGGGTACCAGGAATGCCTGCGTTGCCTGGCCTAAACGGAGTGCCCCAATGAAGCCCATCAATCTGAAAGAATTCGACTTCAACGCCCCGGCTCCCGGCCAGATCGCCGACCTGAACACCCTGAGCGAGGCCGACAAGCACCAGCTGCTCATGGCCGGGGTGGACGTCTCCACCGACGCGGTCAGCGGCACCTACATGCACATGGACCACGGCGCGGTGCACTGCAAATCCCGCCGCGCAGGCGTTGAGATCATGGACATCAAGGCGGCCATGGCCAAGTACGACGGCCTGACCGAATACATGTGGAAGCTGATCGACAAGGACAAGGACGAGTTCACCCGCGCCGCGTACGACAACCTGCACGGCGGCTACTTCATCCGCACCGAGAAGGGCGCGAAGATCACCGAGCCGGTGCAGTCCTGCCTGTTCATCAAGGGCGACATGACCGGCCAGGCCGTGCACAACATCGTCGTGGTGGAAGAGGACTCGGAGCTGCACATCATCACCGGCTGCTCAGTGGCGCACGATTCCAAGGGCGCGGCCCACATGGGCATCTCCGAGTTCTACGTGAAGAAGAACGCCAAGCTCACCTTCACCATGATCCACAACTGGGCCGAGAACACCGTGGTGCGTCCCCGTTCGGCTGGCGTGGTGGAAGAGGGCGGCGTCTACCTCAACAACTACGTGCTTTTGAAGCCCGTGCGCGACCTCCAGATGTACCCCACCATCACGCTCTCGGGCAAAGGCGCTGTGGCCCGGTTCAACTCGGTCATGGTGGCCCCCGAGGGCTCCTACCTGGACACCGGCAGCCGCATCCTCCTGAACGCCCCGGACACCAGGGGCGAGATGATCGCGCGCACCATCACCACCGGCGGCCACATCATCGCCAGGGGCCACATCGCGGGCAACAGCGTGCCTGCGCGCGGCCACCTGGAGTGCAAGGGCCTGATCCTTGGCGGCGGCATCATCCACGCCATCCCGGAGCTGGAAGCCACCGTGGACGGCGTGGAGCTCTCCCACGAGGCGGCGGTGGGCAAGATCGCCCAGGAAGAGATCGAATACCTCATGGCCAGGGGCCTGAACGAGGAGGAGGCCACCTCCACCATCGTGCGCGGCTTCCTGAACGTGGACATCATGGGGCTGCCGCCCAAGTTGCAGCAGGTGATCGACGAGACCATCAGCGAATGCGAAAAGGACTTCTTCTAGGTCCGGACGGCGAAACTTCTGCTTGAGACTACAAGCCGGGGCGGGATGCGCGAGCAGCCTGCCCCGGCTTTTTCGTTTGTATCGGAGTACCCGGCTGTCAGGATTTTCGACTTTTCGAGTCGGGATGCGTCCAGGCAGGCTTGCCAGCCTGACCGGCCCGATGCTACCAAGACCCATGCCCGGATTCAAAGGACATATCGCCGGATCGCTGGCGGCCACGGGAGCGGTCCTCGGCGGTGCGTGGTGGCTTGGAGTGTACAGGCCGGAGCCCAAGGTCATGGCCATGCTGGCCGTGCTGGGGGTGCTCGGGGCGCTTTTCCCGGACGTGGACACCAACTCGAAGGGGCGCCACCTCTATTACGGGGCGGCGGTCATCGCGGACGCGGTGCTCATCCTCAAAGGGGAGTACCGCTACGCGGCGCTGCTTGGGTTCTGCGCCATACTGCCCGCCGTGGGGTCGCATCGCGGCTGGACGCACACCTGGTGGGCGGCGCTGGTCATCCCGAGCCCCATCCTGATCGCGCCCATAATCCTCATGGGCATGACCTGGCAGCCGCTCATGCCCTTTTATCTGGCGGCGGTGCTGGGGTATTATTCCCACCTGTTCATGGACGGGATGATCTAGCGCTTCACCTGCTCGATTATTTCTCTTTGCTCTCAAACCTGTCGTGCACGTCGATGCCGTGGAAGGTGAACACCACTGGAGAACAGGTCCCGGCGGTGATGAGGTGCAACTCTGTCTTGAACTGCGCGCCGGGCCGGACACCGTACTTCTTCAGGAACGCGGGGCCGGGGGCTTCGCCTCCGGCGAGGGTCAGTTCGTAGGTCTTCGCGGGCTTGTAGAGCGGGTGCCTCACGGCTCCGGCTGGCGTGAAGGTGAAGACCACCCGGTAGGACTGATAGGGAGGGGCAGGCGCGCCAGCGCCTGCGCGCGGAGCAGGCTGCACGGCGATCACGTCAATCTTTCCCGGAAAATCAGCGTAGGAGCAGGGGCCGCCCACACGCTGGGCTTGTGCTGCCTGCGTTGCTAGAAACACTACAAGAAACGTTGCCATCAGCAACCGGCACATGGTCGCAATCCGGCGCTTTGCGTCTGAGAGCATGCTGAGGACCTCCTGCGTGGGGATCTGTACGAAACGGAACGAGACCGCAAAACAGCAAGGGTGCTCAGAGCCCCGCGAGATCGGACCCCGTGTTCTTTCTTCCAGGAGATTTATTATAGGCTCGATTCAGATATCGTGCTAGGTTGAAATGGTGGCCTTTCCCTGGGTATCCGAGATATCAGGAAAAGCTCACCTTGACCGAGCCACCCCTGGCAAGGAGCGGTCCAGATGAATACCAAACAAGAGAGCACCATCTCCAACGGCCATATTCTGATCATCGACGACAATGAGAACAATGTCGAGCTGCTGGAGGTGATTTTGAGCACGGCGGGCTACCTGGTGCGCTCCACCCCAGACGGTGCCCAGGGCCTGGCCGCCGCCAGGGCCGACCCGCCTTCATTGATCCTCCTGGACATCCTGATGCCCGGAATGGACGGATTCGAGGTCTGCCGCCGCCTGAAGGACGATGAGGCGACGCGGGACATACCGGTCATCATCCTGAGCGCCCTCATGGAAACCGCCGACAAAACCAGGGGGTTCGACCTCGGTGCCGTGGATTATCTGACCAAGCCCGTTCAGACGCAGGAAGCCTTGGCCCGGATCAAAACCCATATGGCCTTGTCCAGCGCCACGAAGCTGCTACGCACCCAGAACCTGCAGTTGAACCGGGAAGTCGCCGAGCGCAAACGGGCCGAGGATGAGTTGCGGCGGCACAAGAACAACCTCGAGGTGGAGGTTGCCGCGCGCACCCTGGAACTGACGGAGGCGAATCAGAAATTCCGTGCAATCTTCACCGAGGCCAGGGACGGCATCGTGTTGACCGACCCGGAGACGGGTTTTGTGGTTGATTGCAACCCCGAATTCCAGCGGCAAAGCGGCAGGGATTATCAGGCCCTCCGGTACATGCGCATCTGGCAGCTGCTGCCCGAGGCGCACTCCAAGGAAGGCAGGAATGCCTATGACGCCATAGTCCGGACAGGTGAAGGCAGCCTGGAGATCGAGTTGCGCAGGCCCGACGGGTCGGTGCTCATTGCTGAGTATATGGCCAAGGTGGTCGTTCTCCCCGACCGCAGCTTCGTGCAGTTCATCGTGAGGGACGTCACCCAACGCAGGAACCTGGAAGAGGAACTGGCCAAGGCGCACCACTACATCACGAACCTCTTTGACTCCATGCCGTCGCAAATCATCGGAGTGGACCCGCAGGGCAAGGTGACGCACCTGAATCTGGCGGCTAGTGCGGCAGTCGGGCACACGGTGGAGTCGGTCGAAGGCAAGTCGCTGGAGGACGTGATTCCACGGTTCGCCGACCACATGAAGAGCATCAAGCAGGCGGTCCTGGAACGAAGACCTGTCAGCATCGAACGGCAACCCTGCTGGGAAGGCGGCCAGCTGTGCTATCAGAACATCATGTTCTATCCCTTGGTTGCCGACGGTATCGACGGCGTGGTCATCCGGGTGGATGATGTCACTGAGCATGTGCGGATCTCGGACATCTTGATCCAGTCGGAGAAGATGGCCTCGGTGGGTGGCCTAGCCGCCGGCATGGCCCATGAGATCAACAACCCGCTGGGCAGCATCGTCCAGTCGGCCCAGGTGCTGCAGAAGCGGTTCGAGCCTGATCACCCGACGAACGTCAAGGCGGCGGAGGAATGCGGTTGCACGATGCAGAGCATCAGTTGCTATGTTGAAAAAAGAGAGGCGATGCAGTTCCTGGCTTCCATTCGGGAGTCGGGGGGGCGGGCCTCGAAGATAGTACGGACCATGCTTGATTTCAGCCGAAAGAGCGACACAGTCCGCGCCCTGGTCAACATGAACGACGTTCTGGACAAAGGTCTCGAGCTCGCTTCGTCCGATTACGACCTGAAGAAGAAATACGACTTCCGTCGCATTACAGTGGTTAAGCAATACGGTGCCGACCTGCCGCCGGTTTCCTGCATTCAGTCGGAAATCGAGCAGGTTATTCTGAACCTCCTCAAGAATTCGGCCCAAGCCATGGCCGAGCATGCTTCCGGGGACAGGGTGCCGACCATCACCCTTGCGACCAGCCGCGAGGGGGACAAAGTCAGGATCGTTGTGGAGGACAACGGTCCGGGCATAGCGGATAACATCCGCAGGCGCATCTTCGACCCCTTCTTCACCACCAAACAGTCGGGGGAGGGAACCGGCCTGGGCTTGGCCGTCTGCTACTACATCATCAGCACGAACCACGACGGTACGATCGTTATGGAGTCAGAACCGGGCGCCTGGACCAGGTTCATAATCGAATTGCCTTTTCAGGCGCAGGCCTGAGGCCTGACCAGGCGTCAGGCGGGGAGAAACGAGCGGATCTGGTCCGGGAAGGCGCGGGTGTCGATCGGCTTGGTGATGTACCCGTCGAAACCTGCCTCGAGGGCTTTTTCCCGGTCGCCCTTCATGGCGAAGGACGTCACGGCGATGATCTTGATGCCGCTGGTCTCCGGATCCTTTTTGAGCTTCCGCATGGCCGTCATCCCGTCCATGACGGGCATCTGCATGTCCATGGCAATCAGATCCGGTTTGTTGGCGCGCGCCATGCTGACGCCGGATTCCCCGTTCTCCGCTTCCAGAACCTCGTAACCGTGATACCGCAGGAGGAAGCTCAACAGTTCACGGTTCGAAAGAGTGTCTTCCACTACCAGGATGGTGGCGGGCATCTCAACCTCCTGTGCCTAGCGGCAGCACGAACGTGAACATGCTCCCTTTACCGGGTTCGCTGACCACCCATATCCTGCCGCCATGGAGTTCGACGAACTTCTTCGTCAGAGCTAGGCCGAGACCGACCCCTTGATACCGTTTGTCGTACGGGGACTCGAGCTGGGAGAACTCCTTGAAGAGCAGGGGAATATCATCCGCATTGATGCCGATTCCCGTATCAGACACGGAAATCCGGACGAATTCTCCCGACAGGTCCTTGAGTTCCAGGGCGTGCCCTTGGTCCTCCGTGAAATCTCGGGGCAGCGACACCCGCGATGTGTGGATGTGCACCGCTCCGCCATCCTGCGTGAACTTGAGCGCGTTGCTGAGCAGATTGAACAGTATCTGCTTCAATTTTCTGCTGTCGGCCCGGAGCATGATCTCCGGGCCGGGGTCAATTTCATGGCTGACGGAGATGTTGTGCTTCAGTGACTTTTCCCTGAGCATGGCAATGGATCCGTTCATGATGTCGGTAAGTGGGAACTCGGACTCATCCAGTTCCATTTTTCCGGATTCCACTTTGGCTAGGTCCAGGATGTCGTTGATCAGGCTCAGCAGGTGCTTTCCGCTCTCGTAGATCATGCCCATGAATCGCTGCTGTTTTTCGGTAAGCTCCCCGGTGAGGCCGTCGATAATGGCCTCGGAAAAACCAATGATGGAGTTGAGCGGCGTACGCAACTCGTGGCTCATGTTGGCCAGAAAGTCCGACTTCGCCCGGTTGGCGATTTCGGCCTGCTGCTTAGCGGCTTCGGCTTCTCGTTTACGCGAGGCGAGTTCGACCTCGGTTTCCTTGCGCTGGGTGACGTCCCTGATCGCGGCGCTGACCAACAATCCATCGGCGGTTCGCAGGGGGCTCAGGCTTATCTCAACGGGGAATTCCGTCCCGTCCTGGCGCTGGCCATAGAGTTCGAGACCGACGCCCATGGAGCGCACCTTGGGGTTCTGGAAATAACCTGCCCGGTGTTGCTTGTGCCTCTCCCTGAGCCGTTCGGGCACCAGTATGTCCACCTGGAAGCCCAGAAGATCCGAGCGTCGGTATCCGAAGAGGCTTTCCGTCTGGGCGTTCACCAGCTTGATCTCGCCGTTCGTGTTCACAATGACCATGGCGTCCGGTGCGCTTTCCAGCAGGCCCCGGAACATGGCCTCCGCCTTGTTGCGCTGGGTGACGTCCCTTGCGGCGGCGAACACGCCCAGCACATTGCCCCGCAGATCCCTGTACACCGATGCGTTGTACATGACGTCCACCTGCCGACCGTCCCGGTGGCTGATGGTCAGGGGGTAGTCGGTGACGAACCCCTTCTCGAAAACCTGGAGGTAACCGTCTCGGGCCTTTTGTGGCTCGGTGAAATAGTTGGAGAAATCCGAACCGATGAGTTCGTCGCGAGACCTGCCCGTCAGAGTGATCGTTGCCTCGTTGATGTCTGTGATCTTGCCTTCGGAGCTGATGGTGACCAGGGGGTCCAGGCTGGCTTCAATGAGGCTTCGCGCGTACCGGGAAGCCTGCTTCTGCACCGTCACGTCGCGCACGGCCGCTATCACCAGCAGGCCCTCGGCGGCATGCAGCGGGCTCAGACTAATCTCCACGGGGAATTCCGTTCCGTCCTGGCGCTGTCCGTACAGTTCGAGGCCCACCCCCATGGCCCGCACCTTGGGGTTCTGGAAATATCCAGCCCGGTGTTGCCTGTGCTTCTCCCTGAGCCGTTCGGGCACCAGCATGTCCACCTGTAAGCCCAGAAGATCCGAGCGTCGGTATCCAAAGAGGCTTTCCGTCTGGGCGTTGACCAGCTTGATCTCGCCTCTCGTGTTCACGATGACCATGGCGTCCGGGGCGCTTTCCAGCAGTCCTCGGAACATCTGCTCGGTCTGCATGTCCTGGGCGGAGACCGGAACGGAAAGGGGGACGCTTCCCGGGCCAGCCTGTTCAGTGGTTGTTTCCTGGAGATTCCAGTCGTCTTTGGTTGTCACATAACCTCCCTGATGCGAAGCCAGAGGCGGTGCGCAGGGCGGAGGCGTTCGCACGAGGCCAGCAGGAGCACACGCCCAGGGAAAGCCGCGCGCAAAGGAATGGCGGATAATAGCATTATTGCGTGACAGGGCAAGAGGGAAACTGTGCAAGGAAACGCACGTCGACCCTGCGGCGCAATGCCACAGTCTGGACAAAGGCCGGAACCGCTCAGGCTGCCCCCGGCAATTCCCGCCATATGTCGACGATTCGTCTCTATCCGATGGTCAGGCGCAGGTACAGGTCGCCCTTCCAGGGGCCGAGCCTGCGGCCAAGCCCCTTGAGCCTTATGGACTGGCCCAGCGTGTAGTCGCGGGGCAGGGTGAATTCCACGGTCTTTTGTTCGCCGGAGAGCCCTTGGGAAACGCCGACCCGAAGCTTCGCGCCCGGCAGGATGCTGGTGGGAGGGACCTGCACGGTCTGCTCGTCGTCGAGCTGCTTGAGCAGCATCCCCTTGATGCCGCCGAGCACGCCCTCGGAGAGGTCCATGGACCACTTGGACTTGCCCACGCGCACGTCCAGGGTGCGGCTGGTGGAGCTCCTTGGTTCGCCCTGGGGCTGGCCCGGCGACTGGCCCTGGTGGCCGGGCTTGTGCAGCTCGTTGTAGATGTCCTCGAAGACCTGGCGTGCGAAGGCGTCTTTCAGCAGGTCCTGCAGCACGTCCTCGCGCCGGAAGTAGTAGTTGGTCTTCTGGGTGTCCTGGGTGGAGGCCTTGGTGTAGGCGGTCTTGGCCTTCTTGCGCGTGGTGGCGTCGGGCTCGGGCTTCGGCTTTTCCGGGCGGCGTGCGGCCTTGGGCGGGCCTTCGGCCATCACCTGCTTGAGCAGCAGGTAGGCCTCGTTCAGATGCTGGAACTTTCGCTTGGCCAGGTTGTCGCCGGGGTGCAGGTCCGGGTGGTAGCGGAAGGCCAACAGGCGGTAGCTCTTTTTGAGCTCCTCCGGCCCTGCGTCGGGAGACAGGCCCAGGATGCGATGGGCCTCGGTGACGTTCACGGCTTGCCTATCCCGTCCAGGCGCAGGGCGCAGGGCGCGTCAGGGTCGCCGGTGACGCCCACGTCCTGTTTCCTGAGAGCTTCCAGGCCCTGACGGACAAATTCCTGGTGCGACAGGTTGGGGTTGATGCCTGCGCAGTACTCCAGGGACATCTCCCAGCTGGAGTCGTCCAGCAGGTTGCCCCGGAAATAGGGCCAGGCCCGGCAGATGTCGGGCCGGGCGGGGTGGATGGCGCAGCCGTCCTGGAAGAAGAGGCAGAAGCCGTCTTCGCGCACGCCCAGGTGCACCTTCTCGCCCTTGCTGGTGGTGTGCTGGGCCACGAGCTCTGCCACGGCGATGCCCAGATGTACGGCCAGGCGTTCCTGGTCCTTGACCGTGAGCACGATGCCGCCTTCGCCCTGACAACAATGGCCGCAACGGCGGCACTCGAAAGCGCTGGGTTCCTGGCTCATGTCAGTCGGCATGGAAGAGGCGGCGGTGCTCGACCATCAGGCAGAGGTCCTCGAACACCTTGATGGGCGACCCGACGAGGATGGAGCGGGCCTCGAAGCTGAAGATGCCCGACTGCATCCAGAATATCCTGGGTGGAACGGAGAGCTTCAGGGTTTCGCGGGCGTGCTCGGGGCAGTTGTCCGCAGCCCGGAAAAGATCCACGATGTCCACGGGATGCGGGATATCTGCGAGGTTCGCGTAGGTGGTGAGCCCCCACACGTCCTTGCGCACGGGGTGCACCGGATAGACCGTGAAGCCGCTTTCGATCAGATAGCGCCCCACCCGGTCCACGGGGCTGCCGGGCTTGTCCTTGGCCCCGACGATGGCCACGGAAGAGCACCCGGCAAGAGCCTGGCGCATGTCGGCGTCGCCTACGAGCATGTCTGCCGCCTTTACGTCAATTATACGGTGTGCATGAAACGTGGGCCGATATGGCCCGCTCCGGCCCTTCTAACCGCAAAGCGAGGGCGTCCTCAAGGGGAATGTCCGCTCAGGCGCGCACCGGCCAGAACCAACGCGATTCCGAGCCATTGCCACCCGGCCACGGTCTCGCCCAGGAGCAGCCAGCCAAGCGCCAGGGTGAAGGCCGGGATGAGGTTCACCGCCCCGGCCACCCGCGCGGCGGTGAGCTTGGAGAGGCAGTAGTTGTAAAGCGAATAGGCTCCCACGCTCACCCCGAGCCCGAGATAGGCGATGGCGGCCAGGGCCTCCCAGCCAAGCGATCCCGGCCAGGGCGAGATGAGCAGGGCGGGCGTGAAGAACACCGCCCCGGTGACCACCTGGAAGGCCGTGAGAAAGAGCGGCGAGAAGTGGCGCACCAGATGCTTGACCATGAGCGTGTACACCGTGGCGCAGGCCATGGCCGCGAACTCCAGGAGGTTGCCGAGCACGGGGTCTGGCGAGTATGGGTCTTCGGGCGCGAAGGCGCTCAGGACCGCCGCGCCCGAGACGCCCAGGCACAACCCGAGCCAGCCCAGGCGCGAGGTGCGCTCCCCCTGGAAGAGTCCGGCGGCGCAGACCACCATCACCGGCAAGAGCGACGTGATAACGCCAGCCTGGGATGCTTGGGTGAGCGTGAGCGCCTTGGCCTCGAACACGAAGTAGAGGCAGGGCTCGCACAGGGCCATCACCAGGAGTTTGGGCAGATGACGGCGCAGGTCGCCGATGGGCGGGATGCGCCTGAAGAACAGGCTGAAGGCGGCAGTGGCCAAGAGCATCCGCCCGAGCACGATCAGCCAGGGATCGAGAACCTGGACGGCGGCCTTCATGGCCACGAAGGAGCCGCCGTACAGCAGCATCGCCGTCACCAGGGCGGCGTATGCGTAAACGTTTACCGGAGTACCCGACATGTTTGAAGCCATTGAAGTGATGCCCGCCGAGGAGGTTTCCCGGCGTCATGCTGTGTGCCGCCAGCTCATGGACTCGCAGCTTCCCGAGGCCGGGGGGCTGCTGGTGTTTTCCCGGCTGGCCATCTACTATTTAACCGGAACCTTTGGCAACGGCGTCTTCTGGCTGCCGCGCGAAGGCCAGCCGGTGCTCATGGTGCGCAAGGGCATGGAGCGCGCCCGGATGGAATCGCCCCTTCCGACCATCGTGCCCTTCCGCTCCTACTCGGACATCCCCGGCCTGTGCGACGGGGCCGGTTCGCCGCTTTCCCAGGTCGTCGGCGCTGAGATGAACGGCCTGTCCTGGAACCTGGCCAACCTCATCACCTCGCGCCTGAGCGACGTCCGATTCGTGTCGGGCGACATGGTCCTCACGCGCGCCCAGGCCTTGAAAACCGAATGGGAGCTCTCCAAGATCCGCCTGTGCGGCCAGCGCCACGCCAAGGCCATGGCCGAGTTGCTGCCAGCGCGTCTGCGCGTGGGCATGAACGAGCGCCAGGTGTCCCACGCGGTCTGGGAGGTCTTCTTCGAGCTTGGCCATCCGGGTATGATCCGCATGGGCGCCCACGGCGAGGAGATCTTCCTGGGGCACATCGCGGCGGGCGATTCCGGCAACTACCCCAGCGTGTTCAACGGCCCCCTGGGGCTTCGCGGCGAGCACCCGGCCATCCCCTTCATGGGCTATGCCGGGCAGGTGTGGCGCAAGGGCCAGCCCTTGAGCGTGGACTGCGGCTTCGCCCTGGAGGGCTACGTCACGGACAAGACGCAAATCTACTGGGCCGGCCCCAAGGATTCCATCCCGGACGAGGTGGCTTCGGCCCACGCTTTCTGCATGGACGTGCAGGCCTACGTGGCCGAGCATTTGAAGCCGGGGAGCATCCCCGCCGAGATCTACGCCCATTGCCTGGAGTGGGCCAAGCGCGAAGGCTTCGCCGAGGGGTTCATGGGCCTTGGGGGCAACAAGGTGCCCTTCCTGGGGCACGGCATCGGCCTGGTGGTGGACGCCTGGCCCGTGCTGGCCAAGGGCTTCGATGAGCCTTTCCAGGAGGGCATGGTCATGGCCGTGGAGCCCAAGATGGGCGTCGCGGGGGTGGGCATGGTCGGCGTGGAGAACACCTTCGAGGTCACACCGTCGGGGGGCGTGTGCCTGACGGGCGAGAGCTACGACATGATCTGCGTGGAGTAGCCCTGGCAAAACCACGACCGCGCTCCCGGGCGTAACCGGGCAGGGAGCGCGGCCCTCTTGTCATTCGTGGCCGGAGAACGGATTTCAGTCCTGGCCTTCGATGGCGTCCATGAGGCTTATGGTCAGGCGCAGGAAGTCGGCCTCGGTGATGATGCCCACGAGCTTTTTCCCGTCCACCACTGGCAGGCAGCCGTATTTGTGCTCCAGGAGCATGTGGGCTGCGTCGCGCAGGAGCGTCTCGGGGCTCACCACGGCCACGTCGGTGCGCATGATCTCGTGCAGCGGAGTGCCCGCATCCAGTTCGTCCTGGGTGGACGGATCGATGTCGGACAGCTTGGACACGGCCAGGGCCAGCATGTCCCGGTGGGTTATCAGGCCGATGAAGGATTCGTTGGCATCCACGATGGGCACGTGGCGTACCCTGGCCATCTCCATGATCTGCTTGGCGGTGTACAGGGAGTCGGACTCCAGGAGCGTGAAGACCTTGGTGGTCATGAGATCGCCGACGGTGAGCATGGCCGTTCTCCTTTTTGGATTCCTATTCATTCCAACCCTGAAACGCTTTCCTGTCAAGAGCCAGGGGCATTTCCGGCATGAGCC
The DNA here is from genome assembly GCF_000429325.1 of Fundidesulfovibrio putealis DSM 16056. Lineage (NCBI taxonomy): Bacteria > Pseudomonadati > Thermodesulfobacteriota > Desulfovibrionia > Desulfovibrionales > Desulfovibrionaceae > Fundidesulfovibrio > Fundidesulfovibrio putealis. Next base: position 110,133 of record NZ_AUBQ01000004.1, read on the forward strand.
CGGTGTCCGGGCGGAAGATTTCGACAAGGCGTTGACTTGCGTGGGGAAATCTGATTTTTCTTGTCAGTTGGCCGATCAGGCCCGGAAAGCAAGATGGAAATCGATCCCAGACGCAGCAGAGAGCGCATGGTGCGCGAACAGATCATGGCCAGGGGCCTGTCCTCTCCGGCCGTGCTCGCGGCCATGCGCAAGGTCCCGCGCCATCAGTTCGTGGAGCAGGCCCTGAAACCCCAGGCCTACGAGGACCATCCCCTGCCCATCGGGCAGGGCCAGACCATCTCGCAGCCGTACGTGGTGGCCTGGATGACCGAGCTTCTGGACGTGAAGCCCGGCATGAAGGTCCTTGAGATAGGAACCGGTTCAGGCTACCAGACGGCGGTTCTGGCCGAGATGGGCGCGACCGTCTTCAGCGTGGAGCGCGTGCCTGAGCTCCACCAGCTGGCCAGGACCCGCCTTTCGTCCATGGGCTACGGCAACGTGCAGCTGAAACTCGACGACGGAACCCTCGGCTGGCCCGAGAAGTCGCCCTTCGACCGAATCCTGGTCACGGCGGGCGGTCCCAAGGTTCCCGAGCCCTACATCGACCAGTTGGCCGACCCGGGGCAGATGGTCATCCCGGTGGGCGTGGAACGTCGCAGCCAGATGCTTATGGTCATACGCAAACAGGAAGGGAAGATCGGGCGCAAAACGGTGGGGCAGGTCATGTTCGTTGACCTTGTGGGCCGTCACGCCTGGTAGTCCGTCCGGAGGAAATACTTATGAAGATCAAGATGAAGGGAAAAGAGAGCCCGTCCACCTGCAAGACGTGCGCGAAGTCCAGCTCGTGCAGCTCCAAGCCCGCCTCGGGCGAATGCAAGGACGCGAAATCCGCCGAGAAGGACGCCAAGACGCAGCAGCAGGACGCCCGCATCTCCTCCACCCTGTCCAGGATCAAGTACAAGCTCTTCGTCATGAGCGGCAAGGGCGGCGTGGGCAAGAGCTCCATCACCGTGAACCTGGCTGCGGCCCTGGCCCGCAAGGGCCACAAGGTGGGCATCCTGGACGTGGACCTGCACGGGCCGAGCGTGCCGCGCATGCTGGGCCTTTCGGGCAACCTGGAAGGCAACGCCCAGGGCGAGGTGTCCCCCAAGGCCTGCGGCGAGAACCTGTACGTGGTCTCCATGGAGTCGCTCCTGAAGGACCCGGATCAGGCCGTCCTGTGGCGCGGCCCCATGAAGACTTCCGCCATCCGGCAGTTCATCGGCGAAATCCAGTGGGGCGAGCTCGACTACCTGGTGATCGACTCCCCTCCGGGAACCGGAGACGAGCACATGACCGTGCTGCGCACCATCCCCGACGCCCTGTGCGTGGTGGTCACCACCCCGCAGGAGGTGTCCCTGGCGGACGTGCGAAAGGCCATCAACTTCCTGCAGTACGCCCAGGCCAACATCCTGGGCATCGTGGAGAACATGAGCGGGCTCATCTGCCCGCACTGCTCCAAGGAGATCGCCCTGTTCAAGAAGGGCGGCGGCGAGGAGCTGGCCAAAAAGTACGGCATCGAGTTCCTGGGCGCCGTGCCCCTGGACCCCATCACCGTGGTGGCCGGGGACGTAGGCAAGCCCGTGGTGCTCATGGACGAGCCGTCCCCGGTGAAGGACGCGCTCATGGCCCTGGCCGACACCATCGACAATGCCGCCCAGTCCAGCCTGGAGGCCCACGCCACCACGCGGCGCTAGGACGAAACAGTTCGTTCATGTTCTTGCCCCAACCGGTGCTGCATTGATTTGGGGATGTGATGTCAGGGAGAGATCCCGATGGCCTAGAACGGCAACAAGAAGACGGCGGACGCCGCCCGCGCCATAATAAGGACGCATATGATGAACCTCCCCAACATACTGAGCCTGGCCCGCATCGGGATCGTTCCCGTGCTGGTGCTCATGCTGTATTTCCCTGGGCAGGCCATGTGCGTCGCGGCCTTGCTGGTTTTCGTGCTGGCGTCCGTGACGGATATCGTGGACGGCCTGCTGGCGCGGCGCATGGGGTTGGTCACCAACCTGGGCAAGTTCCTGGACCCGCTTGCGGACAAGCTGCTCATCGGGTCGGTGCTTATCATGCTGGTGCATCTTGGCTGGGTGGAGGCCTGGGTGGCCGTGCTCATCATCGGCCGGGAAATGGCCGTGACGGGGCTTCGGGCCGTGGCCTCGGATTCCGGTATCGTCATCGCCGCCGATCGCTTCGGGAAGCTCAAGACCATTATCCAGAGCGCCGCCCTGTGTCCGCTCATCCTGCACTACCCCGTGTGGGGCATCGATCCGGGGCCGTTCGGGGATATGCTGTTGTATGTGGCGCTGGGCCTGACCATCGGCTCTGGGGCCAATTACATGTATACGTTCTTCAAGAACTGGTCGCCCGAGAAGGCGTGACGCCGCGCAGGCCGGGCCATCCGCCGGACAGCCGGGCAGGGTGGGGCGGGCGTCTGGATCGAGCCTGGGGTGCCGGTTTTTTCATCCTGGCGGATACGGCGTCGGGATTGCCTTCCCGGCTGAAGTGGCTTAAGGTTTTCTGGTCCCATCGGCGGGTTGTTCGCCGCCAAAGATGGAACAGGACAGGGTCGTTATGAAAAACGTCAAATCTTCTGTTTTTGCCGCGCGCATCACGAACTGCCTCCAGACCATTCTGGAGCTGGAGCCGCTGCTTCGCACCATTGATTCCGGACATCTGCTGCTGTCGGAATTCAAGGTACTTCGGGCCTTTATGGACGATATGGACAGCGTCTCGCTTGACGAGGATGATGTGTCGCGTATAGAGACGGCTACTGAACGTTTCCTGCAGGAACTGAAGACGCCCGTAACGCTCACGCGTCAGGGCGCAACACGCAACATTACGTTCCAATAGGCCCATACATGCGGCGATTGCTCCTGGCGCTCATCCTGACATGCAATGCCGTCTTGCTGTATAATCTCCTCTGGAGCGACAAGGGCGTATTCGCCTACCTGGATCTGAAAAGCCATCAAAAGCAGTTGAAGCTCAGGCTGGAAAACCTGGGCGGGCGTTCCCTGGATCTGAGCCAGGAAATCCGCTGGCTCAAGTCCGACAGGGCCTTCACGGAGAAGATGACCCGTGCCCACGGCAACTATCTGCGCGACAATGAAATCATTTATCTCTTTCCCGGACACACCCCCGAAGGAAGCGTAGGCGATGACATCAAAAATTGAATTCTACCGCGAAGTCCTCTCCGACGATCCGAACTCACGGGTATTTTTCCCCCTGGCCAAAATGCTGGCCGAGCAGGGTGACGCCGAAGGCGCGGTTTCCGTCCTGAGGCGCTCCATCGGTTTTCACTCCGGCCACCTGGAAGCCCGCTTCCTGCTGGTCGAGATGCTTTCGCGCCTGGGGCGCGAGGGTGAAGCGGCCGAAGCCTTCGAGGGCCTGACCTCGCTTCTCTCCAACTACCCCTCGGTCTGGAGCCTGTGGGCTTCCAAGGCCACCGGACTCTCACGCGATTCCTCCCTGGCGCTGCGTTTCCTGGCGCTCTCCCTCCAGGGGCAGGACGTGTCCTGGCTGGGGCTCATGGAGCAGGGCCTCGCCGCTGTTTCCGGCCAGGTCAAGCCCGCCGAGCCTGTCGAAGATGCTCCGGTCGGTCCAGACGGCGAATCCCCTGAAGGCTTCAGCCTGCGCGGCGCCGACGAAGTCCTGGCCCTCACCCAGCAGATCGAGGCCGAAGAGCGCCGCGCGCCTGCTGACCAGCTGCCGCCCGAGTGCGTGTCCGAAGCTTCGGCCACGGTGAAGACCAGAACCATGGCCGACCTGCTCGCCCGCCACGGCGACTACTCCTCGGCGCTGGACATCTACGCCGAATTGCTGCGTCTGGCCGTCACTGATACCGACAAGGCGGCGCTCTCCTCCCGCATCGACGAGATCAAGTCCCTCATGGCCGCCGGAACCTCTCCTGCCAAGCCCGAGTCGGCCCAGCAACCAAAATCCAAGGCCAAACTGGTCAGCATGCTGGAAACCCTGGCCACACGCCTGGACGCGCGGGCAACAGCCTGAGCCGTTTGAATTCACCTACACTAGAGGGTAGACAGCCACGGCACGCCCGCAGCTGCCTCGTCACTCACCTGCCAACAAGGATCGGCGTCATGCTTAAGCGTGTTATCCTGGCCATACTGGCCTGCAGTGTTCTTGCGGCTTCGGGCTGCGACACAGTCAAGCCTTATGTGAAGAGCACCAAGAAGCTCTACAAAGAATACGTCAACGTTGACCCCTCCATTGATCTGACCGATCCGGGCATCTCGGATCCTTCGATCAACAAGCTGGCCGCGCTGTTCGCACCCGTGGACGAGCGGGTGGAGTTCCTCCTGCGCGCCCTTTCCGCACAGGACCTCCCCCCCAGCCGCGAGTGGTGCCAGTCCTTCATGGACTCCTTCCCCTGGCTTTCCGGTGTGGCTGTGGTGACCGAGTCCGGGGCCGTCTCCTTCAAGCTCCCCATGTTCACCATCAAGCAGGTGGACTACGCGCCGCTTCTGGAACTCGAGAATCTGTACAAGGCCCGCAAGATGGGCGCGTACGTCGCCGCGTCGGAACTGGGCGCGGAGATCATGGTTGCCAAGCCCCTGTTCGTGGACAACGAATACAAGGGCTTGCTCGTGGCCTCCTTCGATCCGGGCAGCCTGGCCAAGTTTTCGCCTGAACCGGGGAGCCTGCTGATGTTCATCCCTGGCGCGACCCTCTGGAGCGGCGACGACTCCGGCGCGGCCCAGGCCCTGGCCCAGATGAACTGGAAGAACCTGCTCAAGAGCGACGTCGCGGGCGAGCAGGCAGTGGGCGGCACGCGCTACCTGTGGCAGTCGCGCTATCTGGCCCAGGTGCGCCTCATCTATGCTGTTTCCGCCGTCACCGCTCCTGCCAAGGCTGCCAAGCCCGAACCGAAACCGGCTCCCGCCGCAGCCCCAGCCCCCTAACCGCCATGCAAGGAGCCGGAAGCATGAAACAGGTCACGGTCACCGAACACCTTCTGCTTCACCAGAAAGAATCGCCCATGGCCACCGGGCGCTTCACCAGCATGTTCAACGAGCTCATCCTGGCGGCCAAGATCATCTCCCGCGAGGTGAACAAGGCGGGCCTGGTGGACGTCCTGGGCCTCACCGGCGAGGTGAACGTGCAGGGCGAAGCCGTGCGCAAGCTCGACGACTACGCCAACGCCGTGCTCATCCACCGCATGCAGCGCGCGGGTGTCCTGTGCGCCATAGGGTCCGAGGAGAACGCCGACCTCATCGAGATTCCCGACCATCTGCCCAAGGGCGACTACATCCTGATCTTCGACCCGCTCGACGGCTCCTCCAATATCGACGCCAACGTGAACGTGGGCACCATCTTCTCCGTCCTGCGCCGCAAGGAGAAGAGCGAGTGCGCGGCGCGACTGTGCGAGGTGTTGCAGAAGGGCTACGAACAGGTGGCGGCGGGCTATTTCCTCTACGGCTCCTCCACCATGATGGTCTACACCACAGGCCGGGGCGTCAACGGCTTCACCCTGGACCCCTCCGTGGGCGAATTCCTGCTGTCGCACCCCGACATCAAGACCCCTGAGCGCGGCAAGATCTACTCGGTCAACGAGGGGTACTGGTCCTTCTGGGACGAGGCCACCCGCGAGGCGGTCAGCTATTTCAAAGGATCGGACAACGAGCGCGGCAAGCCGTACTCAGCCCGCTACATCGGCTCCCTGGTGGCCGACTTCCACCGCAACCTGCTTTACGGCGGCATCTTTCTCTATCCCGCCGACATGCAGGACCCCAAGAAGCCCAAAGGCAAGCTGCGCCTGATGTGCGAGGCCAGCCCCCTGGCCTTCGTGATCGAGCAGGCCGGCGGAGCCGCCTCCGACGGAGAGCGCCCCATCCTGGACATCGAGCCCACGGAGCTTCACGAGCGCGTTCCGCTGTTCATCGGCAGCAAGCGGGACGTGGAGAAAGTGGTGGAGATCTACCGCAAGCACAAAAAATGATCTGCCTGGGCGTTGAAACCTCCTGCGACGAGACCGCGCTGGCCCTCGTTCAGGACGGCAGGCTCGTTTGCGAGAAGATGGCCAGCCAGGAACGGTTGCACGCCGTTTTCGGCGGAGTGGTTCCGGAGCTGGCCTCCCGCGAGCACCTGCGCAAGGGCGTGCTGCTGTACCGCGCACTCCTGAAAGAGTCCGGAATCGCCCCTGCCGACATCGGCTGCGTGGCCGTGGCGCGCGGCCCGGGCCTCCTGGGCAGCCTGCTGGTGGGCATGAACCTTGCCAAGGGGCTCTCGCTCGGCCTGAACGCCCGGCTCGTGGGCGTGAACCATCTGCACGCCCATCTTATGGCCGCCTCGCTGGAGCGAGAGATACCCTTTCCCGCGCTGGGGCTGCTCATTTCCGGCGGCCACACCCACCTCTATCTGATCCGTTCGCACATCGAATTCGAACTCCTGGGACGCACCTTGGACGACGCCGCAGGGGAAGCCCTGGACAAGGCCGCCAAGATGGTGAACCTGCCGTATCCTGGCGGGAAATTCGTGGACCAGCTGGGCCGCCTCGGCGTGGCGGACGAGTCCCTGTTTCCCCGCCCCCTTACCGGAGTGCCCGGGCTTGATTTCAGCTTCAGCGGTCTGAAAACCTCCGTGGCCCGGTACGTGTCGCAGCATCCCGGCCTGCGCCTGGAGTCGCTCCCCGGCGAGGACGTGTCGCAGCTTGCGGCCATGCCCGGCCTTGCCGATTTCTGCGCCTCCATCAACTGGACCGTGGCGGATACGCTTCGCATCAAGACCCAGCGGGCACTGACCGCCCACGGCCGGGTCCGTTCGCTCATCGTGGCGGGCGGGGTGGCCGCGAACTCCGTTATCCGCCGGGTTATGCTCGAATTGTGCGGGAAATTCGGCGTGGAGCCTGTGTTCCCGTCCATGACCCTCTGCACGGACAACGCCGCCATGATCGCAAACCTTGGCTGGATGCTCTTCCGGGACGGCTATTGCCATGGACAGGATCTTGAGGCTATCCCGCGAGGACGTGTGGTTCCTTTCGATTATCACGCATGATGACATTAGGTGTGACCCCATATGGAATCATCGCTGAGTTGCCATTTGCACGATGACGACGGGGTCATCAGCCTGGGTGGCCTGACCCAGCAGATGATCAGGATCGGGCTCGCCCTGACCAGCACCCGCGAGCTGGATGAACTCCTGGAACTCGTGCTGCTGGAGGCCAGGAAGCTGACCGGAGCGGATGCCGGCTCGGTGTATCTGGTTGATGGCGACAGCCTGCGCTTTGAGACAAGCCAGAACCAGTCCCTTTTTGATCGACTGGGCGAGGAAAACGTCCGGGCCATGTTCAAGAGGTCCACGTTGCCGCTGGACAGCCGGTCCATCGCCGGCCATGTCGCCCTTAGTCGGAAAATTTTAAACATCTATGATGTTTACGATATTCCTTCTGCCGCTCCCTACAAATTCAATCCCGACTGGGACTTCGCCAATGCCTACCGCACCCAGTCCATGCTGGCGATCCCCATGCTGGACCAGTCCGGCGTCGTTGTCGGCGTGGTTCAACTTATAAACGCCCAGGCCAGAGGGGAGACCGTTCCCTTCGACTACCGCTTCACGCATGTGGTCAGCGCCTTCGCCTCCCAGGCTGCCGTGGCCATCGTCAACGCCAGGCTCACGCAGGATCTGCACGCTGCCTGGCTGGACAGCCTTTTCCGGCTTGGCCTCGCCGCCGAGTATCGCGACAAGGAGACATCCAATCATATCAAACGGGTGTGTGAGTATTCCGTGCTGATTGCCAGGCACGCGGGTGTCAGTGGTGAAGAGCTCGAACACCTGAGATGGGCCGCAGCCATGCACGACTGCGGAAAACTCGGCATTTCCGACGCCATTTTGCACAAGCCCGAGGCCCTCACCCCCGAAGAGCGCTCCACGATGGAGTACCACACGCTTGTGGGCGCGCAGATCCTCCAGGGGGGCGGCAATCCCCTGATGAAAGCGTCCCAGTCCGTGGCCCTGTCGCATCACGAGAAATGGGATGGCTCGGGGTACCCCCGCAAACTATCAGGAGAGGACATCCCGCTTTTCGGACGCATCGTCGCCCTGGCGGACGCTTTCGACGCCATGTGCTCCAGGCGCGTGTACAAGCCGGCTCATCCCATGGATGAGGTCGTCAAAAGAATAGAAACCGACCGGGGAAAGCATTTTGACCCCACTCTGGTGGATATTCTTCTGCAGCACCTGGACGAGGTCGATCGCATCCGGCTGGCCTATCTGGACAACGACGCCGATTTCGAAAAATTCAGAAATTATTCACTTCTCAAAATCAACTCGGTTCTGTAAGAACGAACAGGTCGGAGCGCCCTTGTCCCGGCTTGTTTGAGTGCGTGCGAAGCTTGGCCTTCGCTGCCGTTGTCACGACACTGCATAAGGAGAATACGAATGGCCATTCAAGTCACCGACGCTACTTTCGAGGAAGAGATTCTCAAGTGCCAGCTCCCCGTTCTGGTCGATTTCTGGGCTCCCTGGTGCGGACCCTGCCGCGCCATGGGACCGGTGATCGACGAGTTGGCCAACGAGTATACCGGCCAGGTCAAAGTGGCCAAGATGAACGTGGACGAGAACCCCTCCACGCCCAGCAAGTACGGCATCCGCGCCATCCCCACCCTGATCCTGTTCAAGGGCGGCGAAGTGGTCGAGCAGATCACCGGCGCTGTCTCCAAGTCCTCCATCAAGGAAATGATCAGCCAGAAGGCTCTGTAATCCATGAAGAGTTACGACGCCGTGGTCGTGGGGGGAGGGCCGTCCGGCTTGACGGCCGCCCTCTATCTGGCCAGATCCGGGTTGAGCGTGGCCCTCATCGAGAAGGTGGCTGCGGGCGGTCAGGTGCTCATGACGCATTTCATCGAGAACTATCCCGGCTTTCCCGAAGGGATCGAGGGATGGAAGCTTGCCGACATATTCTCCAAGCATCTCGATGCCTATCCCGCCATCGACAGGATAAGCGGCGACGTCAAAGCCATCGAGCCCAAGGAAGGAGCGCACCGCGTCCTGGTCGATGCCGAATGGATCGAGGCCAGGGCTGTGATCATCGCTTCCGGCGCCCGCTACAAACGTGTGGGCATCCCCGGCGAGAAGGAACTGCTTGGCAAGGGCGTGTCCTACTGCGCCCTGTGCGACGGCAACTTTTTCAGGGGACAGGACGTTGTGGTCATCGGCGGCGGTAACTCCGCCATGGAGGAATCGCTCTATCTTGCAAGACTGGTCAAAAAACTCTACCTGATTCACCGGCGCGAGGACTTCCGCGCACAGCGCTGTTATCAGGATCGGTGCGGGATCAATCCTGTCATCCAGATCATGCGCAGCTCCGTTGTCGAAGCCATCGAGGGAGAGAACCAGGTCGAAGGCGTGACAGTCCGTAACCTGAAAACCGGAGAGGTCACGCGCCTTGATGTGGAAGGCGTTTTCGTCTTCGTGGGCTACGAACCCCAGGGCGGCTTCTTCCCGCCGGATATCGAACTGGACGCGTCTGGGTTCATCGTAACGGACCAGAACTTCCGCACAGCGATTCCGGGCGTGTACGCAGCCGGAGACGTCCGTTCCAAGCATGTGCGCCAGGTGGCCACTGCGGTTGGCGACGGAGCAGGGGCGGCCAGCACCGTCATAAGCTATCTGGAGACTTTGGACAGCCATTAACCTCACGGCCTCCTGGACCCTGGGGCCCGGGCCACCATTAACACAGGCTCAACGCACACACATGACCAGAAAAAATTTCCTGCGCGCCCTGTCTTCGGCGCTCCTTCTCTTTGGCCTTTCAGGCTGTGGGTTCATCGATACGTACTTCCTGCCCCCGTCTGAAGACACCGCCCAGGAGCTCTGGGAGGCCGGTCGCGACGCCATGAAGGAAAAGCGTTACAGCGATGCCGAGGAATATTTCCTCAAGCTCAAGGACCGCTACCCCTTCAGCCCCTACACTCCTGACGGACTGATCGGCCTTGGCGACGCCTACTTCATGGACGAGAAGTACTTGCAGGCCACTGATGCCTACAAGGAATTCGAAGCCCTGCACCCGCGCCATGAGCAGATTCCCTACGTGCTCTACCAGATCGGCGTGTCCACCTTCCGCAGGCTGGAATCCATCGACCTGCCCCAGGACGGCCTGCAGGAGTCCATCCAGTACTTCACTCTCCTGAAGGACGCCTACCCCACCTCCCAGTGGGGACAGGACGCGCCCAACTGGATCGTGAAGTGCCGTACCAGGATGGCCACACATGAAATATTCATCGCCGATTTCTACTGGAACTCGGGCCGTTACGGGGCCGCCTGGCGCCGCTACATGTACGTGGCCGAGAACTTCAAGGATCTCGAAGAGATATTCAAGTACGCCAAAGACCGGGCACAGCTGTCTTACCTGGAATACCAGAAGACGCTCTCGGAAGCCGAACGCCGCGAGGTGGAAGGCAGTTGGCGCAAGTATCTGAAGTGGCTCTAAAACGAGGCGGCCTCCGGGCCGCCTTTTGCTTCGCATGCCAAAAGGTGCCGACATGAGCACGCCCACACGCGATGCCCTTTTCGAAGCGTTCGACTCCTGGCGCGTGAGCGACTCCAGGTTTGCCAAAGCCTACGCCGCGACCGGCGACGGCAACCGCGCCTTGCTGAAGACCTGCATTGCCGCCCTGTTTCAGGCCAGTCAGCAGGGCGCTTTGCCTGCGAGTTCTTCCACGAGCGTGTTTCACGACGGCGGCGAGCGAACGGAGAGCCGGGCAAACCGCCCATGGTTCGCACTGGTTCTGGATCCCGCCGTGGCCGCCCCTGCCCAGGTGCTGGCCGCGCTTCTGCCCGCAGTCTGCCGACGCATCCCCCTGGTGGCCGTGATCAGGCCGCGCTCCCGGACAGTCTGGCCCGCGCCGGTGCTCACGGCCCTGGAGTTGTGCGGAGTGGAACAGGTGCTTGAACCGTCCGGGCGCGACCTCGTCCAATGCCTGGCTGCATTTCGTTCCACACTTGGCCCCGGCGGCCTGGCCTGCCTGGGGTCCGAAGCGTTCTGGAGCGGCGTGCGCGGCGCGGCCGAGAAATCAGGCGCTGCTCATTGGCTCAAATCTCCCGAGGTTGTGGGACTTCTCGCCGGAGAAGGCCTTGCCTGGAACCGCGAGGCTCTTTCGGTGTCCCACGCGGGTGTTGAGATTCGTGAATACGGCACGCCGCAGGCCCTGGACGCGGCAAGGCACGACGCCGTCTTTGCTCCTGCCGGCCTCGCTCCGGTCACGGCGTCTTTGGTGCTCGAGCCTGGGCGCGAAGTCCTGTGGGATTGGCCGGACATGCCCGGCGAGCTTTTCTTTGCGCGCCGTCTCGTCTATAGCTAGCGGCCACATGTCTTCACAACACCCCCCCGTCGCCGCAGAGGGCGCACGTTCGCCACGCGCCCAGAAAGGCCTGCATTCCCTGCGCAACATCGGCATCATCGCCCACATCGACGCAGGCAAAACAACGCTGTCCGAGCGCATCCTGTACTACGCGGGCAAGATCCACCGCATGGGCGAGGTCCACGAGGGCACGGCCACCATGGATTACCTGCCCGAAGAGCAGGAGCGCGGCATCACCATCACCTCGGCCTGCACCACCTGTTACTGGGCCGGACGCCAGATCAATATCATCGACACTCCCGGCCACGTGGACTTCACCATCGAGGTGGAGCGCTCCCTTCGCGTCCTGGACGGGGCGGTGGGCGTGTTCTGCGGCGTGTCCGGAGTGGAGCCGCAGTCCGAGACGGTGTGGCGCCAATCCGAGCACTACCGCGTCCCCAAGCTGGCTTTCGTCAACAAGATGGACCGCCCCGGCGCGGACTTCGAGGCGGTGCTGGGGTCCATGCGCCAGCGCCTGGGCGCAAATCCCCTGGCTATTCAGGTCCCCGTGGGCTCCGGTTCTGATTTTTCCGGCGTCATTGACCTGGTACGAATGGAAATGCTGACTTTCCCCGGAGACGAGGTGCTGCGCGCCCCGCTTACGGACGAGCAGCGCGCCCTGGCCGAGCCCTGGCGCGACAAGATGCTGGAGACACTGGCCGAATTCGACGACGCCCTGATGGACGCCTATCTTTCCGGCGAGGAAATCGCCGTCTCGACGGTGGTGCCCATCATCCGCAGGGCCTGCATAGGGCGCGGCGTCGTGCCTGTGCTTGTCGGATCGGCCCTTCGCAACATGGGCGTGCAGCCGGTGATGGACGCGGTGTGCGAGTATCTGCCGAGCCCTGCCGACATAGGCCCGGTCCACGGCCTGGACCCGGCCACGCACAAGCCCGTGGAGCTTGCGCCCGACCCGACGGCTCCGCTGTCCGCCTTGGTGTTCAAGGTCATCATGGAGGCCGGACGCAGGCTGGCCCTTGTGCGGGTCTATTCAGGAACCCTGGCCGAGGGGGCCGACGCCCTGAACGTCACTCAGGGCAAGGCGGAGCGCATCGGCCGCATCTTCCATCTGCACGCCGACCAGAAGGAACCGCTTTCAAAGGCCGGACCTGGCGAGATCGTGGCGCTTACCGGCATGAAGCTGCCGCGCACCGGCGACACCCTGGCGGACAAGGCCCATCCCATCCTTCTGGAGAGCATATCGCAGTACAAGCCGGTTCTCTCCATGGCCCTGGAACCGCGCAACACCGAGGAGCTCGACAAGCTGGTTGAGGCGCTGAACCGTCTGCTCCTGGAAGATCCGACCCTGACCAGCGCGCGCGACGAAGACTCCGGCCAGCTGATCCTTTCCGGCATGGGCGAATTACACCTTGAGGTCGTGCTGGAGCGCATCCGGCGTGAACACGGCCTCTCGCCACGGGCGGGCAAGCCCCAGGTGGTCTGCCAGGAAACCATCACCCGCGAGGCGCGCGGCGAGGCCGAGTTCCATCGCGAACTCGGCGGGCAGATGCACTACGGCAAGGTCCTCCTGAGCGTGGCCCCGCGTCCCCGTGACCAGGGCAACGAGGTACACGTGCCTCTGGACATGACCGCCTGGCCCAAGCCCTGGTTGGACGCCCTGGCGGAAGGACTGGAGGACGGCTTGCTTTCCGGCGCGTTGCAGGGCTTCCCCGTGCAGGACGTGTCGGTGCGCGTCGAGGAACTTGGCCGCCTTGAAGGTCAATCCTCTGCAGTAGGTTACCGCATGGCCGCGTCCCAGGCCCTGAAGAACGCTCTGCGCGAGGCGCGTCCCGCCCTGCTTGAGCCCATCATGTACCTGGAGATCGGCGTACCCGACGACTTTGTGGGCGACGTGATCGGCCTTTTGGGCAGCAAGGGCGCAAAAATCGAGAATCTTTTCGACCGGGCCGGGCAGAAGGTCGTCCAGGCCCTCACGCCGCTTCGCAGGCTGTTCGGTTTCTCCACGGAGCTTCGTTCGGCCACGCAGGGCAGGGCGGGCGTGGTGATGAAGTTCGCTCGCTTCGACCTCATGGACTAGCCGATGCGTATTCTCGGCGGACGATTCAAGGGGCGGGACCTCCCCACGCTCACGGGCGACGGCTGCCGCCCGGCCATGGCCAAGGTGCGCGAGGCGCTCTTCAACATGCTGGCGGCCAGGGGGCTCCAGGTGGAGGGCGCGCGCGTGCTCGACGTGTTCGCGGGCACAGGCAGCCTCGGCTTTGAATGCCTGAGCCGGGGCGCGCGTTTCGCGCATTTCGTGGAGTTCAACAAGACCCTCGCCCGGCGCATCGCCGACAACGCCCGCATGCTGGGGCTTGCCCCCCGCGAATATTCGGCTGTCACGTCGGATGCGCTGAAGCTTCTTTCCCGTCCTCCCGTGCAGCCCTTCGATCTGATTTTCGTGGATCCGCCTTATGGGCGCGATCTGCTGGCCCCCGTGCTGGACCTCATCTCGGCCAAACATTGGCTGGCCCCCGACGGGCTGCTGGTGGCCGAGGTGGAGAAGGCGCTCACCCCGCAAACCTGGCCCGCCTCCCTGGAACTGGAGACGGACCGACTCTACGGACAGACCAGGATACTCATATGGACCCCCGCAAACCCTGCATCGCCGTCTACCCCGGAACCTTCGACCCCCTAACCATGGGACATCGCAGCCTTGTGCGCCGGGCGCTCAAGGTGTTCGACCGGGTCATCGTGGCCGTGGCGGAGCAGACCCCCAAGCAGCCCCTGTTTTCCCTGGACGAACGCGTCGGAATGATCCGCGAGGTCTTCGCCAACGAATCGCGCGTGAGCGCCGAACCCTTCGGCGGCCTGCTGGTGGATTACGTGCGCTCCACGGGCGCGTGCGTCATCCTGCGCGGCATGCGCGCCGTGTCGGACTTCGACTACGAATTCCAGATGGCGCTCATGAATCGCCGCCTGGACAAGGATATCGAAAGCGTCTTCCTGATGACCGACTTCAAGTGGCTCTACATAAGCTCCACCATCATCAAGGAGCTGGCCCGAGCTGGCGGCAACTACGAGGGGCTGGTGCCCGAACCGGTGATGCGCCGACTGGTGGAGCGCTTCGGTCCGCCCAACGGCAAGCGCAGATGAACCAGCGACCGCTCCACATGTTGTCCCTATGAGCGGAATCACGGCACTGTGCCTGCTAGGCCCCACCGGCACGGGCAAGACCGAGGCCGCGCTGGCGCTGGCGGACGCCTTCAACGGCTCCGTGGTGAACTTCGATTCCCGCCAAGTGTATCAGGGAGTGGGAGTGACCACCGCCCAGCCCTCGCCGCAGGAGCAGGCCCGCTGCCCGCATCATCTCTATGGATTCCTGCCGTGCGGCGAGGCCATCTCTGCCGGGATTTACGCGGAACTGGCCGCGCCGGTGATCCGCGAGGTGGCCGCCCAGGGGCGCATGCCCATCCTGGTGGGCGGTACCGGGCTCTATCTGCGCGCTTTGCTGGAGGGGATCGCCCCCATCCCGGACATCCCCCAGCCCATCCGGGAGAAGATCCTGGACGAGGTGGACCGCCTGGGGCCGCAACTCCTGCACGAGCGCGTGCGCCGGATCGATCCGGCCTACGCGGACAAAATCCATCCCAATGACCGCCAGCGCGTGGCGCGCGCCCTGGAGGTCCACGAGGCCACCGGGAGGACCTTTACCGACTGGCACGGGGCCACGACCAAACTAGTGGACATCCGCTGCCTGAAGCTGGGCATCCGCATGGGCAAGCCGGACCTGGACGCAAGGCTTGCCCGGCGCATCACCCTGATGCTTGAACAGGGGGCGCTGGAGGAAGTCCGCGCCGCCCTGGACGCCTGTCACCAGCGCGGGCTGGACGAGCGCGCGCCCGGCCTTTCCGGCATCGGGTGCGCCGAATTGGCCGCGCACCTTCTCGGGAGGATCAGCCTGAAGGAAGCCCTTGCGCTGTGGCTTGCCAACACCAAAGCCTACGCGAAGCGGCAGATGACATGGTTCAAGATGGACCCGGAGGTGCGCTGGTTCGGGCCGGGCCAGCCCGGGGCCATGGCGGATTCTGCGCACGGCTGGCTGGAAGCCCAGGCATCGTCGCCCGGGAAGGGCTGACGGGGGGCCCGGATGGACGTTTCGCCGTCTCAGTTGCTTGAGCAGTACGGGTATCTGGCGGTGTTCGCCGGGAGCCTCCTGGAGGGCGAGACCATCCTGTTGCTGGCCGGATTCGCGGTCCACCAGGGATACTTGGCGTTGGGGCTGGTGGTTGCCTGCGGCGTCTGCGGCGGCACGTTGGGCGACATGATGTTCTTTCTGATCGGGCGGCGCTACGGCAACGCACTTCTCACGCGTTTTCCGCGTTTCACGCCGCGCATCGAGCGCTTCAACGCGCTCCTGCGCCGTTATCACGGACCTGCCATCATCCTGGTCCGTTTTCTTTACGGGCTGCGCATCGCCGGACCAATGGCCATCGGCGCGGGCGGCATCGCCTTCTGGCGTTTCCTGTTCTTCAACGTGATCGGGGCCATGCTGTGGGCTGTGCTGCTCACCGGCGTCGGCTATCTGTTCGGTCATACCCTGGACCTGATGATGAGCGATCTGAAGCGCTATGAAGAGGCTGCCCTGGCCGTCTTGGCGATTTGCGCCGTCTGCCTGGGGCTTTGGCGCTGGCGTCGCAACCGCCGTCCGGACTGAATCAGGTAATCCTTTGCTGAAAAGGCTTGCGCTTGCGCACGGAAGGATTACTCGAAGAGCATGAGCATGCTCGGAAGAAGGGCGCTTGAGGTCTTCAACGCGGCGGTGGACCGGGGGATAGAGGGGCTGCCCCCTTTGAGTTCCTCCTGGGAACTGGCGGTGAGCTACCTGGAGAACAGGAGCTTTCCGAGCCCGGACCAGCGCGTGGACACACTCATCCGGCGCGAAGCCCGAAAGAACGCCTTATGCACCGCCGTCACCAACCTGGGCGGCATCATGACCCTGCCCCTGGCCATCCCGGCCAACGCCTACACATCCTTTGCCTATCAGGCCCGGTTGGCCGCCGCCGTCGCCCTGGTCTACGGTCACGACATTCGCAGCCACAAGGTCCGGGTGCTTGTGGGGCTTTCCATGGCCGGACGTCGGGCCGTGGATTTGTTGAAGACCCTGGGCGTGCGTTTTACGACCATGCTGCTGGAACGCAGCGCGGCGCAATTGTCCGAAAAGGTGCTGGCCGACATCGGGACGGGCGTCGGCGTGCGCATGATGGCGCAAGGCGGCGAGCAGGCGGCGGGGATACTGCTGAAGGCTGTTCCCCTGGCCAGCGCCGTGGTGTGCGGGGCAATAGACTGGAACTATTGCCGCGCAGTGGGGCGGGTGTCGCAGGATATTTTTCGCAGGCAGTAGCCATGCAGAGGAAATGAAAAAGGCCCGGCGTTAACCGGGCCTTTGAAGGAAACCAGGCACCCAAAAGCAACCGTTACCGTTGCTCCCTCTCGGGCCTGGCGGGGTTGGCGGCGCCTTCGCCGCCTGGCTTCCTTGAAATGTGGCGGAGAGGGAGGGATTCGAACCCTCGGTAACGGTTTTGCCGCTACACACGATTTCCAATCGTGCACCTTCGGCCAGCTCGGTCACCTCTCCGCGAGACGAAGGGAATTATCCCAACCCCCCTGCCTTGGCAAGTAAAAAGTGCTTCATGCTCAAAAAATAGTTTTAAATCCCCATGATGCTGAAACCGCTGTCCACGTGGATGACCTCGCCGGTCACTCCGCTGGACAGGTTGGACGCCAGGTAAACCGCTGTTCCGGCCACGTCTTCCAGGGTGATGTTGCGCTTGAGCGGCGCGCGCTCCTCCACGATAGGCAGGAAACCCTTGAATCCGGCGATGCCCGAAGCAGCCAGCGTCCTGACAGGCCCTGCGCTGATGGAGTTCACCCGCACGCCCTTGGGCCCGAGGTCCGCCGCAAGGTAACGGACGCTTGCTTCCAGCGCGGCCTTGGCCACGCCCATCACGTTGTAGGAGGTGATGACGCGCTCGGCTCCCAGATAGGACATGGTCATCACCGAGGCCTCGGGCGTCAGGAGCGGCTCGAAGCCCTTGCACAGCGCCACAAGCGAGAAGGCGGACACGTCCAGGGCCAGGGCGAATCCGGCGCGCGAGGTGTCCACGTAGCGGCCCTTGAGGTCCTCCTGCTGGGCGTAGGCCACGGAGTGCACCAGGATGTCCACCTGACCCCATTTCTCGCGCACGGTTTCGTAGGCGGCCTGGATGTCTTCATCCTTGGTAACGTCGCAGGGGAAAGTGAAGTCCCCGCCCAGTTCCTCGCTGAGGGGCTCCACGCGCTTGCGGATGGCCTCGCCGGGATAGCCGAAGGCCAGGGACGCGCCTTGCTCCTTGAAGGCCTTGGCCACGCCGTAGGCGATGGAGCGGTCGTTGGCGACGCCGAATATCAGGGCTTTCTTGTCCTTGAGAATCATGAGTGTCTCCTTGAATGAAAAATTCCGGCGTGCACTGCTCAAGCAGTCGCCTGGAACGGGATGGTCTGATGGTTTAGAGTGCGCCTAAAAGGCAAATGTGACTTGAATATGACATGAGCGGGATTATGCAAGGTTTTTTCGTGCTTGTTCGCAAAGTCCCAAAGTCGTCGGACATTGCAGGGTGGAAGCAAAAAAAAGCCCCCCGGCATGTGCCAGGGGGCGTCGGATACTCAATTCAGGCGAGGCTGTCTAGGGCATCATCTCCAGGACTTTACGCATGACGTCGAAGGCGTCGGCCACGTAGAGCACGTCCGCCTTGCCCTGGGCCCAGCCGCAGTTGGCGTCCAGGTTGATGGCGCGGCGCTCGCCGATGAAGCGCCAGCCCACGGTGTGGGGCTCCTCGCCGTGGCAGCAGGTGGCCAGGCCCTTGGCGTGGCGCGGGGTGGAGCCGGTCTGGCCGACCTGATGCATGTGCGTCAGGAAGGACATCACCTGCTGGCCCTCGCCCGAGAGGTCCACAAGGGACTTGGACGTGCCGAGCGATGCCTGCATTTTGCCCAGGAAGCCCAGGATGATCTGTTCGGCCTCAGTGAGATGAGGCACGCCATCAGCCTGCTTCTTGGTCCAGCCAGCGCCTGCCACGAAGAGAAGCGCCGCGTCGGGGCGGATGGTCTGCTCCTCTGCGGAGGGGCAGATCATGGAGGTCACCTCGGTGCGAACGCCTGCGGCGGGAAGCTCCGGGGTCACGCCAGTGACCTCTGCGCTCCCGGCAGCGCCTTCGTAGGGGGCCACACAGCCGGTGGAGAGGCTCAGACACCAGGGGCGCTCCTGGCGGGTCAATTCGGCGAACATGCGCTGGCGGTAGTACCAGCGGGTGGCCATGAGCTTGCCGTCCTGCACGCTGAGCGCGGTGACACCCGTGTCGGAGCGTCCGCCCAGGCGGGCGGCCACGCCGGGCAGCACGCGGCTCATGCGCGAGGTGGCCGCGCCGATGACGATGTTGGATCCGGCAGCGGTGCACAGGGCGGCCAGGGCGGCGGCGTCGGTGGCGTATCGGGCCGTGGCGTACTCGGCGCCGGAAACGCCGTAAAACGCGGCAGCGCCGCATCCGGCGACGGCGTCGGCGGCGGCCTTGACGTCAGCGCCCACCAGCCCCACGGCCAGTTCGGCGTTCAACTGTCCGGCCAGGGACTTCGCGGCGGCCAGGGCTTCCAGCGAAGCCTTGCCCAGCAAACCGTCGCATTCGGTCTGGGCGACGAAAAGAATCTTGTCCATAGAGTCCTCCGGCTTAACGGGAACGATCATTCCCGGATTGCCAGTCTATCGTGGTCTGGGGGCTAGGCTCCAAGCCAGTCGATGATTTCCTTGGCGATGACCTCGGACGGGGTGTCCTTCACGATGCGGGTCTCGCGCTTCTGGCTGGGAATCTCGACCTTCGCGTACTCAGGGCCGCCGTCAATCTTTACTGGCTTGGCCTTCTGGAGCGCGGGCATCACCAGGCGCATGTTCTGCATGCCCACCTGGGGGTTGTTGGGCGGCTCGGGCAGCTCGCCCGTGGCCCAGCCCAGCACCGCAGGGGGACCGGCAACCACGGATTCCTGGTAGCTGCCGCCTTCGACGCGCTCCAGAATCCGCATGGTTCCGTCGGCGCGGGCTTCAAGCTTGTCCACGCCCTGGAACTGGTCGAAGATGCCAAGCTTCTCGCCCACGATCTGCATGGTGGCGCCAGCGCCGCGAGAGGCCGACTGCCAGCCGCCGAACACCAGAAGTTTCGACTTGTCCAGGCCGGGGAGGGCCTCGATGGCTTCGGCCAGCGCGGTTCCCACTTCGTGGGCCTCCACGAAGCCGCCTGCGGGGCCATCCAGCACCACCAGCTCGAAGGGAACCTTCTGGGCGATGGTCATCATCACCTGCTGGAGCTTGGCCTTGGGGCCCATGCTCACCAGCCAGACCTTGCTGCCGGGTGCGGACTTGGCCAGGTTGGCGGCTTCAAAAAGGGCGTGACCGGCCCAGGGGTCCAGAATGGCGGGGAGCATCAGCTCGTTCTTGAGGCCCCACCCGGCCGGACCCTTCACGGGTTCCAGGGTCTGGAGCGGATCGGGCACGATGCCGCCGCAGACGACGATATGATAGCCTACGCTCATGTGTTCTCCTTGACGATTGGGATGGGAAGGGCCTCCGGCGGCCAGAGAGGGCGCTACCCTCTCTGGACTCTCCCGCCAAAGGAACTTCGTTCCTTTGGAATCCTCTATAGCTTCGCGTCGAAATTCGTTCGTATCATCCGGCACCCCCTACTGAGGGTCCAGGGGGATCATCCCCCTGGCGGGTCCAGGGCAGAGCCCGGGTGGGGTCCGGGGCGAAGCCCCGATTCTAGTTCTCGGCCGAATGCAGCCCGCCGGCACCAGCGCGGAATTCGACGTTGGTCTTTTCCGGGTCGGTGGGGTGCGGCTTGGAGCAGTTCCACAGGCACGCGCCGCAGTGCACGCACTTTTCCCGGTCGAACAGCGGCACGCCGTCGTCGGGGTTGGTGGTGATGGCCTGTCCGGAACACATCTCGATGCAGATCTTCTCGTTGCAGCGGCGGCAGGCGTCGGGATCGACGAAGACCACGTGGTCGGCGTAGCCGAAGGGGGCCTGCACCTTGCCGCCCAGGAGCAGGGCGTCCTGGTGGGAGATGAGCATTTCGCCGTCGTATTCAATCTTGGGCCAGCCGATGCGGTCCATGATGGCGTCGTGCAGCGATTCGCCCTTGGCCTGACACTCTTCGCGCAGGGCCTTGATCTCCTCGGCGGTCAGCTGGGGCGAGTAGGTCTCCTCGATGCTTGGGACTCGTTCGTGCGGGCGGCGGTGGTCGCCGGGCATGTTGAACTTTCCGTCGGTGTACCCGGCGATCGCCATGCCCAGAAGGCCCTGGATGAAGCCCTTGCCGAAGCCGTCGCGGGACTTCTCGGCGATTTTTGCCTCGGCCTCCAGGGTGGAGACGCGGCGTCGGGCCACGTAGGTGTCCTTGAGGTTCTGGCGGCTGAAGGGCTTCCCGGCCTTGATGAGCTCGAGAACGCCTTCGGCCAGCTGCACGCCGGACATCCAGGCCTCGTCCACGCCGGAGCCGGTGAGCACGTTGGTTGTGCCGGAGCCCTCGCCGATGCGGGCGTAACCGTCGCCAGCCAGCCAGGGCTCGCCGCGCCGTCCGGACTCAAGAAGCGACTTGGCCCCCCAGGAGCGCATCTTGCCGCCCTTGAGGTGCTTCCAGAGGTAGGGGTGGGTCAGCCAGTGCTGCATGTAGCGGTAGGCGCTGCGCACGGGCAGGTCCAGCCAGGAAGGTACGAAGATGCCGAGCGAGGCCACGCGGTCCGACAGCACGTACAGGAACCCGAAAATGTCCGGCTCGGGGTAGCCCAGGGTGTGCAGCACGAAGCCTTCGGGCAGGTCGCAGCTCTCGGGTAAGTCCACCACCATCTTCATGCCAAGCGCCCAGTCGCGCCGGTGATGCCCGTGGGGCATGCCCATGGCGTCGTCCAGGTCGCGCCCCACCGGGCCGACCGGGCCGTCGCCGATGACGGTCAGGGGGGCCTTGATGTCCATGCCGGGCATGAATCCGGCGTCGGGCTGGCCGGACTTGTCCACACCCTGGTCGCAAAGGCGCACGCCCACAACCTTGCCGCGCTCGGTCAGCACGGTGGACACGGGCATGCCGGGCCAGATCTGGGCCTGTCCCTCGGCCATGATCTGGGAGCCGACCCACTGGTTGAACTGGCCGATGGAAAAGACCAAGCCAGGTTCCTTGCGCAAAAACGGCGGAATGAAGGGCAGCTCGACGGCTTCGTCCTTCAGGAACTTGAGGCTTGGGCCGAAGGCGCGGATGAGCGAATCCTTCATGTCCAGGAGGTCCTGGCGGCGGCTGGCCCCGTGGGGGTCAAGCAGGTAGACCACCTTCTCGTGGGTGACTTCCGTGCACAGGGGCACCTGCGAGGGCTCGAAGCCGGGGAAGGATTCGCGGATGGCGCGGGCCTTGCTGACCACGCCGGACACGCCCGCGCCGATGTCGTCGGCGCGCTCGTAACAGATGATCTGGAGAGGCATGCCGGGCATGGCCGTGCTCTCGGCGACGGGGCTGCCGTCCTCGGAGGTCAGGCCGCGCGACAGGGTGGTGAGAAAACCGCCCATTGCCGGGCCGAATCCGACGCAGACGATGTCTACGTCCATGCTCTGGCGTTCGATGTCGGACATTAGCCTACCTCTCGAAAAAGTTCACGGAGCCCGAAAAGGCTGAAGTGATGCATGACGCAAAAATGCGGGGATTCCAACGGAAAAATCCCTCGCATGGCAAAGGCTTTCCTGGAGGCGTGCCGGGTGGGCGGTGGAAAACCGTGCGCCGTCAGTCGTAACAAATCGCCGGGGGCCATCCCCCGGCGACCGATAAAGCATATTCGACGAGTCCGAAGACCACTACATGGGGTAGTCGAGCGCCTCGGGGATCATCACCTGGGTCAGGGCGTAGCCCGCGCGGTCCTTGGCCAGGGCTGCTCCGGACAGGGAGCGGTCCAGTTGGGAACGCAGCTTGTCGAAGGCGGTAAGCTCGGCTTCGTCCTGGGGACCGAAACCGTTGACCATGGTGGCGCAGATGCGGGCGCATTCGCCAGCGGCGCGCGCGGCCTGCACCATGGACAGATCGCTCAAAAATCCCAGCGTCCCTTCGAGGCCCTCGGCCACGATGGGGTTCTCGGGGCCTTTTTCGGCCAACTCCAGAAGGTCCGCCACCTGGCAGCGCGACGCCATGATCCAGCACAGGGCGTCGGCCATGGGGAAGGTCACGTTCTGGCGGCGGTTGTGATAGAGGCGCGCGCCCGAGGGGTCCTTGGCGCGGTGCAGGAACTCAAGCGTCCAGAGCCACAGCTCCATCGCCTTGGCCACGATGCCCGCACCGGTCTCGGGCTTTTCCTGGGCCAGCAGGGTGAACTGGTCTATCCAGATGCGCAGCTTGGCCAGGAAGACCTCGTTGGTCATGGTGATGGACAGCTGGCGGCGCTGCACGGCCTCGGGGCCTTCGTAGGTGGCCTCCAGCTGGGTGTCGGCCCACTTGTGGAACAGGAAGCCGGGGCAGTCCTCGGTGATGCCGTAGCCGCCCATGAGGGCCAGTGATTCGCGCATGACCGTGGCGCCGTGTCCGGTGTTCCAGAGTTTGCAGGCCGGGCACAGGATGTTGGCAAGGGACTCCAGCAGCACGTAGCGCACCAGGGTGTCCTCGCCCAGTTCCTGGAAGCGGGCGGCGTCACGCTTGTCTTCGGGCATGGACTCAAGGGCCAGATATTCAATGGCCAGCTTCTCCACCTTGCGAAGAGCGGAGAGTTGCGACTTGGGACCGACCACGCCGCGTTCGGCCATGATCTTGTCCTTGGCCTTTTCGGTAGGGTCGAGCTGATCGAAGAGGCGCGCGGTCTCAAAACCAAGCGACGCTCCGGCCTCGCCGGTTGCCCAGATGTCGGCCAGGCGCAGCACCGCGTCGGGCTTCTGCTGGATGCCCAGGTCGTACTTGGGGGTTCCGGCCACGGCGTCGCCGCCGCGATAGCGCTGGCGCTGGTAGCGGATCACGGGCTCCACGGCGGAAAGGAGCTTGGCGGTGCTCATGAGGGCCACGGGCACGCGGGTGCGATGGAACACCGCGCCGATGATCTCGGAGTGGGTGTAGTTGGGGACGATGACGCCGTCCTTCACCGTGTAGCCGCCCACGATGCGGCTGGCCGGGACCTTCAGGTTGAAGACGGGGTCGCGCGTGGAGGACAGCTGGTGCACCATCTTGAGGGTGGGCGCGCCGCGATCGAACAGGCCTTCGTCGGTGTCCTCGACGATGACGATGCAGGAGGTCTTGATGCGCGGGTCGTCGGTGTCCACGGCGCAGGTGGCGAAGTTGGCGAAGTCCATGCCGGTGATGAAGCGACCGCGCTTGTCCACCTGGAGCATGGGCTCCTTGCCGTCTTCCCACTCGGCCACGCGGACCTTGCCCACCAGGGTGTTGGTCTCGACGCCCACGTAGGGCAGCGGCTCGGTGAGGGCGAAGGCCCCACGGAATATCTTGCGGTCCTCGCCGGGCTGGGGCGGGACGCAGTTGCTCATGTAGTAGTCGCGCTGTTCCTGGGTGCCGCGCTCGTGGATGGGAGCCAGGGCCAGGTTGGTGGCCAGGGAGCAGGTGGCCGCCCCTGCGTCCACCCAGGAGAGTTCGAAGGCAACCAGGGCCAGGGCCAGGTTTTTCGGGCCTTCGATAAAGCCGCCCTGGTGCGGTTCCATGAACAGGGCGGTCAAACCGGAAGTGTCGAACGCTTCGAGGAGCTGTGCCTTGTGGTCGGTCCACTCGTGAGTGTTGCGCGCTCCCTCGGCCACCAGGCGGGCCACCAGGGTGCGGGCCAGGGAACGGGCGGATTGCAGTGCCATCTGGATATCGTAGCGGTCGGCAAAGCGCCACATGATCTGGCGTACGTCATCGCCAGGAAGCGTGCGAAGAGTCTCCATGATTGTTCCTATCTCACCTTGTGTGTTGAGCAAGCCGACCGGACGCGGCTCGAAAAACCGACGAATTAAGCGATAGCCTTCGTCGCGTCAATGTTAAGGGCCGGACTTGAGAGGAGATTTTCCCCCTCTCCCATATCCCCTATCCCATGACCCTCTAGAAAGCCAGGGTCTCTCCTGTCAGGGCTGCGTATGCTTCCAGATACTTCTGCTGGGTCCGCAGGGCCACTTCGGCGGGCATGTTGGGCGCGGGAGGCTTCTTGTTGAAGCCGATGGATTCCAGCCAGTCGCGCACGTACTGCTTATCGAAGCTGGGCTGTCCCTGGCCGGGCGCGTAGCCCGAGGCGGGCCAGAAACGGGAGGAATCGGGCGTGAGCACCTCGTCGATGAGGATCAGCTCACCGTCGATGGTGCCGAATTCGAATTTGGTGTCAGCCACCAGGATGCCGCGCTCGGCCGCGTAGTCGCGGGCCTGGGAGTAGATGGCCAGGGCTGTGTCCTGCACTTTGTCGAACAGCTCCTGGCCGATCATGGCCTTGGCCTGGTCCAGGGTGATGTTCTCGTCATGCTGGCCAAGCTCCGCCTTGGTGGACGGGGTGAACAGGGGCTTCTCCAGCTTGTCGGACTCGCGCAGGCTGGCGGGCAGGGCGTGTCCGCAGACCGTGCCGGTGGCTTTGTAGTCTTTCCAGCCGGAGCCGGTGATGTAGCCGCGCACGATGCACTCGATGGGCAGGGGCTTGGCTTTGCGCACCAGCACGGCGCGGCCTTCCAGCATGTCCGCGTGAGCCTTCAGGGGCGCGGGGAAGTCGGCGGGCTCAGTGGCCAATAGGTGGTTCTTCAACAGATGCTTGAACTTTTCCATCCAGAAGATGGTGATCTTGTTGAGGATCACGCCTTTGAACGGAACAGGGTCCGGCAGGATGACGTCGAAAGCGGAGAGTCGGTCCGTGGTGACGATCAGCAGGGTGTCGTCCGAGACCTGATAGATATCGCGCACCTTGCCGCGCGAGAGCAGCGGGTACTCGGTGATGTTGGTGGTGTTGACCACTTGCATGTCGGGAACTCCTCCGGGAAATTAAACGTTGCGGCACTCCACGGACCGGGCGTGGGCTTCGAGCCCCTCCAGGCGCGCGAGTCTCGCGATCTTGGCCCCGTGCCTGCGCGCATAGGCCGGGGGCGCGGCGATGAGGCTCGACTTCTTGGTGAAGGTCTCCACGGACAAGGCCGAGGAGAAGCGGGCGTTGCCCATGGTGGGCAGCACGTGGTTGGGGCCTGCGAAGTAGTCGCCCACGGGTTCGGGACAGCCGCAGCCCAGGAATATAGCGCCCGCGTGGCGAATCTCGCCGAGCACGCTCCAGCCGTCGGCTATGGCCAGCTCCAGGTGCTCCGGGGCCAGCAGGTTAACGAGCTCGATGCCTTCCTTGAGCCCAGGCACGACCACCACGGCGCCCCAGTCGGCCAGGGCCTTGCGGGCGATCTCGCTGCGAGGCAGGCGCTCCAGCTGTTCGGCCAGCTCCTTGAGCGTGGCCTGGGCAACCTCCGGGCTGTCCGTCACCAGGATGGACGCGGCCTGCGGGTCGTGCTCGGCCTGGGACAACAGGTCCGCCGCCAGCCACGCGGGCGGGGCGGTCTGGTCCGCCAGGATGACGATCTCGCTGGGGCCGGCGATCATGTCGATGCCCACCTGGCCCACCAGCAGCCGCTTGGCCGTGGTGACGAATATGTTGCCGGGACCGGCCAGCACGTCCACCGGGGCGATGGTCCCGGTTCCGTAGGCCAGGGCGGCGATGGCCCAGGCGCTGCCGGTGCGGTAGATTTCCGTGATGCCCAGAAGCGAGGCCGCCGCCAGGATGTAGGGGTTCAGCGAACCGTCCTTGCGGGGCGGGGACACCGCCGCGATGCGTTCCACCCCGGCCACCTGGGCGGGGATGGCGTTCATGAGCAGCGAGGATATGAGCGGCGTTTCACCGCCCTGGCCTCCGGGCACATACAGGCCAACGGAGTCCACCGGGCGAACCATCTGGCCCAGGATCGTGCCGTCCTCGCGGGTGGTCCACCAGGACTTCTGCTTCTGGGATTCGTGAAAAGAGCGAATATTGTCGGCGGCTTCACGCAAGATGTCCATGTCCGAGGCGATGACCTGCCCGCGCGCGGCGGCGATCTCCTCGGGCGTCACGCGCAGCATGGAGGCAGTAAAGCCGGGGCAGTCGAAACGGCGGGTGAAGTCCACCAGGGCTTCGTCGCCCTGGGCGTGCACATAGGCCAGGATTTCGCGCACGCGCGTTTCCACGGCCTGGTCGGGATTCTCCCGGCCCTTGAGTTTGAGGTGAAGGGGGGCGAAATCTTCGGGACGCTGGTATGTGATCTGTGGGCAGGGCATTTGGACTCCGAGTGGCGTCGTTGGCGGGTTTGATAGATGAAGAAGGGGGTGTTTGTCGAGTGCCGGGGTGGTATGTTAGCGGAAACAACGTTTTCGAATTTGAAGAATATTCGCCGTGCGAAGCAGAGCAACCAGAGGAACAATGAACCAGACCGCCCTCGCGCCCCCCGACCCAGTGGTCCATCGCGCCGTATCCAAGACGTCCTGGCGGCTTTTGCCGTTTTTATTCATTCTGTACATCATCGCCTACCTGGACCGCATCAACGTGAGCTTCGCCGCGCTCACCATGAACCAGGACCTGGGGCTTGACCAGACCGCCTACGGTTTTGGAGCGGGCATATTCTTCCTGGGCTACGTGCTCTTCGAGGTGCCCAGCAACCTGATCCTCTCGCGCGTCGGCCCCAGGCGCTGGATCGCGCGCATCATGGTCAGCTGGGGGCTGGTGACCATGGCCCTGGCCTTCTCGCAGGGCCACAAGAGTTTCGTCGTGCTGCGGTTCCTGCTCGGCGCTGCCGAGGCCGGATTCTTTCCAGGAATCATCCTATACCTTACATACTGGTTTCCACTCTCCTATCGGGCCAGGGCCGTGGCCCTGTTCATGACCGCCACTCCCATCGCCGGGCTGGTGGGCAGCCCCGTGTCCGGCTGGATCATGCAGATGCACGGGATGCTCGGCCACGCGGGCTGGCAGTGGCTGTTCCTGCTGGAAGGGCTTCCGGCGGTGCTTCTTGGAGTATTCGTCTTCTTCCGGCTACCCGACGGCCCGGAACATGCCCGGTGGCTAACCGGCGATGAAAAATCCGCCCTGGAGGAAGTTCTGGCGAGCGAACGCCAGGACGTCGCGGCGCGCCACCTCTCAGGACTGCGACAGGGGCTGGCCAGCCCCACTGTGTGGCTTCTGGGCTTCGTGTATTTCGCGTCCGTGCTGGCCATGTACGGACTG
This sequence comes from Fundidesulfovibrio putealis DSM 16056, assembly GCF_000429325.1. Lineage (NCBI taxonomy): Bacteria > Pseudomonadati > Thermodesulfobacteriota > Desulfovibrionia > Desulfovibrionales > Desulfovibrionaceae > Fundidesulfovibrio > Fundidesulfovibrio putealis. The sequence goes on from NZ_AUBQ01000004.1 coordinate 137,747, forward strand.
GTGATGTGGCTGCCGCAAATAGTCTCCGGCGTCACCGGCGGCGGGACGCTCTCGGTGGGCCTGTACGTGATGATCGCCTATTTTTTCGCCGCCGCCGGGATGGTGGTCATCGGGGCCAGCTCGGACCGGTTTTGCGAGCGCCGCTGGCACATGCTCGGCTCCATGGGGCTGTGCATGGCCGGGATGCTGGTGCTTTGCCTGTCCAACGGGCTTGCGGGCATCCTGACTGGAGCCAGCCTCGCGGCCATGGGCATCTGGGGGATACTGGGGCCGTTCTGGGGGCTTGCCACCGGCTATCTGACCGGCACGGCGGCTGCGGCTGGCATCGCGCTCATCAACTCGCTGGGCAACGTGGGCGGGTTTGCCGGGCCGTACCTCATGGGCTGGGTGAAGGCCAACACCGGGAACTTTTCCGAGGGGTTCGCCTATCTGGCAGGACTCATGGTGCTGGGGTGCGTGCCGCTGTTCATTCTGCGCAGGGGGCCTGACAAGGGCTGAACGCTCACGACCACATGACAATACAAGAGAGCCGGGGAGGACGTCGTCCTCCCCGGCTCTCGTAGTTTCCAGAAGCGTAGCGCCGCTGCAGCGTTACTTGCCGTCTTTTTCCAGGGCGATCAGGTCTTCGTAGGTCTCGCGGCGCCTGGCCAGGGTGACTTCTTTGCCGTCCACCAGCACCTCGGCCGCGCGGGGGCGGGAGTTGTAGTTGGAGGACATGGTGAACCCGTAGGCTCCGGCGGAGAATACGGCCAGCAGCTCGCCGGGCTCGACGGCGGGGATGTCCCGGTCGCGCGCCAGGAAGTCGCCGGACTCGCAAATGGGGCCGACCACGTCCACGTTCAGCTCGGGGCGTCCCTTGGGGGTAACCTCGCGGATGGCGTGGAACGATCCGTAGAGCGAGGGGCGCACCAGATCGTTCATGGCGGCGTCCACGATGATGAAGTCCTTGGAGGGGGTCTTCTTGGTGTAGACAACCTCGGTGAGCAGGATGCCGGAGTTGCCCGCGATGACCCGGCCCGGCTCCAGGATGAGCGTCATGGGGTGGTCCTTCAGTACGTTGGTCAGGGCCTTGCCGAACTCTGCCGGGTGGGGCGGCTCTTCCTCGTTGTAGGTGATGCCCAGGCCTCCGCCCAGATCCAGGAACTCGATGCGAAGGCCCATGCCCTTCAGGCGGTCATAGAAGCGGATGATGCGGTCCAGGGCTTCCATGAAGGGTTCCAGGGTGGTCAGCTGCGAACCGATGTGGCAGTCGATGCCGATGGGCTCGATGTTGGGCAGGGCCATGGCGCGCGAATAGGCGGCCATGGACTGCTCGATGTCCAGGCCGAACTTGTTCTTTTTCAGGCCCGTGGAGATGTAGGGGTGGGTCTTGGGGTCCACGTCGGGGTTGATGCGAAGGCTTATGCGTGCGGTCTTGCCCATGTCCGAGGCCACGGCGGAGAGGCGTTCCAGCTCGCCCATGGACTCCACGTTGAACATGAGGATGTCGGCGGCCAGGGCCTGGCGCATCTCGTCCGCGCGCTTGCCCACGCCCGAGTACACGATCTTGGATGCCGGAACTCCGGCGGCCAGGGCGCGGTGCAGCTCGCCACCGGAGACGATGTCCATGCCTGCGCCGCACTCCTTGAGAAGCTTCAAAAGGCTCAGGTTGGAGTTGGCCTTCACCGAGTAGCAGGTGAGGTGGGGCAGGCCGTCGAAGGCGGAGTCGAACGCCTGGAAATGGCGGCGCAGGGTGGCCGCAGAATAGACGTAGAGGGGCGTGCCGTACTGCTTGGCCAGTTCCTGGGCGCTGACGCCCTCGGCGTGGAGTTGACCGTCCTTGTACTCGAAGAAATGCATGAGCTAGTCTCCTTGCGTATTCGTGTCCCCACTCCACTTGGCCTTCCAGTCGCCCAGGATGTTCAGGGCTTCAAGCGGGGTGATTGCGTCCAGTTTGAGGTTTTTGATCTCCGAAATCAGCGGATGCTCGGGCGCTGCGGCCTCCTGCCCGGGCTTTTGCGATCCGGGCAGTCCCGGTAAGAGCGTCTGGCACGAGGGCGGCGGAGCCGGAGCAAAATTTTTGGCGTCGCGCGCTTTCTTCTCAAGCCCGGCCAGCACGTCCTTGGCCCGCTGCACTACGCGGCCCGGCACTCCGGCCAGGCGGGCCACCTCGATGCCGTAACTGCGGTCGGACGGCCCAGGCACCAGGCGGCGCAGAAAAATGATGTCGCCTCGCCACTCTTTGACCGCAATATTGACGTTTCGCAAGCCCGGCAGCTTGCCTTCCAGTTGGGTCAGCTCGTGGTAGTGGGTGGCGAAAAGGGTGCGGATGCCGCCCTGGTCCTTGGAATCGGCTTTGCGCCCGCGTCCGCACAGGTCTTCCACAACGGCCCAGGCCAGGGCCAGGCCGTCGAAGGTTGAGGTGCCGCGCCCGATCTCGTCCAGAATGACAAGGCTCTTGCGCGTGGCCTGACGCAGGATGCGCGCGGTCTCCATCATCTCCACCATGAAAGTGGACTGGCCCTGCGAGAGATTGTCCGAGGCCCCCACGCGCGAGAAAATCCGGTCCGTCAGGCCGATTTCGGCCTTGGCTGCCGGAACGTAGGAGCCGATCTGGGCCAGAAGCGCCACGATGGCCACCTGCCGGAGCACCGTGGACTTGCCCGCCATGTTGGGGCCGGTGATGAGCAGCAGGCGGGTGTCGCCCTGGAGGTGCAGGTCGCTGGGGATGTAGTTGGCCGGGCCTTGCACGGCCTCCACGGCGGGATGTCGGCCTGCCTGGATGGTGATGTCCAGGCCCTGGTGCAAGCTCGGGCGGGTCCATTCCCAGCGGCGGGCCGCGTCGGCCAGGGCCTGCCAGTAGTCCAGGGAGGCCAGGGTGGCGGACTGGCTTTTGAAACGCTGCTGGGCCTTGGCCACGGTCTCGCGCAGTTCGCCGAAGAGCTTGTATTCCAGGTTCTTGCGGCGTTCGCTGGCGGAGAGGAGCCGGTCCTCCAGGTCCTTCAGGGCCGGGGTGATGTAGCGCTCGGCGTTGGCCAGTGTCTGGCGGCGCTCGAAGTGCTCGGGAGCCTGCCCCGAGGCGCGCGTCAGCTCGAAATAGTACCCGAACACCCGGTTGTAGCCGAGTTTCAGCTTGGGCAGGGCGTTGGCCTGCTGCTCATGCTCCAGGAGCTCCTTGAGCTTGCCTTCTCCGTGCTCGGTCAGTTCCATCAGCTCGTCCAGGCGCGGGTCATACCCGGCCCGGAACAGGCCCCCCTCGGTGATGACCGCAGGCGGCGTGTCGGCCAGGGCGGATTCCAGCAAGGCGTGGATATCCTCCAGGCTGTCCCATTTTTCCAGGGGGCCGGCCAGGGCCTTGGGCTTTTCCACGCTGAACCCGCCGCCGTCCAGGCCATCGCTGGTCAGCAGGTCGAAGATTTTGGGCATGGCCGAGAGGCTGTGGCGAAGCGCCAGAAAATCCTTGGGCGTGGCCCGGCCCAGGAAAATGCGCGTGGACAGGCGCTCCAGGTCGTACACGTCGTCCAGGGCACGGCGCACGCTTTCGCGCAGTTGGTCTTCCTTGAAGAAGAAGCGCACGGCCTCCTGGTTGGACAGGATGGGTTCCATGTCCACCCAGGGCTGGCGCAGTCGGGTCTCCAACAGGCGTCCGCCCATGGGGGTGGCGGTGCGGTCCAGCACGTGCCAGAGCGTGCCTGGGCCTTTGCGCCCGTCTAGGCGGCGGAAGATCTCCAGGTTGCGTTCCGTGACCTCGTCTATCAGCAGATGGCGGCTCAGGTTCACCGGCCTGAAAGAGGACAGATGGCCGAGCTCCTGCTTCTGGGTCTGGGCCAGATAGGAGAGGATGGCCCCCATGGCCCGCACCAGCTGGGGCTTGTCGGAAACGTCCAAGGTGTCCAGGCTGGCCACGTTCTGGGCCTTCAGGATGCGCTCGGTGGAGGAGGGCAGATCGAAGTGCGGCTTGTGGGGAAAGTTGGTGATCTGGATGCCCAGTTCCGGCACGTGACGCGGCGGGGCCTTCATGTCCGGCAGCAGGAGTTCCTTGGGGTGGAGCTTCTCCACCCACTGCCACAGCTGGGCCTCCTCGCGCGAATAGAGGCCCTGCCACTCGCCGGTGGAGAATTCGATCCAGGCCAGACCGCCCGCGCGTTCCTCCGGTTCCCAGAACATGGCGGCGAGGTAGTTGTTTTCCTTGGCCTGAAGGTTGATGTCCTCGACCACGGTGCCGGGGGTGAGCACCCGCGTGACCTCGCGCTTCACCAGCCCCTTGGCGAGTTTGGGGTCCTCAACCTGATCGCAGATGGCGACCTTGTAGCCCTTGTCCAAGAGCTGGCTGACGTAGGCGGGCAGGGCGTGGTGCGGCACGCCGCACATGGGAACGGGGTTGTCGGAGTTCTTGTCGCGCGACGTCAGCGCGATCTGGAGTTCACGCGCGCAGACTTCGGCATCCTCGAAGAACATCTCGTAGAAGTCGCCCATACGGTACATGAGCAGGCAATCAGGGTATTCTCCCTTGATCGACAGGTACTGCTCCAGCATGGGGGTGAGCCTGACTGTGCTCATGGCGTGAAGGGACTTCTTTTTACGATTTTGTTAATATCTGTCCTGGCTGGCATTGCGATACCTTGCACAGACATTTTCGTGGCGTCAATAGAGAAAAACGGCCGGACGCGCCGTGGCGTCCGGCCGGGAAATGACAAGGGCTCACAGACGCCTGACAGCATCCGGTGATGCGCAGGTCCAGCCGCAGCCGCGAACGCCCCGGGAGAGGCGTCCGCAAGCTGGCCTGCTGGCAGGGCGAGCCTGCCCGCAGCGTCGGAGAAACTAGGCCTTGGGCTCTTCCTTGGCCTCGGGCTCAGTCTTGGGCGCAAAGACCGGAGCCGGCGCGGGGGAGGCAACGCTCGACTTGGCCTTCAGGGCGTCAACTTCGGACTGGAGGCTCTGGGCCTTCGACTGGGCTTCGCGGCAGATGGATCCGACGCGGATGCGGTCGATCACGAAGAAGATCGTGCTGAACAACGCGCCAAGCACGAAGAAGACCAGCACCACCAGGTAGAACGGCAGCGGCTGTGCCTGCCAGTTCAGGGTGAACAGGTTGAACTTCAGCTCCAGAGCCGCAGACAGCTGGGCCTGGTTCTGGACGAAGAAGATCATGAAAACCAGGAAGAACAGCACCAGCAGGACGAACTTGATGAAACGCATAACCGCCTCCCTCATCAGATGTTGCAAAACGGGGCCGCGCCGTCGAAGCGCGGTTTGATCCTGTCGTATGTGTCGAGCAGAAGCTCGGGGATCACGTGTGTCTGGCCGAAGACGGCCATGAACGAATTGTCGCCGTTCCAGCGCGGCACCAGCTGGAAGTGCAGGTGCGCCGCGATGCCCGATCCGGCGGCCTCGCCCAGGTTCAGGCCGATGTTCACGCCGTGGGGCCTGAACGCGTCCTTCATGACGGCGGTTGCCGCCTGCATGGCAGCCATCATCTCAGTGGATTCCTCCGGGGAGAGGTCCGTCAGGCAACTGGTGTGGCGGTACGGGCAGATCATGAGGTGCCCGCTGTTGTAGGGGAACTTGTTCATGATCACGTAGCAGTGCCGGGCGCGCGCCAGGACCAGGCGCTCGCGGTCCTCGCCGGTGTGTTCCGGGATGCAGAACACGCAGGCGTCCGGCTTGGGGCCGAGGATGTAGTTCATCCGCCAGGGAGCCCAGAGCACGTCCATCAGCGCGTCACCAGGGAAGAGGCCAGGGCGAAAGCCTGATCAGCGTCCGAAGCGGCGTGGACGCCCTCGATGCCGGACCAGCGGCCAACGGCCACCACGGGGATGCCGGACTTGAGCGCGAGGCCTATCTCGGAAAGGGTGCCCGCGCCGCCCTCGATGGCCACGGCCACGTCGGCGTTCTTGACCACCAGGAAATTTCGCATGTGCCCAAGCCCCGTGAGGACGGGAACGTCAACGAATTCGTTGGCCTGGGCGAAGTCCAGGCCGGGGAGGATGCCGATGGTCAAACCGCCTTCGGCCTTGGCTCCCTTGCATGCGGCCCGCTGCACGCCAAAACGCCCTCCGCAGACCAGATCGAATCCGCTTCGGGCAATGAGTGTACCGAGCCGTTCAGCCACGGCTTCGGTCTCCGGGCCGCACGTACCCGCGCCAATAATGGCGATGCGTTTTTTCATCCTTACTTTCCACCCGCTTGGATTGACCTTCCTACACTTTTGCGGGCGCGAGGGCAAGCCGGAGAGCCGCTTCTGCGGGGCTTGAATGCACGGCTTCTTCAGGGCATGGAGGAGCCATGTTTGAATTCGTGCCCAAGGATTTCCCCGCCGACCCCGGCGTGTACCTGATGAAGAACACGCAGGGAAAGGTTCTGTACGTTGGAAAGGCCGTGAACCTGCGCTCGCGCCTGTCGTCGTATTTTCGCGGCGAGTTGGCCCACCCCAAGACGCGCGCGCTGGTGGCGCGCATCGCGGGCGTGGACATCCTGGTGACGGCCACGGAGAAAGAGGCCCTGCTTCTGGAAGCGAGCCTCATCAAAAAGCACCGCCCGCACTACAACATCGTGCTGCGCGACGACAAAAGCCACATCCTCTTCAAACTGGACAAGACCCACGATTTCCCGAAAATCGCCTTCACCCGCAAGGTGGTGCGCGACGGCTCCACCTATTTCGGCCCGTTCACCTCGTCCCAGGCCGCCCGCAAGACCTGGAAGGAGCTGAACAAGCTCTTTCCCCTGCGCAAGTGCCGCGACGCCTCCTTCCGAAACCGCGTGCGCCCCTGCCTGTATCATTTCATCGGCCAGTGCCTGGCCCCCTGCGTGGGGAACGTGAGCCGGGACGAATATGCCGTGCTGGTCAAGCGTGTGGAGGCGTTCCTGTCCGGACGCTCAGCCGACGTGCTGAGGCGCGTAGAGCGCGAGATGCTCGACGCTTCCGACGCACTCCTGTTCGAGCGGGCCGCCGAGCTGCGCGATCTGCTCTCGGCCATGCGCGCGACAATCGAGGGACAGGCCGCCGTGCTGCCCAACCACCCGGACCTGGACGCAGTGTCAGCCTTCGCGGCGGGCGGTGGCATGGGACTGAGCGTGCTGTTCGTGCGCCAGGGCAGGCTTCTTGACCGCAAAAACTATTTCTGGCCCGACTTTTCCGAGGATGAGCTTCCCGAGGCCATGCCGAGTTTTCTGGCCCAGTATTACCGGCCGGAGAGCTTCGTGCCGGGACGCCTGCTCCTCTCCAAACGCCTGATGGCCGCCCTGGGTGAGAACGGCGCGTCCATGACGGAAGAGGTTCTGGCCGAGAGGCGCGGGGGCAGGGTGGCGATCCGGGGGCCGAAGTCTCCCGAAGAGGAGCAGCTTCTGGAGATCGCCTCGGCCAACGCGGCCCGAGCCGTGGCCGAGGCTCAGGAGAAAGGGTCGGAGGAGTCCATCCCGTCGCTCTTGGGCAGAAAGCTCCAGGTGGGGCGCGAGATCACGCGCATCGAGGCCGTGGACGTGTCGCACCTGGGCGGCAAGGGCATGCGCGTGGGCATGGTGGTGTACGATGACGGCCGTTTCGCCAAGGAGGACTACCGCCAGTACGCTTTCCCGGAGCTTGAGGGCACGGGCGACGACTACGCCGCCCTGGCCCGCTGGGCCGAAAAACGCATCGACTCGGGCGAGCCCTGGCCGGATCTGGTGCTCATCGACGGCGGCAAGGGGCAGCTGGCCACGGTGGAGCGCACGCTGGCCCAGGCCGGGCTGCCCAACCTGTGGGAGCTCGCCTCCATCGCCAAGGCCGGACACACCAAAAGCGACATGGAGGAGCGCGTCTTCCGGCCAGGCCGCAAGAACCCTCTGCCGCTTCGGCCAGGCAGCAAGGAGCTGCTCTTCCTGCAGAAGCTGCGTGACGAGGTGCACCGCTTCGTCATCGGCAGGCAGCGCCAGGCCAGGAAGAAGACCGGGATGAAAAGCGAGATCATGTCCATCCCTGGAGTCGGTCCCAAGACGGCCAAGCTTCTCTGGGACAGGTTCGCGACGCTGGATGGCATCCGGGCTGCCACAATAGAGGACTTGCAGGCCGTACCGGGGTTTGGCCCAACCAAGGCGAGGACAGTTCATCACGCGCTTCATTCGGATGGGGCGCATTGATTTTTCGGGAAAAAGCCTGTATCCGCGCTTCGTCACGCCACGCCAAGGAGTCCCCATGCCCCGCTTCGAGCGGCTGCGCGAGCTTGTGTCCGGCCTTGATCCCGAACACGTCTACCGCACCATTTACGACGAGAATCTCTGCCCGGTCATCAATGGGACCGAACCGCTGGATCCCCAGGGCCTCGACGATTTCCGCAAAGTGGATTTCTCGGGCAAGAACGTGGTGGACCTGGGGTGCAACTTCGGCTTTTTCGCCTTCGAGGCCAGACGCCTCGGGGCGGCCAGCGTCCTGGCCGTGGACCGGGCCGAGAAGGTGCTGGAGGGCGCGTGCATGCTCAAGAGCATCTTCGACATGGACGGCGTGGACTTTCTTGCCTGCGACATCGAGACCCCCGACAACTGCCTCGCCGGGCGCACCTTCGACATCGCCATGCTGGTGGAATTCATCGGCAAGACTTTCGTGCGCCAAGGCTTCATCCCCGCGACCCTGACCTTCCTGGAGCAGCTCTCACGCAAGGAACTCGTGGTTTCGGTGCAGAAGACCTACATGATCCGCAAAGAACTCGGCTCCACCGTGGAAGAGATGCGCCGCCACTATCCGGAAGCCTACCTTCAGGGGGGCGACGTGCTGGTGCTGGATTACGTGCGCGATTTCTTCAAGGACCGCTGGAACATCGAAATGTTGTCAGACCTTTGCGATGGCTACGAGAAACCTCGAAAATTTTTGCGGATGTATAGATAAATCCGCTTCCGGGCTTCCTCTTCCTGGCGCGATGAGGTACTGTTGTGCCTGATCGCTCATTTGAAGGAGGTCCGTATGTTTGCAATCCGTGCGGTCGTCGCCCTTCTTCCGCTCGTCCTCATCCTGCTTGTGTTGCTGTCGGGACCGGCTTTGCCGTAACGTTTCACACAGAACATATACGGAAAACCGGCTCCGGTTCAGGAGCAGATGCAGAATGGCGAGAGAGACAATCCGTGAAGGAATCCTCTCGGCAGGTGAGAAAATAGGCGCGCTCCGGCTGTCCAACTGAAGCACGCCCGTGAATGTCGCGTTGCCGCCCTGCAGCGGCGGGATGGAGCTTTTTTGTTTCAAACGCGGTCAGAACGTCCGACCATCACTCCTCTCTATTACCCTGCAATAATCCCCGTTCGTTCCGATCCCAGCGATCCATCAGGGCCGTGCCGACCCATACTTGCCTGTGGCGGCAGCTGGCCGCTTCCCGCTGAACCGGCAAGTGCGATCCAAGCTCTGTCCTGATGCGGCTCTGTCCTGAATGCTCAGACGCCCCGAACACATTCCTGTCTTCCGTTCAGGCACTTCAGGGATTGCTTCGGCGGCAAGGCAAACCCGGCCTCAGTCGCAGCCGCAATCCTCGCTGAAGATGTTTCTCTCCAGGGTGATGCTCTGTCCGGGCTCGCAGTGCACCAGGGTGGTCTCCACCCCCAGATCGTCAAGCGCCAGTCCGAAGGCGCGCGTGTTCTTCTCCAGCACCGGGAAGGTCCCCCAGTGCATGGGCAGCACGCGCTTGCAGCGCAAAAGCTTGCAGGCCACCGCCCCCTGGCGCGCGTCCATGGTGAAGGTTCCGCCCACGGGCAACAGCGCCATGTCGATGGGGAAGAGCTTCCCGTAAATCTCCATGGTGGCGAAGATGGCCGTATCGCCCGCGTGGTAGAGCGTGTATCCGTCCCCCAAAGTCAGCACGTAGCCCACAGGCAGGCCGGATTCGCTGGAGTGCACGGCCTGGACCATGGTGGCCTTGACGCTGCCGAGCATGATGCTGCCGCCGATGTTGATGCCGATGCCGTTCACCACCTGGCTTTGCGGCAGCCCCTGGCTCACCAGCTTGGTGCAGGTCTCCACGATGGCCAGAAGCTTGGCCCCGGTGGCCTTGCAGATGTCCAGGGCCTGCCCGATGTGGTCGCCGTGGTCGTGGGTGACCAGCACGTAATCAACCGATGTCAGGTCCTTGGAGGCCAGGGCGGCGGAGGGGTTGCCGTCGAAGAAGGGGTCTATGAGGATCGTCAGGCCGTCGGTGCGCAGTGTGAAGTTGGAATGGCCGTTCCAGGTGAGTTCGTGGCGCATGGAGGTTCTCCTCTCGGGATTCTTGAAGTCTTGTGCAACGCGGTTCTCTTGCCGCATCTCCTGTGTATGAGACAGGAAAATCACGGAGATGCCGGGACACGGCTCCGTGTTTCCAGTCGGACGGCGCTAGCCGTCTTTCCAGCGTTTGCCAAGGCCGTGCGGGATGTCCAGAAGGTCCAGGACGCGCGCGGCAACGAAATCCGTCAGGTCCTCGATGGTCTGGGGGCGCGAGTAGAATCCCGGACAGGCGGGCATGATTGCGGCTCCGGCCTGTTTGGCGGCCAGGAGGTTTCGCAGGTGAATCTCGTTGAAAGGGGCCTCGCGCGGCACCAGCACCAGCTTGCGCCCTTCCTTGAGGGTGACGTCCGCCGCCCGGTGGATCAGGTTCGAGCCGAGCCCGCCCGCGATGGCCGCAAGCGAAGCCATGGAGCAGGGGCATACGATCATCCCGGCGTGCCGCCAGGAGCCGCTGGCCGGGCCTGCCGCCAGGTCGTGCTGGGAGTAGGCCGCCGTGGCCATGGCCGCGAGTTCGTCCGCCTGGACGTCGGACTCCAACGCCAGGACCTGCTTGGCCGCTTCGGACAGGATGAGGTGCAGTTCCAGTTCGGGATTTTCGGATATTTCGCGGGCCAGCGTCACGGCGTAGGGCATGCCGGATGCGCCGGTCACGGCCAAGACTATGCGTTTGATGCTCATGAAGCGATTATATCCTGGCCTCCTGGGAAGTCCAGGGCCGTTTTTGGGCGTCTTGCCTGCACATGTTTTTTTCAGTAAATGATAATCCTGCCGAGTTGGGGTTCGCATGTTTCCTATCCCGGCTCGACAACCTTCGATAACGACTTATCTCATGGGCCGTAAGGCCTTGCTGCGATGGAGCCGAGACATATGACAGACCATTTTCACCAGGATGAATTCGAATCCGGCACCGGACTCAAGGAAGAGCTCCGGGAACCGAAAAAATACAAAGTGCTCCTGCATAATGACGACTACACCACCATGGAGTTCGTCATCCAGGTGCTCATGACCGTCTTCCACAAGACGGAGTCCGAGGCCACCCAGATCATGCTGGCCGTCCACAAGAACGGTCAGGGCCTGTGCGGGGTGTTCACGGCCGAAGTGGCCGAAACCAAGGTGGTTGCGGTGCGCCAATTGGCCCGCCAGGGCGGATATCCGCTCAAGTGCACCATGGAAGAGGAATAGATGCTCGGAAAAAGACTTGAACGTGTCCTCACCAACGCGGTGAAGGAAGTCAAACGCCGCAACCACGAGTACCTGACGCTGGAGCACCTGCTCCACGCCATCGTGCTGGAGGAAAGCGGAAAGTCCATCCTGATCAACTGCGGAGCCAACGTGGTGCGTCTGCGCCACCAGCTTGAGCGCTTTTTCGCCGAACATATGGAAGTGCTGCCCACGGACCAGACCTCCGACGTGGTCCAGACCCTGGGTGTGCAGCGCGTGTTACAGCGGGCCATCATGCAGATGCAGTCCGCCGGAAAGGGCAAGGTGGAAGTCGGCGACGTGCTGGCCGCCATCTTCGAGGAGGACGACTCCTACGCGGTCTATTTCCTGAAATCCCACGGAGTCACCCGCCTGGATGTCCTGGAATGCATCGCCCACGGCTCGGGGGCAGAGGACAACGACGCCGACGCGGGCGCGGGGCAGGCCGGGGAACCCGGCAAGGCCAAGGAATCCGCCCTGGAGCAGTTCACGGTGGACCTGGTGGCCAAGGCCCGTGCGGGCAAGATCGATCCGCTCATCGGTCGCGACGAGGAGCTGACCCGCACCGTGCAGGTGCTGGCGCGCCGCCGCAAAAATAACCCCCTCTTCGTGGGCGACCCCGGCGTCGGCAAGACCGCCCTGGCCGAGGGCCTTGCGCTGCGCATCGCCACCGGCGAGATCGCCGAGAGCTTCCGTAACGCCGAGATCTTCGCCCTGGACATGGGCGCGCTGCTGGCCGGAACCAAGTACCGGGGCGATTTCGAGGCCCGGATGAAGTCCGTGCTGAACGAATTCAAGACCCGGCCCGGAGCCATCCTCTTCGTGGACGAGATTCACACCATCGTGGGCGCGGGAGCCACCAGCGGCGGCACCCTGGACGCCTCCAACATCCTCAAGCCCGTGCTGGCCTCGGGAGATCTGCGCTGCATCGGGTCCACCACCTACGAGGAATTCAAGAATCACTTCGAGAAGGACCGCGCCCTGTCGCGACGCTTCCAGAAAATTGAGGTGCACGAACCCTCCCAGGAGGAGGCCGTGGAAATCCTCAAGGGCTTGAAGCCTCACTATGAAGAGCACCACGGGGTGCAGTACACCGCCGCCGCCCTCAAGAGCGCCGTGGAGCTCTCCGCGCGCCATCTGAGCGACCGCTACCTGCCCGACAAGGCCATCGACGTGATCGACGAGGCCGGGGCCATCTTCAAGCTTGCGGCCAAGCCGGGAAAGAACGTCATCGGCGTGCACGACGTGGAAAAGGTCGTGTCGCGCATGGCCAAGATTCCGGCGCACCGCGTGTCCTCCACGGACCGCAACCGTCTCTCCAACGTCGAGGACGACCTGAAGCGGCTGATCTTCGGACAGGACGAGGCCATTGACGTGCTGTGCAAGGCCATCAAGCGCTCCCGAGCCGGATTGTCGCCAGCGGGCAAACCCACCGGCAACTTCCTGTTGGCCGGTCCCACGGGCGTCGGCAAGACCGAGCTTTCCAAGCAGCTGGCCAACGTGCTGGGCATCAACTTCATGCGCTTCGACATGAGCGAATACATGGAGAAGCACGCCGTGGCCCGACTGATCGGCGCGCCTCCGGGGTACGTAGGTTTCGACCAGGGGGGGCTCCTCACCGACGGCATCCGCAAGCACCCCTACACGGTGCTCCTGCTGGACGAGATCGAGAAGGCCCACCCGGACATGTTCAACATCCTCTTGCAGGTGATGGACTACGCCACGCTCACCGACAACAACGGGCGCAAGGCCGACTTCAGCCACGTCATCCTGCTCATGACCTCCAACGCCGGAGCGCGCGAGATGTCGGCCAAGTCCATCGGCTTCGGCCAGAACTCGAACGACAATACGGCCTTCCATGGTCAGAAAGCCATCGAACGCCTGTTCACGCCGGAGTTCCGCAACCGCCTGGATGCGGTGATCAACTTCAAGCCGCTCAGTTCCACGGTCATGGAGATGATCGTGGGCAAGTACATTACCGAACTCAACGTCCAATTGAAGGACCGCAAGGTCACTGTGGATGTGTCCGACAACGCCGTGACGTGGCTGGCCGAAAAGGGCTTCGACCCGGCCTTCGGCGCGCGTCCGCTGGCGCGGCTCATTCAGGAAAAGCTCAAGGATCCCCTGGCCGACGAACTGCTCTTCGGCAAGCTCCAGAAGGGCGGCCACGTGAAGGTGGACGTCGCCAAGGACGGCCCGAAAAAGGGGAAGCAGGACAAGGTGGAGACCGTGCTCGCTTTCTCCTACACATCCAAGGCCGGAGAGAAGGAAAAGGTCTGATGTGACGTTCTCGAAATGTGTTCATACAATGTATGAACCTAAACGAAGAGAACCATTTGTTTTGCTTTTGAAAAATATGTTGCTGTTTGTCAAGAACGCGACACCGACGCCAACCGGCTTGGTACGGTCGTGATAACCTTGCTGGGCTCCACCATCGGATTCCCGGACCCGGAGACCGCCGACCCAGGCGGTCTCCTGGCCGTGGGGGGAGACCTGTCCGTGCCTCGGCTCGTTGAAGCTTACCGCCGGGGCATCTTTCCCTGGTACAACGACGAGCACCCCATCCTGTGGTGGGCTCCGGACCCCAGGCCCATCCTGCGCCCCAAAGACCTGACGCTCGATTCGCGTTTTCGCCGTTACCTTCGCAACCATCCTTTCCAAGTGAGTGTTGATACCGATTTCCAGGCGGTCATCAGCGCCTGCGCCGTGATGTATCGGCCCGGACAAGGCGGCACCTGGATAACCGACGATATGATCCGCGCCTACGTGCGCCTGCATCTGGCCGGATACGCCCACAGCGTGGAGTGCCGCCTGGACGGGGAGTTGGTGGGCGCGATCTACGGCGTAGCAGTGGGGCGGGCCTTCTTCGGCGAGTCCATGTTCCATGAGGAGGGCAACGCATCCAAAGTCGCCTTCGCACATCTGGTCTGGCTGCTCAGGGACCTGAAATACCCGTTCATGGATTGCCAGCAGGCCACACCGCACGTGATGCGATTCGGAGCGCGCGAGGTGCCGCGCAGGCAATTCACCCGCCTGGTGCGGGAGGCCACGGCCATGGAGCATGAGCGCGAAGGCTGGCGCGCCCCTGCCTGGTGGAACGATCCGGCTGCCAGAAAGGAGGCCCTGCGTGAGCGTTGAGAAGATCGCATTGGATGTTCGCGGCAAGTGTTGAGGCGTGGGCGCGGAGGTCGGGTGGCACCTCCGGTTCGTGCAGGCGGGTGTTGTCGATATTTGGGCCGATCCGGGCCAGGCGGCTCTTTTCGAGGAACTGGCCGCCACGTTCGGCCAGTGGCGCATGGAGCGCGAGGACGTGGACGGCGTGATGCGCTTTCGTTTCGTCAGGCGGAGCAGCGGGGGCTGAGAGCTGTTGTTGGGGGTATGTTGAGCAAGAAGGCCTCCGGCGGCCAAAGGGACAAGTCCCTTTGGAATCCCCTATAGTTACTGTGTATTATTGTTTGTTCTTGCGCTCTCCCGACACGTTGGGGCAGGGCGCCTCCCCAAGAAGCGAGTCAGAGAGGGGATCGTGCGCCGCGAAGTTGCGCCGTGCACGCTCGAAATTCTGCGTGGCGTAGCAGTAGGCGCACCCTGCCGGGCAGGCGTCGTACATGCCGATGTCCTTGCTGGGGGCGCAGAGGCAGGCGGAGCGCTGGTGCGGGTCTTTGTTCTTTTCTGACGTGACGCCGAACAGGCGGCGCAGCAACTCACCATCCACGCAGGCTCCAGGCGAGAAACCGAAGTGATGCAGACCGGCTTCGTCTGCGCAGCTTTGCGGCTCCATGCCCCGGCTGCGCGCCATGGCGGCCATGTCCGTGAACATCCCCGCGAGATGTGATTCAGCGGGGGCCAGCGGGTCCACTCCAGCTTGATCCAGGCGCTTCCTGATCTTCCGATACGGCTCCACGAGGCTCACAGTCATCCGTCTGGTGTATCCATCCAGCGCTTTTGAGAGCATCTCGACATTTTTCCGATGGTAGTCCGGGCCGAACCGGGAAGATAGCACGATGGGGTCATAGCGCCACAGCACGCGCTCCGGTCCTATGGCCTCGGCCAGACGTCGGAATGCGTCCAGCCGTTCGCCGAGCGCGGGCATGCCCGGATGCAGGGCAGGGGGGTATTCCACCAGGGTGAACTGGAACACGGACCTGAGCCTCAGGCCGTCCAGCCAGGGCAGGTGCGCGATCATGGGCCTGGGGTCGCGCGTCCAGAACACCACGGCGTCCACGTCCTGGGGCGCGAGGCTTATCCGGCTTACCTGCCTGGCGTTGAACGGGTTCGGCACGGCGCACCATCCGGCGGCCGCCCGGTTCACGAACCACTGGGCATAATGTGCCGGAATGTCGGCGCGCCGGGAGGCGCTGACGATCATTGCAGGCGGACCGGGAGCCTTCCGGTGAAGGGCGCGCGCCCGGCCAGCGCCTTGGCCAGCGCCTCTATCGAGGCCGGGACGTCTCCGTAGGTGGCCACGGAGGTGGGCGCGTCGGCAAACAGCGAGAGGTCGTAGGGCGCGCCAAGGGCCACATGCACGAAACCGCCCGGTTTTATGGCCAGGAGCGTGCGCGCCAGGTTCTGCTGGGCGGGGTTGCGGGTGGCGTCGTAGGTGAACACCACCACCTTGTCCACCTGGGCGCTGGCTTCCACGGCGTTGCGCAGGTCCTGCGACGAGGGTTCGCGCGCGGTGCGCAGAAGCGCCGTGCCAGGGGCCAGCGGCAGGGAGCCTACGGCGTCGTTGGAGTTGCGCTCCGGCCAGATGATCAGCACACGGTCGCTTGGCTTCAAAGGCAGCAGCCTCAGACGGTCGTGGCGCAGGGTGATGCTGTCCTGCGCGGCGGAAAGCGCGGCCTGACGGTTTTCGGCGATGCCCACCCGGAAGGGAATCTCCAGGGCGCGGTTGGGGATGGCGCGCGCGTCCAGCAGACCGTATTCGCCCTTGACCGTGAGGATGCGGCGCACGGCGCGGTCAATGCGTTCCATGGGGATCTCGCCTGATTTCGCGGCGGCCACGAGGTTGTCGAAGGCTGCGATCTGGTCGGCTGGCTCGTGGCCGATGTCCGCGCCGAACAGCAGCACGTCCGCTCCGGCCTTGGCCGCCATGACGGCTGCCCGCACGGTTCCCACGCCCTTGGAGAGCGCGCCCATGCCCAGCGAATCTGTGACGATGAGCCCGTCGAAGCGCAGCTCCTTGCGCAAAGCGCCTTCCAGAATTTTGGAAGAAAGCGTGGCGGGCAGGTCGCGGGCAGGTTCCAGGGCCGGAACCTCCACGTGGGCGGTCATCACCGCCGGGGCCTTGGCCGCGAAAGTGGCCCGGAACGGGGCGAAGTCGATGCGGTCCAGGGTCTTTTTGTCGTGGTTGGAGAGGGGCAGGCCCAGGTGGGAGTCCACGTCCGTGTCGCCGTGCCCGGGAAAGTGCTTGGGGGTGCAGAGCATGCGGGCGCGCACGTATTCTTCCACCATGGCGGCGCTCAGCCGCGAGACCACGTTGGGGTCCGAACCGAAGGAGCGGATACCGATGATGGGGTTGTCCGGGTTGGAATTGACGTCGGCCACGGGCGAGAAGTTGAGGTTCACGCCGAGCACCGTGAGTTCGCTGGCCATCACCCGCGCCATGGCCCGCGCGTGCTCCCTGTTGCCGGTGGCGGCCACGGCCATCTGGCTTGGAAAGACGGTGACGCCCTCTCGCAGGCGGATCACCGGGCCGCCCTCCTGGTCGATGCCTACGAAAAGTCCGACCGCGCGCGGCGTGGCGGCGGCAGCGGCCTGGATGGCGGCGTTCAGGGCCGCAACCTGGCGGATGTTCTCCACGTTGCCCCAGGAGGAATAGAGGATCACCCCGCCGATGTGGCGCTTTGCGATCATCTCGGCAAGCTCGGGCGACACGCCGGGGCCTTTGAAGGCCACCAGCATCATCTGCCCGATTTTTTCTTCCAGTGTCATGGAGGAGAGGATCTGGTCGACCGTCGCGGCGGCAAGCGGGGCCGGACGAAACGGGACGAGCAGCAGCGCCACAAACAGTGCCGAGTATGTGAGAATTCGCATGGGACGAGCTTACATCATCACAGGGCAAAGGTGAATGCTCTTCACGCGGGCCGCACCGTGGCCGGGATTCCCCGATCCGTACATGAGCAGGCGCTTACGCGAAAAGCCGCAGAGGCTGCGCGCCTGGTCGGGACTCTGGACCATGCACCCGACACGGACGCCTTCCCCGACGCGCCGGGCGCAGGCAACCTGTGCGTGAATTGGCGCGCAATGAAAAAAGGGCGCGCCTCGCGGCGCGCCCTTGTCTGTTCAGCTTGTGAGGCGAGGCTAGATCATGCTCAGGTCGTAGGTGCCCAGGAACTGGTTCATACGGCTGTGGGCGTCGTCCATGCGCTTGCGCAGGTCCTTCGCATACTGCTCGAGGTCCAGCTTCTTGGTGGCCACGCCGGTTTCCATGGCGGCCTTGGCCACGGCGGGGGCTTCCCATTCCAGCATGCGGAAGTCGAGGGCCTTGGGCATGATGTAATCGATGCCGAGCTTCAATTCCTTCACGCCGTACATGTCGCAGATCTCGGAAGGCACGGGCTCCTTGGCCAGGGCGGCGATGGCCTTGGCGGCGGCCATCTTCATCTCCTCGTTGATCTTCTTGGAGCCCGCGTCGAGCGCGCCACGGAAGATGAAGGGGAAGCCGGAGACGTTGTTGACCTGGTTGGGGAAGTCCGAACGTCCGGTGCCCATGATGGCGTCGGGACGGGCGGCCTTGGCGTCGGCGTAGGAGATCTCGGGGTCGGGGTTGGCCATGGCGAAGATGACCGGGTCCTTGGCCATTCCCTTGACCATGTCCTGGTTGACCGCGCCCTTGACCGACAGGCCCAGGAACACGTCCGCGCCCTTCATGGCTTCGCCCAGGCTCGCGTACTCGATCTTCTGCACGTCGCCGAAGTAGGCCTTGGTGGAGTGCAGGTTGGTGCGGCTCTTGTTGATGTGGCCGCGAGTGTCGAACATGGCGATGTTGGAGCGCTGGATGCCCATGGCCTCGTACAGCTTGGAGCAGGCGATGGCGGCAGCGCCCGCGCCGGAGACGACCACGCGCAGATCCTCGAGCTTCTTGCCGGTGATCTCGCAGGCGTTCAGAAGGCCAGCGGCGGACACGATGGCCGTGCCGTGCTGGTCGTCGTGGAAGACGGGGATCTCAAGCATTTCGATGAGCGCCTGCTCGATCTCGAAGCACTCGGGGGCCTTGATGTCTTCCAGGTTGATGCCGCCCACGGAGGGTTCGAGCATCTTGCAGAATTCGATGACCTGTTCGGGTTTGGCGGCGTTGATGTTCAGGTCGTAGACGTCGATGTCGGCAAAGATCTTGAACAGGAAACCCTTGCCTTCCATCACGGGCTTGCCGGCCTTGGGGCCGATGTTGCCCAGGCCCAGGACGGCGGTGCCGTTGGACACGACGGCGACGTTGTTGCCGCGGTTGGTGTAGTCGTACACCTTGGCGGGGTCCGCGTGGATTTCGCGACAGGCCTCGGCCACGCCCGGCGAGTAGGCCATGGAGAGGTCTTTCTGGTTGCGGAACGGTTTGCAGGGAACCACTTCAAGCTTGCCGACGCGCGCTGCCGAGTGGTAGCGCAGAGCTTCCTCTTTGGTGAACAGAGCCATCTAGGACCTCCAAAAGCTGTCGAGCGTTGAAGCGGGCGAGTGGCGAACGCCTCGATTGGTAGAGGACTCGGTGAATTAATGCAACATCATTTTGTCTGGTCCGTTTCTTGATTGGAATGGTCTGAAATGCGTACGCTCGTCATCAATCTGACCCGCTTCGGCGACCTGCTCCAGACCCAGCCCGTCTTTACCGGACTCAAAGAGTCCGGAGATACGGTCGGCCTGGTTTGTCTGCAGAACTTCCTGCCCGCGACTGCCCTGGTCAGGGACCTGGACGCCGTGTTCGCCATCCCTGGCGCGCGCCTTCTGGCCGAGCTGGACCGATCCTGGCCTGTGGCCCTGGGCAGCTGCCTGGGCTTCGTGGACAATGTGCGCGGCGAGTTCGCCCCGGACCGTGTGATAAACCTCACCTCGTCGCTGCCCTCGCGGCTCCTGGCCCGGGCCATGCGTGCGGACGTTGTGCAGGGCTTCGGCCTGGACGACTTCGGTTACGGAATTTATTCGACCCCCTGGGCCGCCTTCCTGGAAGCCACGGCGCTTCATCGCGGCTCCAGCCCCTTCAATCTCGTCGATCTGTTCTTCAAGGCCGCCCATTTGGGCGACGCTCCGCGCCGGTTCCGGCTGGCCGAACCGGACCCGTCGGCACTGTCGGACGTGCGGGCCCTGATTTCGGAGCAGGCCATCGGAAACGCGACGGACATCGCCGGATATGTCGGGTTGCAGCTTGGTGCCAGCGCGGCCAAACGGCAATGGCCTACGCAGCATTTCGCCCAGGTCGCACAGCGCTTGTGGGAGCGCCACCGCCTGCTGCCGGTTCTGCTCGGCGGCAAGGACGAGCAGGAGCTGGCCGGACGGTTCGCGGCCAGCACCGGCGTGCCGCACGTGAATCTGGTGGGGCGCACCGGCCTGCCTCAACTGGCCGCCGCAGTGAGCCTTCTGCGCGTGCTTGTCACCAACGACACCGGCACCATGCACCTGGCCGCAGGGCTTGGCGTGCCCATCCTGGCGATATTCCTGGCCACGGCCCAGCCCTGGGACACCGGCCCGTACCTGCCGGGCGCGTGCTGCCTGGAGCCGGACCTGCCCTGCCATCCCTGTTCCTTCTCCCATGAATGTCCCATCGACTGGGCCTGCCGCAACGCGGTTCGCCCGGAGACCGTCGCGGCCTGCCTGGACGGCTGGCTGGAATCGGGCCGTTGGCCGGACGTGGCGGGGAGGGGCGTGCGGGCTTGGGAATGTTATTCCGATGCCGGGGGCTTTCTCGGCCTGCGCTCGCTCTCCGGCCACGACGGCGCGGACAGGACAGTCTGGAATGAAATCCAGCGCCAGGCCTGGCGACGGTTTCTTGACGGCCAGCCGCAGTCCTTCCGTGGGGACGAGGCCGAGCGGCTCTCGCCCGCCTTCCGGGAACATCTTGCAGGGGTGCTTCTCCAGGCGGGCGGCCTGTTGGATGTCCTGATACAGCAGTCGCGCCTTCTGGCCATGGCGCCGCGCCCGGCCCTTAGGAGCAAGTTCATGGCCACCTGGCAGCGCCTGGAAAGCCTGTTCGCCTCCGACCCGGCATTCAGCACCCTGGGGCACCTCTGGCTGCATCTTTCCCAGGCTGAAAGCCCGGACATGTCCCGCTTCGATTCTTTCGCGCTAAGCGTCGCGGATATGGTCTCCGCCCTGTCGGGCTTGTTCGTTCCACGGCCCTGATTCACGTCTGGCACGCTCCTTGAATGTGGCCGGTTGCGGGAATATTTTGCCACAAATCCGCCACGCTCAATCAGGAGGGAGAGACATGATAACAGTGGACGGCCGGGACACAGGGCTGGATGCCCAGGGTTTTGAAAACCTGGAACAGCTCCTCATCAAGGTTATGGAAGACAAGCACCTGACTGGACGCATCGTCACCGACGTGATGGTCAACGGTGAACCCTTTTCGGAAATTTATCCCCATCAGGCCGAAGACGTGGAAACCGCCGAGATCGAATCGGTGGAGATCGTGAGCATGCCCACCAGCGAGATGGCCGTGAACATCACGCGCGAGCTCTACAAGGTGGTCACGCTCATGGACCACGGCGCGCGCCGCGTGGCCGAGCTGTTCCGCAAGGCCGACGACGGCGAGGCCCTCGAGGTCTACCAGGACCTCCTGGACGTCACCCGCGACTTCATGGGCATGATCGGCGTGCTGCGCGGCGAGTTCAGCCTGAAGAAATCCTCGAATTTCAATGAGTCCGCCGAGGAGCTCTCCAGCCTGTTCAGCGAGATGGTCGAGGTCATCGAGAACGAGGACTGGATTCTCCTGGCCGACCTCCTGGAGTACGAGTTCATTCCCGCTGTGGAGCGCTGGAAGAAGGTCGTTGCCCAACTGCGCGAGGACATCAAGGAAGTTGCCCGAGCGGCCTAACGAAAAGGCGGCATTCTTATGAAGGACGAGATTGACATCCTGGAGCTGGCTCTTGAGACCGGCCGCAAGGAACTCGACCAGCTCGCCGAGGGCGAGGTGGACGAGGCCGAGCGCCTGTCCACGGAGCGACTGGCCCTGATGGAAGAGGCCTGGCGCATGCGCGATCCGAAAAAGATCGGCGCCCTGAAGGAGAAGCTCATGCAGTTGCAGAGTCTTCAGGGGCAGATCACGGCGGAAGCCAGACGCCTGCATGAAGCCATCAGGCGCGACCTGTTGCGTGCCAAGCAGGAGAACCAGCGCCTGACGGGGTATCGCTCGTCGCTTCGCGTCTCTCCCATTGGCGGCAGATTCGTCGACAAGGCAGGCTGATCCCGAATGGCGGGCCGGGCGCGAGTCCGGCCCGCTTTTGTCTCGTTTTCCCTCCCCAACGCCTGCGCCGCGTTGTTTTCCAAGCCATACAGTTTATTGACGCTTGTTTTGCATCAATGCTTCCGGTACGCTCCGGCCTGATGACCCCTCCGAACATATTGAATCGGGAGGTGCGACATGGCTGACGGGCAGGAACCAGGATTGAGAAAGTTCGTCGCGCCGGAATTCGTCTTCGGCGAGGGCGCGTCAAAGCTTGCCGCCCGACATGCGGCCAACCTGGGAGCCAGGCGCCCCATGCTCGTGACCGACGCCGGACTCATCGATTCCGGATGGTCGGCCCTGCTGGAAGCGGACCTGCGTTCCGCCGGGATCGACTGCGTCCTGTTCAGCGACGTCACGCCCAACCCCAAGGACCATGAGGTCATGGCCGGGGAAGAGCTCTACCGCGCCGAGGGATGTGACGCGCTGGTGGCCCTGGGAGGCGGCAGCGTGCTGGACTGCGCCAAGGGCATCGGCGTGGTGAACGCCTGCGGCGGACACATCACGCAATATGAGGGCGTGGACACCATCCACCGCCCCCTGCCTCCGATGGTGTGCATTCCGACCACCTCCGGAAGCTCGGCGGACGTGTCGCAGTTCGCCATCATCACCGACACCACCCGCAAAGTGAAGATCGCCCTGGTGAGCAAGATGCTCGTGCCGGACGTCTCCCTGCTGGACCCCATGCCCACCACCACCATGAGCGCCGCCCTCACCGCCGAGACCGGTGTGGACGCGCTGACCCACGCCATCGAGGCCTACGTTTCCAACGCCAGCTCCCCGGTGACGGACCTGTTCGCCCTGGAGTCCATGCGGCTGGTCCATCGCTGGCTGGTCCGCGCGGTCCGCGAGCCCCTGCACCTCAAGGCCCGTGCGCAGATGTGCCTGGCCAGCCTGGATGCCGGCCTGGCCTTCTCCAACGCCATCCTGGGCGCGGTGCACGGCATGGCCCACAGCCTGGGGGGCAGCCTCGACCTTCCGCACGGGGAGTGCAACGCCATCCTGCTTGGCCCGGTCATCGCCTTCAATTATCCGTCCGCGCCCCGCCGCTACCGCAAGGTGGCCAAGGCCCTGGGCTGCGCCGTGGAAGGTCTCCCCGACGACGAGGTGCTGGACATGCTGCTCGGGGCCGTCAAGGCGTTGCGCGCCGAAGTGGACCTCAACAGGAATCTTGGAGAGCTCGGGGTCACGCGCGCGGACATCCCGCGCCTTGCCGCATTGGCCATGCAGGACCCCTGCATCCTGACCAACCCGAGGAAACCTGCGCAGGCGGACATCGAGGCTATCTATGAAGCGGCGCTCTGATGACCCACGGGAGGCTGCTCCCGAGGATCCGGAGAGCCTGCGTGACAAGCTCATGGGGCTTGGCGAGCGCTCCATGCGCAAGAGCTACTACCCGGAGCTGCGGGCGCGCATGGAAGAACTGGAGCGTTTCCGGACGCTTCTGGACAACGCCAGCGACCTGATCTTCGTGGTGGAGGCCGATTCGGGGCGCATCACGGACATCAATGAGACCGCCTTGCGCAAGATGGGCACGACCCGCGAACAGATGGCCGGAACCTTTCTGCATGCGCTGCTCTCGCCCGGACAGGAGCAGGCGCTTGCCGGGCTCCTGCGCGGCGAGGTGGACACCCATCGGGCCGCCGTGGTGTTCAGCCTTCCCCTGGCCGGAGGAGGGAGGTTCCCGGCGGAGATCACCACATCCGTACTGGGCCTGGACCATCGCTCCCTGGCAGTGGTGATGGCACGGGACGTGACCGCTCGGCTGGAATCCCAGAAGGAGCTGGCGCGCGCCTGGGGCTATCTCCGTTCCATCGTGGACGCCATGCCTTCTCTGCTGGTCGGCGTGAACGAAAATTTAGAAGTCACCCTGCTCAATGCCCACTGCGCCGCCATGGCCGGTGTCGGCGCCGGGGATGTGCGGGATGACCAGGGAAAGACGGGAAAGCTGCTCTCGGACGTCCTGCCGTGGCTGCCCGAGTTGCCCAAGGCCCTTCTGGACACCATGAAGGACGGCAACACTCGGACGCTGCGCCGCCTGTCCGGCAAGGGGCCGGGCGGGGCCGCCTGGTACGACGTCACGATCTTTCCTTTGAACCAGGGCAGGCAGGAGGCCGTTGCCCGCATCGACGACGTGAGCAGCCGGGTGCGCATGGAAGAGGTGCTCATGCAGACGGAGAAGATGCTCTCCGTCGGAGCCCTGGCCGCAGGCATGGCCCACGAGATCAACAACCCCCTGGCCGGAATTCTTCAGGGCGTGCAGTCCGTGCTGCGCCGCTTCAGCCCGGAGCTGCCCGCGAACCGCGCAGCCGCCCAGCGCACAGGCCTGGACCTGGGCGTGATGAACGCCTACCTGGAGGACCGGGAAATCCCCTCCATGTTGCGTTCGGTGCAGGAGTCCGGCATCCGGGCGTCGCGCATCGTCTCAAACATACTGGAGTTCAGCCGCCGCTCCGACATGAGCAAGGCCCAGGTCCAGCTTTCACAGCTGGTGGACAAGGCCCTGGAGCTTGCGGTCAACGAGTTCGACCTCAAGAAGAAGTACGATTTCCGCCATGTGCGCATCACCCGCGTGGATGCGCCGGACCTTCCTTCCGTCTGGTGCGTCCCCACGCAGGTCGAACAGGTCATCCTGAACCTCCTGAAGAACGCGGCCCAGGCCATGGCCGCCGCCGGAACGGTTGAGCCCGCCATCACCGTTCGAACCGGCTGGTGCGAGGGCATGGCCTGCGTGGAGGTGGAGGACAACGGCCCCGGCATGGATGAGTCCGTGCGCGAACGCGTGTTCGAGCCGTTCTTCACAACCAAGCGAGTGGGAGAGGGGACCGGGCTTGGCCTTTCCGTGGTCTACTATATCGTCGTCGAGCAGCACGAGGGGCGGGTGGGAGTGCGTTCCGCGCCCGGAGAGGGGACGGCGATCTCCATCCGTCTGCCCATGAACGCCCCGGAAGGCCCGTCCCGCCGAGGTTGACGCCGGGGCTTTCCTTTTCTCGAAAGATGCCTTAAACAAAACCCCTTTGTCCGCACCGCCATATCACCCAGGAGCCACGTCCCATGGATTATACCGTTACCGAAGTGTCCCCGGTCGAGACCAAGATCGAGGTCAAGGTCCCCGCCGAGGAGATCAACGCCTCCCTCATGGCCACCACCGCCATCTACCGTCAGAACATGGACCTGCGCGGTTTCCGTAAGGGGAAGGTTCCTTCCAGCATCGTCGAGTCCAAGTTCCGCACCCAGATCATGCGCGAGGCCGCCAACGACCTGATGAACGTGCACATCAACGAGATCATGTCCAACCTCAAGTACCTGGCCATCGCCAAGCTCGATGTCAGCCCGGTGGAACTCGAGAAGGACAAGGCCATTGATTACGTCATCACCTTCGAGCATTGCCCCAATTTCGAGCTGCCCGTGTACGAAGGTCTCGAGGTCGAGGAAGAGGAAGCTCTGGCCAGCGACGCCGAAGTGGATCAGGTCATCGAGCGCATCCGGGGCAATCTGGCCGAACTGAAGGTGGTCAAGGAAGCGCGCCTGCCCCAGGACGGCGACGTGGTCGTGGTCAGCTTCAACGCCACAGAGAACGGCGAGCCCGTCCCCGGCGTTCGCGCCGAGAACTTCCAGCTGTCGCTGGGCGAAGGCCAGGCCCTGGAAGACTTCGAGGCCCTGGTGAAAAAGACCATGCCCGGCGCAGACAACACCGGCACCATGAGCTTCCCCGCCGACTTCATCAACCAGGACCTTGCCGGAAAGACCGTGGACCTGAACATCACCGTCCACATCATCAAGGAAAAGGAACTGCCCCCCATCGACGACGAGCTGGCCAAGAAGGCCGGCAGCTTCGAGGGCCTGGAGAAGCTCAAGGAAGCCATCTCCAAGTCCTACGTGCAGAGCCGCCAGCAGCTCTTCAAGGCCGCCGCCCAGAAGAAGCTCCTGGACGCCATGCTCGCCAGCGTCGACTTCGAACTGCCGCCTTCCCTGGTTGCCGAACAGCTCGACCTGCTGGTGAACGACGCCAAGCACAAGATCGAGCGTACCGGCAAGGCTCCCGAAGCCCTGGGCAAGTCCGACGAGGAACTGCGCAAGGAATTCGAGCCCAAGGCCCTGGAGATCGTCAAGTCCCAGCTGCTGCTGATCAAGCTCTCCGACAAGGAAGGCATCGAGACCACCCCCCAGGAAATGGACGCCTACTTCATGCAGGTGGCCTCCCGCACCGGGCAGGACGTGCTGGCCGTGAAGCAGCACTACGAGCAGAACGGGCTGGTCATTCCCGTTCGGGACAAGATTTTGGCGGACAAGGCCATGGAGCTGGTGTATTCCAAGGCCAAGGTCACCAAGGTTCCCGTCAAGGAAGCCGAAGCCAAGGCCTAGTTCTCGTCCGGTTCGCGGCTTGTCCGGCATGTTCGGGCGGCCTGGCCCACGAAATGCATCTGTACGCCGGGGCGGACATGGTCCGCCCCGGCTTGTCGACAGCGCCCAGGCATCTTGTCATTGGGAGCGCGATGAGTCACAGTCGGATTGCGGCGGCGGTGGCTCGCCTGCCGCGAGACTATATTTCAGCCAAGGAGAACGGGGTGCACGCCCAGATACCCATTGTCATCGAGACCACAGGGCGCACCGAGCGCGCCTACGACATCTATTCGCGTCTGCTCAAGGATCGGATCATCCTGCTTGGAACCCCCGTGGACGACCACGTGGCCAACGTGATCTGCGCCCAGCTTCTTTTCCTGGAGTCCGAGGACCCCAAGAAGGAAATCTCCATCTACATCAACTCCCCCGGCGGCTCCGTCACTGCCGGCATGGCCATTTACGACACCATGCAGTTCATCTCCTGTCCTGTCGCCACCCTGTGCATGGGCCAGGCCGCCAGCATGGGCGCGCTGCTGCTGACCGCCGGAGCCAAGGGCATGCGCCACGCCCTGCCCAACGCCCGCATCATGATCCATCAGCCCATGGGCGGCTTCCAGGGACAGGCCACGGATATTGACATTCACGCCCGCGAGATTATTCGCATGAGGGAACGGTTGAACGAAATCCTGGCCAAACACACTGGCACGGATATTGATAAGATTCGCGACGACACCGATCGCGATTACTTCATGACCCCGGAAGAAGCCGTGAAATACGGACTTATCGACAAGGTCATCAGTTCGCGCCAGTCCCAGGAAGAAGAGAACAAGTAGCCTTGTGCACCGGACTCGGCAAATTTCGCCACGCGCGACATCAGGGAAGATGACATGACTAAAAAGAAGACCCCAGTCTCCTCGGACCTGTGCTGCTCCTTTTGCGGCAAAAACCAGGACGAGGTCCAGCGCCTCATCGCAGGCCCCGATGTCTACATCTGCGACGAGTGCGTCTCCTTGTGCAATGAGATCATCGCCCAGGAAAGCCTGAACGAGGAAGTCGAGGACGGCAAGCTCCTGCCTCCCTCGGAGATCAAGCGCCTGCTCGACGAGTACGTCATCGGACAGGACTACGCCAAGAAGATCCTGGCCGTGGCCGTGCACAACCACTACAAGCGCGTGTTCTACTCCGGCGGCGCCAAGGGCGGCGACGTGGAACTGGACAAGTCCAACATCCTGCTGATCGGCCCCACCGGCTCCGGCAAGACGCTCCTGGCCCAGACCCTGGCGCGCATCCTCAAGGTGCCCTTCGCCATCGCCGACGCCACCACCCTGACCGAAGCCGGTTACGTCGGCGAGGACGTGGAGAACATCCTGGTCCAGCTGCTCCAGAACGCCGACTACGACATCGAGGCGGCTTCCAAGGGCATCATCTACATCGACGAGATCGACAAGATCGCCCGCAAGTCCGACAGCCCCAGCATCACCCGCGACGTGTCGGGCGAGGGCGTGCAGCAGGCGCTTCTGAAGATCATCGAAGGCACCGAGGCCAACATCCCCCCCAAGGGCGGACGCAAGCACCCCCAGCAGGAGTTCATCCGGCTGAACACCGCCAACATTCTGTTCATCGTGGGCGGCGCGTTCATCGGCCTGGAGAAGATCGTCCAGCAGCGCAATCGCGGCTCCTCCCTGGGATTCGGCGCCAAGATGGAAGGCAAGCGCGAGGACGACATGTCCAAGCTGCTCATGCAGTCGCATCCGTCCGATCTGGTGAAGTTCGGCCTGATCCCCGAGTTCGTGGGACGTATTCCCATCATCACGTCGCTGACGGAGCTCACCGAGGAAGACCTCATCCGCATCCTCACCGAGCCCAAGAACGCACTGGTGAAGCAGTACATGAAGCTCTTCGACCTGGACAAGGTCCGCCTGCGCTTCACCACCAACGCCCTGGCGGCCATCGCCCGCAAGGCTATTGAGCGCAAGACCGGCGCGCGCGGCCTGCGCAACGTGATGGAAAACATCATGCTGGAGATCATGTACCAGCTACCTTCGCTGACCGGCGTCACCGAGTGCGTCATCAACAAGGCCGTGGTGGAGAAGGGGCAGGAACCGCTGCTCTTCTACCAGCAGGAAGTGAAGACGGCGTAAGTGCTGCCTGATTGAATCCGACTTGAAGCCCCCTTCCGGCAACGGAAGGGGGTTTTCGACTATTGTATCCGCTCAATTTATGAATTTTGTTTCACATTTTCATAATTTGACTTTTTCCACACCTGTCTTAATCTCACTTCTTGTGATTATCGGCGCTCCGCGCAGTTCCCCGTGCGCGGACAACTCATGCCGAGGAGGCATTCATGACGAGCTTTTTCTCCGACGACCAGCCCCGCCGCGCCGGCAGCCTTCGTCTGCCGGTGATGAGCCTGCGCGAGGTGGTCATGTTCCCCCGGTCCATCGTGCCGTTGTTCGTTGGCCGGGAAGCCTCCATCAAAGCCATCGAGAACGCCGTCTCCACCTACGACAAGAAGATCTTCCTGGTGGCCCAGCGCACCCCGGAGACGGAAAAACCCCAGGAAGAAGACCTCTTCCGCATGGGCACGGTCAGCAAAATCCTCCAGATGCTGCGCCTCCCCGACGGCACCATCAAGGTCCTGTTCGAGGGCCTGTACCGCGCCGAATGGGATGAGGACGGCCTGGAAGGCTTCGAGGACGAATTCCCCACGGCCCGCGTCTCCCGCATGGCCGAGGACGACGGCGAAGGCAGCGAAGCCGAGGCCCTGGTGCGCACCGCGCACGAGGCCATGGAGCACTACGGCCGCGTGAACAAGAAGCTCGCGCCCGAGACCATCCTGGCGATAAACGCCCAGACCGCCCCCGGCCGTCTGGCCGACGCCATCATGCCCCACCTCAAGGTGGACTACATCAAGAAGCAGGAAATCCTCGAGCAGCTGGACCCCAACAAGCGCCTGGAAGACGCCTTCGCGCTCCTGCAGGGCGAGATCGAAATCTCCTCCATCGAGAAGAAGATCAAGAGCCGCGTCAAGCAGCAGATGGAGAAGAACCAGCGCGAATATTACCTGAACGAACAGCTCAAGGCCATCCACAAGGAAATGGGCCGTGACGAGGACCCCCTGGCCGAAGTCGCCGAGTTCGAGCAGCGCCTGAAGGACAAGGACCTGCCCGACGACGCCCGCGAGAAGGCCCTGCGCGAGCTGAAGAAGATGAAGAACACGCCGCCGTCCTCCGCAGAGTACACGGTGGTGCGAAACTACGTGGAATGGATCCTGGACCTGCCCTGGAATACCCTCCAGGACGTCCAGATCGACGTTAACAAGGCCAAGGAGACCCTGGACGCCGACCACTACGGCCTGGACAAGCCCAAGGAACGCATCCTCGAGTATCTTGCCGTTCAGAGCCTGGTGGAGAAGATGAAAGGCCCCATCCTGTGCCTGGTGGGACCTCCGGGCGTGGGCAAGACCTCGCTGGCCAAGTCCATCGCCAGGGCCATGGACCGCGAGTTCGTGCGCCTGTCGCTTGGCGGCGTGCGCGACGAGGCCGAAATCAGGGGCCACAGGCGCACCTACGTGGGCGCGCTGCCCGGCAAGATCCTGCAGTCGCTCAAGCGGGTGAAGTACAACAACCCCGTGTTCTGCCTGGACGAAGTGGACAAAATGTCCACCGACTTCCGGGGCGACCCGTCATCCGCGCTCCTCGAGGTGCTGGACCCCGAGCAGAACTACGCCTTTGGCGACCACTACCTGGACCTGGATTACGACCTGTCCAAGGTGTTCTTCATCACCACGGCCAACGCCCTGCACACCATCCCGCTGCCGCTGCAGGACCGCATGGAGATCATCCGCATCCCCGGCTACCTGGAGACGGAGAAGGCCCAGATCGCAAAACACTTCCTGCTGCCCAAGAAGATCGCCGAGAACGGCCTGAAGCCCGAGAACATCAGCGTGTCCGACGGGGCCGTCCTGGAGGTCATCCGCCAGTACACCCGCGAGGCGGGCGTTCGAAACGTCGAGCGCGAGCTGGCCTCCCTGTGCCGCAAGACCGCGCGCAAGCTGGTGGAAGGCGGCGACCGCGAAGCCACTTTCCAGATCACCCGCCAGACCCTGCCCCAGTATCTGGGCGTGCCCAAGTTCCGCCACGGCGAGATGGAGGACGCCCCCCAGGTGGGCGTGTCCACCGGCCTGGCCTACACCGAGATGGGCGGCGAGATGCTCATGGTGGAGACCGCGCTCATGCCCGGCGCGGGCAAGGTGGAGATCACCGGGAAGCTCGGCGACGTGATGCAGGAGTCGGCCAAGGCCGCGCTCTCCTACATCCGGTCGCGCTCCGCGTCGTTTGGCCTGAAGCCTGACTTCCACAAGGAAATCGACATCCACATCCACGTCCCCGAGGGCGCAACCCCCAAGGACGGCCCAAGCGCGGGCATCACCCTGGCCACGGCCATGGTCTCGGCGCTTCTGAACATGCCCGTCAGGAACGATCTGGCCATGACCGGCGAGATCACCCTGCGCGGGCGCGTGCTGCCCATCGGCGGCCTTCGTGAGAAGCTCCTGGCAGCGCATCGCGGGCAGATCAAGAAGGTGCTCATCCCCGACGACAACGCCAAGGACCTGAAGGAAGTGCCCGAGGCCATCCTGAAGGAACTGGAGATCGTCCAGGTCAAGAACATGGACGAGGTGTTGGAGCAGGCCATCATCTGCGAGGCTCCTGGCAAGCTCTTCTGCGGCAGGGACAACGCCGTGGAGCCGCTGGCCTCAAGCCTTCTCAAGGCCGAATACCAGCACCACACGCGTCACTAGCAAATCCGCAATAACCGGGATTCTGCCCGGTCCAGACTGTCTACGAACCCCTTCCGGCCATCCGGGAGGGGTTCTCTTCGTTTGCGGGGGGAAATGATAAGGAGAAGGCCAGGATATTCTTGGAGGAGAGGCGATGAGGGCGCCCTGGGCCTGCCCGTGATTGTTGCCTGCAGCCGTCACTGCCAACCCACTTGCCCCCGTCACGGGATACACAGCATATCAGAATTTGAGCTGGTTCTGATTTCAACGGGCATATCAATGGCGTCCTTGAGCAGGCGCGGGCGAGCCTGCCGGAGGAAGTGCATCACGCCGTCTTCATGTTGCTCTTCACGACGATATGCAACCGTATTGGAATGGATTCGGATGTCGATGCAATGAAAATCACTCATGCGTGGTCGCCATTGACAATATCCCCCATCGCTCTATGAATAGTGCAAGGGGGCCTTATTATGAGTAATTACGTTGTAATTCAGGATGCCGACAAATGCGGCCACTGCGAGGCGTGTCTGGCAAAATGCATGAAATCCAACCACTTTTCAGCACGGGTGCGCATGGTGGACATGGTGTCTCCACATGCAACAAAGCTTGGTACGCACCATTTTGCGTTTCTCTCCTGTCATCACTGCGAGGATGCCAAGTGCGTGGCCGCTTGCAAGCACAACGCCATGCAGCGCACGGCTGAGGGCGTGGTCCGCGTAACCGAGGAAAACTGCGAAGGCTGCGCCGATTGCGTCCATGCCTGCCCCTGGCATGTGCCACGGGTCATGGGCGACACGCCCACTGTGAAGTGCAATCTGTGCGACGGCAGGGCTGCGCATGGAGAGACTCCGGAATGCGTGAAGACTTGCCCGAAAGGCGCGCTCATGCTGGTGCGTTTGTCGGAATTGGCCACGCATGGCAGGCCGGAGTACGCGCAGAAATTCTTCATGCGTAATTTCTTGAAGGGCGGCGAGTCCATTCATGACTGATCATGACTGATCCGTGCGCCTTGGCGGGGGCACGTGTCACAACGAATCAGGGGGTGCGGGAACTATTCCCGCAACCCCTTTTGTCTGTCTATTTGCCGCTCCGCAGTCTATTCAGCTCTTCTCCAGGCCGTACCACTTGCCCTGCACGGCGGGCTTGAACTGCTCCATCATGTCCAAGAGCGCCGCAGGATCGTCCGAAGCCAGCAGGTTTCCCCGATGGGCGGGCTTCACGAAGCCCTGGGTCACGGTGTGGTCCAGAAAGCCCAGCAGCGAGTCGTAGAAGCCAAGCACGTTGTAAAAGCCCACCGGCTTGGCGTGCAGCCCAAGCTGCCCCCAGGTGGCCACCTCGAAGATTTCCTCCAGGGTGCCCAGCCCCCCGGGCATGGCGATGAACCCGCCCGAGAGCTCGGCCATTTTGGCCTTGCGCTCATGCATGGAGTCCACCTCGTGGAGTTCCGCCAGCCCCTCGAAGGCCAGCTCCTTGGCCTTGAGGAACCCCGGCAGCACGCCCACTGCGCGTCCGCCCGCCTGGACCACCGCCTTGGCCAGGATGCCCATCAGGCCATTCTTGGCCCCGCCGTACACCAGGTCGATGCCGCGTGCGGCCAGAAGCCCGCCGAGGGATACGGCAGCCTCGGCGTAGGCGGGCGACGTGCCGGGGTTGGACCCCAGGAAAACGCAGACGCTTTTCACTGCTGCTGCGCCTCCACGATGGGGGGGTGCTGGCTCAGGTCGAAGAAGCCGCGAATGACGAAGGGCAGGGAATAGTTGGGGATCTTGTCGAACAGGATGAATCCGATGTCCTTGCCTTCGGTCAGGTCGCACAGGGCCGGAATGCCAAGGGGCACGGGAAAATCGATGGGGCAGGCATGGATGGCGGACAGCTTCCCTTCGTAGCGCTCCTTGAAGTAGTTTACGATCAGGTCGCGCTCTTCGGGAGTGAAGGATTCCATCACGAGCTTGCGGCCCGAGCCCATGTCGGCGTCCATGTCGGGGTGCATGGGGTCGCCCAGGATGTCGTTCCAGTCGTAGGATTCCTCTTCCAGGTAGTCCCAGTCGGGGCGGAAAAGATGTACTTCCACGTCCTTGCGGCCCTTGAAGCTCTTGATCACGACGGTCACGGACCAGCAACGGTCCACGGGCATTTTCTCCTGCCCTTCAACGATATCGATTTCCATGGGTGGCCTCCGCGCTTGTTTTATGGCCTGCAAGGCCGTAGAATTGCAAAATTCGTCGCCGCGAGGAAAGATTTGAAAAATCAGGGCAAAAGTCAATCAGGGTTTGTGCTTTCCAGCACATTCTCTCCCCAGGGGGATCAGCCGCAGGCCATCGCCGAGCTCACGGAGAACCTGAACGAGGGCGTGCGCGACCAGATTCTTCTTGGCGCCACGGGCACGGGCAAGACCTTCGCCATGGCCCAGGTGATTGCGCGCACCAACCGCCCGGCGCTCATCATTGCGCCCAACAAGACCCTGGCTGCGCAGCTTTTCAACGAGTTCCGGGGCCTCTTCCCCCAGAACGCCGTGGAATACTTCGTCAGCTACTACGATTACTACCAGCCCGAAGCCTACCTGCCGCGAACGGATACCTACATCGAGAAGGACTCCTCCATCAACGAGGATATCGACAAGCTCCGCCATAGCGCCACCCACGCGCTGCTCACCCGGCGCGACGTGATCATCGTGGCCTCGGTGAGCTGCATCTACGGCCTGGGCTCGCCCGAATACTACGCCAAGATGGTGCTGCCCCTGGAAGAGGGCCAGCGCATGTCCATGGAGGACGTCATCGGGCGGCTGGTTGAAATCCAGTACGAGCGAAACGACATGGATTTCCATCGCGGCGTGTTCCGCGTGCGCGGCGACGTGCTGGAGATCATCCCGGCCTACAGCCGCGAGCGCGCCCTGCGCCTGGAATTTTTCGGCGACGAGATCGAGGCCATGCTGGAGACCGATCCGCTGACCGGCGAAGTCTTCGGCAAGATGAAGAAGACGGTCATCTTCCCCAACTCGCACTACGTTTCCGACCGCGACAACTTGAGCCGCGCCATGTCCGACATCCGCGACGAACTGCGCGAGCGCCTTGTCTATTTCAAGGACAGGCAGATGCACGTGGAGGCCCAGCGCATCGAGCAGCGCACCCTCTACGACCTGGAGATGATCGAGGAACTGGGCTACTGCAACGGCATCGAGAACTATTCGCGCCACCTGGACGGCAGGAAGCCCGGCATGCCCCCGGCCACGCTCATCGACTATTTCCCCGAGGACTTCATCCTGTTCGTGGACGAATCGCACATCACCGTGCCGCAGATAGGCGGCATGTTCAACGGAGACCGCTCCCGCAAGACCACCCTGGTGGACTACGGCTTCCGCCTGCCCTCCGCCCTGGACAACCGCCCGCTCGATTTCAAGGAATTCCAGGGGCGCATCGGGCAGGCCGTGTACGTGTCGGCCACGCCCGGTCCGTGGGAGATGGAGCGCGCCCAGGGGCTCGTGGTCGAACAGATCATCCGTCCCACGGGCCTTTTGGACCCAATCGTGGAAGTGCGCCCCACCAAGGGCCAGGTGGACGACCTGCTCTCGGAGTGCAAGAAACGCGTGGCAGTGGGCGAGCGCGTGCTGGTCACCACCCTGACCAAGCGCATGGCCGAGGAGCTGACGGATTACCTCAACAAGTTCGGGGTAAGCACCCGCTACCTGCACTCGGACATAGACACCCTGGAGCGCGTGGCCATCATCCAGGCCCTGCGCGCCGGGGAGTTCAACGTGCTGGTGGGCATCAACCTGCTGCGCGAAGGCCTGGACATCCCGGAAGTGTCGCTGGTGACCATCCTGGACGCAGACAAGGAAGGCTTTTTGCGCTCCACCCGCTCGCTCATCCAGACCTTCGGACGCGCCGCGCGAAACGTGGAAGGCCGCGTCATCTTGTATGCGGACAAGATCACCAACTCCATGCACGAGGCCATGGGCGAGACCAGCCGCCGCCGGGAGCGCCAGGAGGCGCACAACCTGGAGCACGGCATCGTCCCCACGACCATCCACAAGGAGATGGACAACGTCCTGGACGCCATCTACGCTCAGGGCAAGTCGGAGAAGGACGCCAAGACCAAGGGCGTGAGCTTCATCGACGAGATCATGCTTCAGGCCCAGGACGCCGAGACTGTGGAAAAATTCGTCAAGCGCCTGGAGCGAGACATGCGCGCCGCCGCCAAGGACATGGCCTTCGAGCGCGCCGCCGAACTGCGCGACGCCATCGTGGCACTGCGCAAGAGGGGCGGCGAGAATGAATAAGTTGAATCCCCGCCGCCATCTGCGTCAACGTCTGAGGCGCATATCCGCCATACGCCGGGGCCTGGGGGTTTTGTGGCCTGTGATGGCGGGCCTTGCCGCCGTGGCGATCATTTTCGTATCCGGCGTTGTCGGCTACATGTGGATCGAAGGCTGGGACTTCTTCGACAGCTTCTACATGGTGGTCATCACCTTGACCACGGTGGGCTACGGCGAAGTCCACCCGCTCACCCGCCCCGGTCGGATTCTCACATCCATAGTGCTGCTCACGGGTGTCGGAACATTTTTCTATCTTGCAGGCGCAATCGTGCAGCTGGTGATTGAAGGCCACATACAAAACATCTTCGGGAGACGCTGGATGCAGCGCGACATTGAAAAAATGATGAATCACACCATCGTCTGCGGCTACGGCCGCATCGGGGCCATTGTGGCACGCGAGATCATCGCGGAAGGGCACGACGTGGTGGTGGTGGAGCGCTCCCAGCCGCTCATCGACGAACTGACCCAGAAAGGCGTCCCATTCGTGGCCGGAGACGCCACCAAGGACGATGTCCTGCTGGCTGCTGGTCTCAATAACGCCAAATCGCTGGTGTCCGCCCTTACCGATGAGGCTGCCAACGTCTACGTGACGCTGACTGCACGCCAGTTGAACCCCGACATCTACATCGTGGCCCGAAGCGACTCGCCGGACCACTCCCAGCGCCTGAACCGGGCCGGGGCCAACCAGGTGCTCTTTCCGCATCTGTACGGCGGAATCCGCATGGCCCAGTCCGTGCTGAGGCCCACGGTGCTCGGATTCATGGACCTGGCCATGCGCGGCGACATCGAGGACCTCCAGATGGAGCAGCTGACCATCTCCACCGAGTCGCCCGTGGCAGGCAAGGATTTGATATCCTCGCAGCTTCGGCAGCGCTTCAACATCATCGTCATCGGCATCAAGAAGCCCGACGGCAAGCTGCTGTTCAACCCGCAGCCCCAGGTGATCCTGGAGGCCGGGGACACGCTCATCCTGGTAGGAGGAAAGCAGAATCTGGCGGCTATGCAGCGGGAGATTTCGTGACTCCGGGGGAGGAGCCGCCTTCGGTCGAGCTGCCGTCCGGGTTGCCGGTTGAGCTGCCAGTCGAATTGGTAATCGCCCGGTACCGGGAGGACGTCGGCTGGCTTCAGGACGTCCCTTTCCCGCACGTGGTGTACGACAAGTCCGGCCAGTCCGGCCCGAACGCGCTTCCCAACATCGGGCGCGAGTCGCACACCTATCTTACCCACATCCTGCGCCGCTACCCGGATTTTCCGGAGTACACGGCGTTTCTGCAGGGCGACCCCTTCGGCCACATGCAGGAAGGCGCGGGGCCTGAGTGGCTCGCGCAGCGCATCGGGCAGAACGTGCGCCTTGGCGTGAAGTTCACCGGATTCGCCTGGTTCAAGCTCAAGTGCGACCGGCTGGGGCGTCCCCACGGCATGGCCGACCCTGAAAAGAAAGGGCGCTGGAAAGGCTGGGGCAAGGACATCCCCGTGGGGGAGGTTTATGGAGAGCTGTTCGCAGGGGACGTGCCGGAATCGTTTCTAGTAACGGCTCCCGCAGGGATGCTCTTCGTGGCTCGCGAGCGAATATTGGCGAGGCCTAAAGACTTCTTTGAGCGTTGCTTGAAACTGATTGAGGCCGACCCGGAAGATGAGTACAACACCGGGCACGCTTTCGAGAGGCTATGGCAGGTTATTTTCGGCGGAAACTCCGCCCTGAACAAAGAGGCCTATTCATGACCGGCACCGGACAGGACAGCGCGACGGCGCGCTCCCGCGCATTGATGCTTCGCGCGCAGCTCGAACACCACAATTATCAATATTACGTCCTCGACGCGCCGGAAATCTCCGACGCCGAGTACGACGTCCTGCTGCGCGAGCTCCAAACCCTGGAAGCCGCGTACCCCGAACTCGCCGATCCCAATTCCCCCACGAAACGCGTGGGCGGGGCCGTGGCCCAGGGATTTACCTCGCGCAGGCACCGCCAGCGCATGTTCAGCCTGGACAACGCCCTTAGCCTCGACGAATGGCGGGCCTTCCTGGAGCGTCTGGCCCGCGTGCTGCCGGAGCGCGATTTCACCTTCTGGGCCGACCCCAAGTTCGACGGTCTGGCCCTGGAGGTCATTTACGAGGACGGGCGCTTCGTCAGCGCCCTCACGCGCGGCGACGGCGAGACCGGCGAGGATGTCACCGACAACATCCGCACGGTGCGAAACCTCCCCCTGGACATCACGGCGCGCGCCGCCAAGGCCCGTCTGCCCGTGCCCAAACTTCTGGAAGTGCGCGGCGAGGTGGTCATCACCAAGGCCGACTTCCACGCCTTGAACGATGCCCAGGACGAGGCCGGAGGCAAGGTGTTCGCCAACCCCCGCAACGCCGCCGCCGGGAGCGTGCGCCAGTTGGATTCGCGCATCACCGCCTCGCGCCCCTTGAAATTTTTCGCTTACGGCATCGGCCAGACTGAGTGGCCCTTGGGCGACCCCTGGCCCACCCAGCGCGCCCTGATGGAGGGGCTGGCCGCTTTCGG
Organism: Fundidesulfovibrio putealis DSM 16056; assembly: GCF_000429325.1. Classification (NCBI taxonomy): domain Bacteria; kingdom Pseudomonadati; phylum Thermodesulfobacteriota; class Desulfovibrionia; order Desulfovibrionales; family Desulfovibrionaceae; genus Fundidesulfovibrio; species Fundidesulfovibrio putealis. Next base: position 175,516 of record NZ_AUBQ01000004.1, read on the forward strand.
CTTCCAGACAGCGAAGCAGGGCAGGGCGGTGGACGCCGCCGGAGTCGAGGCCCTGTACGCCGAGCTGGAAGAGGGTCGCGACAAACTGCCCTTCGAGATCGACGGCATGGTGGTCAAGCTGGACCGCCTGGACTGGCAGCGCGAGGCCGGGTTCACGGCCCGCGCCCCCCGCTGGGCAATCGCCTGGAAGTTTGCGCCGCATCAGGCCGAGACGGTGCTCGAACGCATCGACATCCAGGTGGGGCGTACTGGTGTGCTGACTCCTGTGGCCATTTTGACTCCCGTGCAACTGGCTGGCGTCACCGTGTCGCGGGCCACGCTGCACAACGAGGACGAGATACGCGCCAAGAACCTGCACGAGGGTGACACCGTGGTGGTGCAGCGTGCGGGCGACGTCATTCCCGAGGTGGTGCGCTCCGTGCCGGAGAAGCGCCCTGAAGGCGCGCGCGAGTTCGTCTTCCCGCACATCTGTCCCTCCTGCGGCTCGAAGGCCGAGCGCCTCTCCGGCGAGGCGGCCTGGCGCTGCCTGAACATCTCCTGCCCGGCGGTGCTGCGCCAGGCCATCGTGTTTTTCGTGTCCAAGGCGGGGCTTGATATCGAGGGAGTGGGCAAGCGCTGGATCGAGATCCTGGTGGACAAGGGCATGGTGAAGTCCCCGGCGGATCTCTTCGGGCTGACCATGGACGACCTCATGAAGCTCGACCGCATGGGCGAGAAGCTGGCCGGAAACTTCCTGGCCGCCATCGAGCAGGCGCGGCTGAACACGCCGCTTTTCAAGCTGATCGGGGCGCTGGGCATCCGGCAGGTTGGCGCGCAGACCGCCCGAACGCTGGCCGGGGCCTTTGCCGACCTGGACGCCCTGAGCGAGGCAACCGCCGAGGACTTGCAGGCCCTGCCGGACATCGGGCCGGAGGTGGCCGCGTCCATCCGGGCCTTCTTCGGCAATCCGGCCAACCACGAACTGCTGGCGCGCTTCAAGTCCATCGGCCTGTGGCCGCGCAAGGCCGTGGCCGAAACTGATGGCGATGCCCCCAAGCCCTTCGCGGGCAAGCGGTTCCTGTTCACGGGCGCGCTTTCCGGCATGACCCGCTCCCAGGCAGAGGCGGAAGTGGAGCGCCTGGGCGGCGTTGTGTCCGGTTCCGTCTCCAAGAAGCTCAATTTCCTGGTGGTGGGTCAGGACCCCGGCTCCAAGCTGGATAAAGCCCGCACACTTGGTGTACGGGTGATCTCTCAAGACGATTTTGAACGCCTGACACGGGGCGAAACCGTTTCATCCGAGTGAGGACACTATGAGCGTGTGCGATGTCATCATCATGGGCGCGGGCGGTCGCATGGGCCAGACCCTGGCCGGACTGGCGATCAATGACCCTTCATACAGGCTGGCGGGCGTGGTGGAGCGTCCCCAGAACGCGGCCTCCCTGGACCGTTACGACTGCGTGAAAGGGACCGAGATGGAGAACGTGTTCGCCAAGTGCCCGGGCGCGGTGATCATTGACTTCACCGCCCCGGAAGCGAGCCTCAAGGTGGCCAATCTGGCCGCGCGCATGGGCAATCCGGCGGTCATCGGCACTACCGGGTTCAGTGCGCCCCAGATGCAGGAGCTTGAAGCCGCAGCCAAGCAGGGTCCGCTGTTCTGGGCTCCCAACATGAGCGTTGGCGTCAACTCTCTGCTGCAAGTGCTGCCCAAGCTCGTTGAGGCACTCGGTCCCGGCTACGACCTGGAGATCATGGAGATCCATCACAACAAGAAAGCCGACTCGCCCAGCGGCACCGCCCTGAAGCTCGGACAGGCCATCGCGGCCGCGCGCGGCGAAAAAATTGACGACGTGAAGGTCTGCTCGCGCGACGGCATCATCGGCGCGCGCACCCCCAAGGAAATCGGCATCGTGGCCGTTCGCGGCGGCGACGTGGTCGGCGACCACACCGTGTATTTCCTGGGCCAGGGCGAGCGCATAGAGGTGACCCACCGGGCGCACTCGCGCGAGACCTTCGCCCACGGCGCCATGCGCGCCGCCCTGTGGATGAAGGGACAGAAGGGCGGAAAACTGCTCACCATGTCCGACATGCTGGCATGAAGATCGGTCTTCTCCAGGTGAACACCGTGGTGGGCGACCTGTCCGGCAATGCCGGGCGCGTCGCCCGCGCCGCGCGTCAGGCCGCCGAGGCCGGGGCCAGCCTGTGCATCACGCCGGAGCTGGCCCTGACCGGCTATCCGCCGCGCGACCTGCTGCTGACTCCCGCCTTCGTGGACAAGGCCCGCAAGGAACTGGAGCGCTTGGCCCGCGAATTGCGCGATGGCCCGGTCCTGCTGGTGGGCACCGCCGCTCGCACCGTCAATCCCGGAGGCAGGCCGCTCATCAACTGTGCGGCCCTGTTGTCCGGAGGCGGCGTTGGCGCGCTTCTGCCCAAGAAGCTCCTGCCCACCTACGACGTGTTCGACGAGGACCGCTACTTCGAGCCGGGCGGCTGCCTGGGGTTCATCGAGCTTCACGGCCTGCGCCTGGGCGTGACCATCTGCGAGGACATCTGGAACGACAAGGATTTCTGGCAGCAAAGGCGCTACCCCGAGGACCCCGTGGAGCGTCTGGCCGAAGAGGGCCTGGACGCCATCCTGAACCTCTCCGCCTCGCCGTTCACGCTTGGAAAGCAGGTGCAGCGCGAGAAGATGCTCGCCACCATGGCCCGCAAATACGGCCTGCCCGTGCTCTACTGCAATCAGGTGGGCGGCAACGACGACCTGGTGTTCGACGGGCGTTCCATGGCCCTGGACGCCTCGGGCGCGCTGGTTGCCCGCGCGTCCGGTTTCGAGGAGAGCGTGCTGGTTGTGGACGTGGCCGAACTCGTCGAGACGGTTGGTTCCGCTTCCGGTAATGCCGCCAGCCGTCCGGTTCAGCTGGCGCAGGACGATTATTCCGAAGAGTCCGAGGCGTGGCGCGCCCTGGTGCTTGGCGTGAAGGATTACGCGGCCAAGTGCGGCTTCAAGGGGGCCATCCTGGGCCTCTCCGGCGGCATCGACTCCGCCCTGACCGCCGTGATCGCCGCCGAGGCCCTAGGGGTTGAGAACGTGCTGGGGGTCCTTATGCCAAGCCCTTATTCCAGCCAGGGCAGCGTGAACGACTCGCTGGAGCTGGTGAAGCGCCTGGGCATACGCAGCATGACGACCCCCATCTCGGACATCATGGCCGCCTTCGAAAAGAGCCTCGCCCCGGCCTTCGTTGGCCGCAAGCCGGACGTGACCGAGGAGAACATCCAGTCGCGCATCCGGGGAAACCTGCTCATGGCCATGTCCAACAAGTTCGGGCACGTGCTTTTGACCACGGGCAACAAGTCCGAGCTGGCCGTGGGCTACTGCACCATCTACGGGGATATGTCCGGCGGCCTGGCCGTCATCTCCGACGTGCCGAAGACCATGGTCTACCGTCTGGCCGAGTACGTGAACGCCCAGCGTGGCGAGGTGATCCCGCGCGCCATCATCGACAAGGCTCCCTCGGCGGAACTGCGCCCGGACCAGACCGACCAGGACAGCCTGCCTCCCTACGAGATCCTGGACGCCATCCTGAAGCTTAGGGTGGAGCGCCACCAGTCGGTGGAGGAGATCGCCCACGCCGGGTTCGACAGGGCCATGGTGGAAAAGGTGTGCAAGCTGGTGAAGGGGGCGGAGTTCAAGCGCCGGCAGGCCGCTCCCGGCATCAAGATCACGGATCGTGCCTTCGGAACCGGCTGGCGCATGCCGGTGGCGTGCAGGATCGAATACTGAGGCTCTGCGTGGAGTGCGGAGTTCTCACGATACGTGAGGCTTGCGTCGTTCGCAGCTGGGGCGCAGTTGGGGAACGCCTCCGGCGGCCAAAGGGCTGCGCCCTTTGGGAACCGCAATTATCCCAGATCTTTGCCGACTTGCCCTTCTGCTCGGGTGACGGCTTGCGATGAATATTGAAAATTCCTCTGCCTCACGCCCATACACTGTATGAGCCTGAACCGAGGGAACCATATCTTTTGTCGTTGAAAAACATGGTCGTGTTTTTCAAAAGCGCGTCGCTAGTGCGTCCTGCCGTGCCCGTTCTGCTCTTCCTTCACCGTCTGCTGCGGATGCAGGTGCAGCTTCATCTCCTGTCCGGGGAGCTCTTCCAGCGTGTAGGAGCCTGAAAGCCCCAGGTCCAGTCCGAGTTCCTCGGCGCGGGCATAGAGCGTGAGCGCCGCAAGCGCCGCCTTGTCCGACGGGCACTCCTGGTTGAAGCACAGGAGCAGCAGCCCTTCTTCCTTGGAATCAATGATGATGAAGAGATTGTGCTCCACGAAATAGATGTCCTCGAAGGAATGGGTCACCTTGAGGCCAAGTGTGGAAAGCAGGGAGTTTACTGTGTCGAGGGCGGAAGACATACTCACTCGGGAAGTCCTTGCGAACCGGGAAAGTGAATGGCGGAGAGGGTGGGATTCGAACCCACGTGCAGGCTATTAACCCACAACTCGATTTCGAGTCGAGCCCGTTACGGCCACTTCGGTACCTCTCCGCACCGTTGGGGAAGCGGAACTTAGTTGAATCCGGCCCAGTTGGCAAGTCTTCCTTTATCAGTTTTGTGGGCTTAGTCAGACTTGATGGAACTCAGAAACGTCAGGACATTCGTCTCCGTGGCCGGGCTTTTGAGCTTTCGCCGGGCAGCGGCGGTGCTCAACTACGCTCCGTCCACCGTTTCCGCTCAGATTCAGTCCCTTGAGGACGAATTGCGCCTGAAGCTGTTTGACCGGTTGGAAAAAGGAATCCGGCTCACCGAAGCGGGCGAACGCTTCCTGCCCTACGCCCTGAAACTTCAGGAGTTGGCCGCAGAAAGCGTATCCGCTGCCGCTGGCGAGCACGCCCGCAAGGGCATGCTGACCGTCCGCATGCCGGAGACCCTGGCCGCGTACCGGTTTCCCGGACTGCTCTCCCGCTTCAGGCGAGAGCATCCCAATATCGGTATACGGCTGCGCGGAAGCTCCACCCACAACATTCAGCGCTACCTGGAAAAAGGACTCGATCTGGCCTTTGTCGTTGGCGAGCCCAGGCCGTGGGACAACTGCCACATCGAGCGCATCGGCGCGGAGGCGTTTGTCCTGGTCGGCCATACGTCCGAGTGGGGATCTGGGAGCGTTGCGGTTACAGCCTCGGACTTCGCCGGACGCCTGATCTTGTCCGCAGCGTCCGACTCGTCGAACCGCGTAGTGCTCGAGCGATGCCTCGCCAGACAATACGCGCAGGAGAATGTGTGGATCGACTTCAGCAGTCTCGCTGCGGTCAGGAACTCGCTCCTGGCGGGGAGGGAAGGCTGCGCGCTGCTCCCTCGTTCGGTAGTCCGGCAGGATATTTTGTCGGGCGAGTTGGCGGAACTGATCCTGGACGAGGTGCCGGAAGAGCTTCCGGTACACATGCTGTGGCACAGGGAAAAGTGGATTTCCCCACCACTTGAATCCTTCATGCAGTTGTGCCGCGACATCTGGAAGGAGGCCGTCCCTTCGTAGAAACGGCCCCCGATTGATTGGGCGGTGTTCGTACTCAGGCCGGACAGCGGGTCCGGCCCAGTGTCGGACGGGTGCGCCTTCATCCCGCAAGGATGGCTGAGCATTTACGGCTGGATGTCAGGCGCCCGCCGTGATTGTCCCCGCGAGGTAGCGCGCTGCCAGGACGCAGCTGTCCTTGCAGGGAAGATTGAGCAGGCCTTTGGCCGTGGCTTTGTCGCGGCCCTCCTCAGTGCGCAGGTCGATGCCGATGATGTCCGGGCAGTTGACGCTTCCAAACCGTTTCTGGAATTGCTCGGCCAGTTCCTGCACGTGTATGGCGCAGGGGAAAGGGTCCTGGTCCGGCGTGCTGCGGCCGAACGCGAGACCGAGTGCCAGCACGGCCCCGGTCAGGGCGCCGCAGACGTCGCCCGTGATGCCGATTCCCCCGGCGAGGCCGGTCGCGATCGCCGGGATGCGATCCCAGGAAACGCCCAGGTATTCGGCTGATGCCTTGATTACGCTTTCCGAACATAAAAAACCCTGTTCAAGATTTTCGATCACCATTTCTTCAAGACTTGAGGACATAGCGAACTCCTTGTGGTGTGTCCGGCCAATTGCCGGATTGAGATCGCAGATATCCCTGGAAGTCGTTTTTTGGCGAACGAATTGAATGGAACGGGGTGTTCGGAAGAGTCGATCAGCCGCGCTTTTCCTTGCGTCTGCCCGCAAAGAATCGCGTCAGCGTGGCCCCGCACTCTCCGGCCAGGATGCCGGACAACACCGGGAAGCGGTGGTTGAGAAACGGCAGGGCCAGCCCGTCCATCTGCGAGAACACCGCTCCGGCCTTGGGGTCCGGCGCGCCGATGACCAGGCCCCCGATGCGCGCGTGCACCATGGCTCCCAGGCACATCAGGCACGGCTCCAGAGTAACGGCCAGGATGGCCCCGTTCAGGCGGTAGTTGCCGATGGCCGCACTCGCCTGGCGAAGCGCCAGGATTTCGGCGTGGGCCGTGGGGTCGTTTGCGCCGATGGGGCCGTTGCAGGCTTCGGCCAGTACGCGCCCGGTGGCGGCCTCGATCACCACCGCGCCCACCGGGGCCTCGCCGCGCCGTCCCGCCAACCAGGCCTGCTTCAGGGCTCGCGTCATGACCAGACGCCAGGAGCTCCAGCCCGGAGGCGGCTGGTTGAGAATCGGCGACAGGGGAGGGGAGGCGGCGTTCATCAGGGGCTCGTGGCGTCGGAGTTGAGGTCGAAGTCTTGTTGATGTGCTGGTGGCCGGTCTGGTGATGCGCGGCGGAGAGCCTCCGGCGGCCAAAGGGCTCCGCCCTTATGGAATCCCTTGCAGCGGCTTGGACTTATTTGCACTGGTGCGCGTCGCATTGTCAGTGCGAAGACTTAGTTTGAGATCCGGGTAATAAGAGACCGGTGCAATTGCGCCGTTATCCCCGGAAGCCAGCGCCTTGGAAAAAGAAGGGCAAGAGGGACAGCCCTCTTGCCCGATGACTGCTAACCGTTGGCCTTCAGATACTGGACTGCGTTCTCCAGGATGGAGATGCCCAGTTTGGGCGTTTCGCCACGGGTCCAACCGGGGTGGTTTGTGGGGTCGTTGAAGGCCTCGGGGTGGGGCATGAGCCCAAGGATCCGACCCGTGGGGTCGGTAAGCCCGGCGATGGCCATGGGCGATCCGTTGGGGTTGGCCGGATACTCCATGCTGGGCTTCCCGGTGGCCGGGTCGGCGTATTGCAGCGCGATCAGGTTCTCGGTGACGATGCGCGACAGTGTCGCGTTGTCATGGGGGATGATCATGCCCTCGCCGTGGCGCACGGGCAGGTCCAGGCGGTCGAGCCCCTTGGTGAACACGCAGGGGCTGGCCTGGTTCACACGCACCGTGACCCAGCGGTCCTCGAAACGACCGGAATCGTTGTTGGAGAGCGTGACCTGACGCTCAAAATAATTGTTGTCCAGGGCGGGCAGCAGGCCTAGCTTCACCAGGAGCTGGAAACCGTTGCAGATGCCAAGGATCAGGCCGCCTTCCTCGAAGTAGGTTTTCAGCTGCGCGAGCAGCGATTCACCCTGGGCGCTCTTGGCGTATTTCCAGCGGATTGCCCCCGCCTGGCCTGCGCCGAGATCGTCGCCGTCGAGAAATCCGCCGGGAAAAATCAAAAAGTTGTAGCCGGGAAGACGAACTCTTCCGGCTGTGATGTCGGAAAAGTAGACGATATCGGTCTGGTCTGAACCGGCCAGATTGGCCGCGTGGGCGGACTCCGCCTCGCAATTGGTGCCGTAGCCGGTGATGACCAGAGTCTTGACTTGGGCCATGAACAACGCTCCAGGGGTTTCTTGAAAAAAGTGGGCCAGTCGCTTAGACGTATCCGCAGACATTACGTGCCCCCGCGCGAAGCGTCAACCGGGCGGGGGTTTTCCTTCTATTTTCACAGCCCCCAGGAGGCAGGGCTCTTTTATGAAAACCAAATTTATATTCGTCACCGGAGGCGTGTTGTCCTCCCTGGGCAAGGGACTGGCCGCCGCCTCCATCGGCGCGCTGCTGCAGGCGCGCGGTCTGCGCTGCACCATCATGAAGCTGGACCCCTACATCAACGTGGACCCCGGCACCATGAACCCCTTCCAGCACGGCGAAGTCTACGTCACCAACGACGGGGCCGAGACCGACCTGGATCTGGGCCACTACGAGCGCTACCTGGGCGTGGCCATGTCCCAGAACAACAACGTCACCTCCGGGCGCATCTACAACAACGTCATCCAGAAGGAGCGCCGTGGCGACTATCTGGGCGGCACCGTGCAGGTGATCCCGCACATCACCGACGAGATCAAGCGTTCCATCCTGAACGTCGCCAAGGACGAGGACGTGGCCCTGATCGAGATCGGCGGCACCGTGGGCGACATCGAAGGCCAGCCCTTCCTGGAAGCCATCCGCCAGCTGCGCGGCGACCTGGGCAAGGAGAACGTCCTCTACATCCACCTGACGCTCATCCCCTACATCCGCGTGGCCGGTGAACTCAAAACCAAGCCCACCCAGCACAGCGTCAAGGAGCTCCGGTCCATCGGCATCCAGCCCGACATCATCATCTGCCGCTCCGAGATCGAGCTGGACCAGTCCCTCAAGACCAAGATCGCGCTCTTCTGCAACGTGGACCCGGACGCCGTGTTCAACGCCGTGGACGTGAAGAATATCTATGAGCTGCCCCTGAAGCTCTACGCCGAGGGCGTGGACCAGAAGATAGCCATCCTGCTGCGCCTGCCCGCCAAGAACGCCGAGTTGGAAGCATGGCAGACCCTCACCCACAAGCTGAGCAATCCCCAGGGAGAGGTCAGCATCGCCATCGTGGGCAAGTACGTGGACCTCAAGGAGGCCTACAAGAGCCTGCACGAGGCCCTGGTGCACGCCAGCGTGGCCAACGACGTGAGCGTGAACCTGGTCTACGTGAACTCCGAGGAGATCACCGACGAGAATGTGGCCGAACGCCTGGGCGGCCTGGACGGCATCCTGGTGCCCGGCGGCTTCGGCTCGCGCGGCGTGGAAGGCAAGATCGCGGCCATCAAGTACGCCCGCGAGAACAAGGTGCCCTTCTTCGGCATCTGCCTGGGCATGCAGCTGGCCTGCATCGAGTTCGCCCGCAACGTGCTGGGACTCACCGAGGCCAACTCCGAGGAGTTCAACCGCCTGAGCCCGGACCCCATCATCTACCTGATGCGCGAATGGTACGACTTCCGCACCAAGAAGATCGAACGCCGCGACGCCGACTCTGAAATGGGCGGCACCATGCGTCTGGGCGCGTACCCCTGCGTGGTGAAGACCGAGACCAAGGCCATGGAAGCCTACGCCAAGCCCCAGATCGAGGAGCGCCACCGCCACCGCTACGAGTTTAACAAGGCCTACTACGCCCGCATGGAAGAAAAGGGCATGATGTTCTCCGGCCTGTCGCCCGACGAATCCCTGGTGGAAATGGTGGAGTTGCCCGAGCATCCGTGGTTTTTGGGCTGTCAGTTCCATCCGGAGTTCAACTCCAACCCCATGCGCCCCCACCCCCTGTTCCGCGAGTTCATCAAGGCGTCCAAGGCCGCGCGCGGCAAGAAATAAATGAGGCGTCCCGCCCGAATCGGCTCAAGGCCCGGCATGCGCCGGGCCTTGGCGCTGGCCAGGCCCGTGCGCCTCTTGGTGCTGGACGTGGACGGCGTGCTCACCGACAACGCAGTGAGCCACGACGGCCCCGGCCCCGGCCTCAAGCGTTTCGGCATCCAGGACGGCATGGGCGTGAAGCTCTGCCAGCACGCCGGGATCGAGGTGGCGGTGATCAGCGGCCTGGGCAACATCCAGGCCGAACAGCGCTCGCGGGAACTCGGCATCCGTGAATTCCACGGCGGGCACTTGCGCAAGCTCCCCGTGCTCGAAAAGATCATGGCCGCCAAGTGCCTCGAGTTCTCCCAGGTGGCCTACATGGGCGACGACTGGCTGGACGCGCAGATAATGGCCCGCGTGGGCCTGCCCCTGGCCCCGGTCGACGCGCAGCCGGAAATTCTTCGCATTGCCGCCTGGATTTCCAAAAGGCCCGGCGGATGCGGCGCGGTGCGCGAAGCCATCCGCTTCATACTGCTGGCGCAGGGAAAACTCGATCGAATGTGGCGCGAATGGCGTGACTGATTCCCCCCAAGTCTTGCCACGTGCGAGCTTTTAGTGCATAACCGCGCAGGTTGAACGGGCGCGTCCGGCATTTTTCTTGCTAGCCGCCCAAATTCAAACAAAGGAACGCGCGCGCACGATGGCCCTCGAGCTCAGACAGCAACTTAAGCTTTCGCAGCAGCTGGTGATGACTCCCCAGCTCCAGCAGGCCATCAAGCTGTTGCAGCTTTCCCGGCTTGAGCTGATGGAGACCGTGCAGCAGGAGCTTCTGGAGAACCCGCTGCTGGAAGAGGTCGTGATCGAGGACGAGCGTCCCGCCCCGACCATGGCCGAGGAATCCCGCGCTCCCGACGCCACTCAGGAAGAGGGCGCCATGCAGCGCGAACTCCTGAAGACCGCCGAATGGGACGACTACATCGGCGACTTCGCCTCCACCTCGCGCCAGGCCACCGCCCGCGAATACGAGGCCCCGGAGGAGGGAATGTCTTTCGAGGCCCGTCTTGCCTCGAAAACCTCTCTGGACGGACACCTTTCCTGGCAGATCAACCTTTCCCCCTTCACTGCGGCCCAGCGCGTCATCGCTGCCTCAATCGTTGGCAATCTGGACGGTATGGGGTACCTGCAATCCACGGTGGAGGAAATCGCCGAGGACGCCCAGGCAAGCGTGCCCGAAGTGGAAGCGGTTCTTTACGCCCTGCAGCGCTTCGACCCTGTGGGCGTGGCGGCACGCACCCCGCAGGAGTGCCTGCTGGTGCAGCTGGAATTCTACGGCTACACCGATCCCGTGCTCATCGAGATCGTGCGTGAGCACCTGGAAGACCTGGAAAAGAAGCGCTACAAGCCTCTTGCCAAGAAGTTCAAGATCACCATGGAGGAGATCAAGGAGTACCTGGACATCATCCAGACTCTCGATCCGCTTCCCGGATCGCATTTCAGCTCCTCCGACCCGGTGTACGTCAGCCCCGACGCCTACGTGTACAAGTACGGCGACGACTTCGTCATCGTGCTGAACGAGGACGGCCTGCCCAAACTGCAACTATCGCCGTATTATTCAGGCGACATGTCCCGGGGCAGCGGCGGCAAGGACAAGGACTACTTCCAGGACAAGATGCGCTCTGCGCAGTGGCTCATGAAGAGCCTGTACCAGCGCCAGCGCACCTTGTTCAAGGTCCTGGAATCCATCGTGAAGTTCCAGCGGGATTTCTTCGAGGTGGGCGTTACCAAGCTAAAGCCCCTTATCCTCAAGGACGTTGCCGACGACATCGGCATGCACGAATCCACGGTGAGCCGCATTACCACGAGCAAGTACGTGGCCACCCCCCACGGCATTTACGAGCTCAAATTTTTCTTCAACTCCTCTTTGGAGTTGGACGACGGCACTTCCGTCGGTTCCGAATCGGTGAAGGCGCTCATCAAGCAGCTCATCTCCGGCGAGAACCACAAGAAGCCCGTCAGCGACGAGCAGATCGCGGACATCCTCAAGCAAAAATTGCAGGTCAACATTGCCCGCAGGACCGTGGCCAAGTATCGTATGGCCATGGGTATCGAGTCCTCGTCGAAGCGCAAGGCTGTATTGTAATCACACCGCATCCACCCGCGGACACACATCGGAGGAAGATATGAACATTGCTTTTCACTTCAAGAATTTTGAACCGTCCCCCGGCCTGCGCGAATACGCCAACAAGCGTTTCGACAAGCTGGCGAAATACATGCCTAATTCTGACAATGCCGAAGTGATCGTCACCCTGATGGTGGAGAAGACCCGCCAGATCGCCGACGTGATCATCGACGCCGACACGATCCACATCGCTGCCCACGAGCGCTCCGACGACATGTACTCCACGCTGGACCTGATCACCGACAAGCTCGAGTCCCAGATCCGCAAGATGCGCGAGAAGATGAAGGACCGCCGCAAGGTTGCCGGTTCCGCCGCCGTCACCATGGGCGTGGTCAGCCTCACGGACGAGGGCAAGGTCCACTCCATCGAGGAGTCCGACAAGTACAACCCGAAGCCCATGGGCGTCGAGGAAGCTGCCGAGCAGCTGGAAGCCATGAAGTACGAATTCCTGGTGTTCCTGAACTCCGAGACCGACAGCATCAACGTGATCTACAAGCGCAAGAACGGAGACTTCGGCCTGATCGATCCTGGAGTATCCCGCTGATGCGGCTTGGGGAGTTTCTGCGCAAGGACTTCGTGCTGGACGACCTGAAGTCCGGCGACAAGTCCGAGGTGCTGGCCGAACTGGTGGCCCCGGTTGCGGCGGCCTTCCCGGAAGTGAACGCCGAGAAGGCCCTGCGGGTGCTCATGGAGCGCGAAAACCTGGGCACCACCGGCATTGGCGACGGAGTGGCCATTCCACACGGCAAAATGGACTCCCTCAAGGAGATCGTCATCGTGACCGGGCGCAGCACGTCAGGCGTCGATTTCGAGGCTCTGGACCACAAGCCGTGCCGCATCTTCTTCCTGGTGCTGGCCCCGGAGCATGTGGCCGGCATGCACCTGCGCATCCTTGCCCAGATATCCAGGCTTCTGTCCGACGAGAGCTTCCGGGGAGCATTCCTGGAAGCGCAAGACCGCGAAAGCCTCTGGCGGGTTGTCACCAGCCACGCGTGATACGGTTCGTCATGACGTCGGCCTGATCATTTGTTAGTGAAGTCCCCGCACGCGCCAAATGCGCGAGCGGGGACTTTTCGCTGCTGCCCCGCAGCGAGCGTCCTGCCCCCACACGAAACAAAGGAGCCTTCCCCATGCCGCATCCGGGCGAAAAGCTGCCTGTGGTGGTCATTTCCGGACTATCAGGTTCAGGCAAGTCCACAGCGCTCAATGTCTTCGAGGATCTGGGCTACTTCTGCGTGGACGGTCTGCCCGCGAGCCTCATGGCCAAGCTGGTCAGCCTTTTCCAAGGCCAGGACGCGAACCGCTACCGTGGTCTGGCCTTGGGCATGGACATGCGCCAGGCGGATTTCGACTCCGACTGGGAACCGGCCCTGCAGGAACTGAGGAAGGCGGAGAACCCGCCCCAGGTCGTATTTGTGGAAGCTGACACCAAGGAGATCATGCGCCGCTACGCCACCACGCGCCGTCCCCACCCCTTCGAATCGGAAGGGTACGGGCTGGGCGAGGCCGTGGAGGAAGAGCGACGCCGCATGGCTCCCCTGCGCGAGACCGCCGACATGGTCATGGACACCACCGGCTTCTCCATCCATGACCTGCGCCGCCAGCTCCAGGACAAGTGGAAGTTCCTGGAGGGGAAGGGGCCGGCCATGAAGGTCCACATCATGAGCTTTGGATTCAAGTACGGAATCCCCACCGAATCCGACCTGGTGTTCGACCTGCGCTTTCTGCCCAACCCCTATTTCGATGCTGCCCTGAAACCATTGTCGGGACAGGATAAATCCATAGTTGAGTACGTGCTCGACTCGGAAGAGGGCAGATTCTTCCTCCCCAGGCTTGAAACTTTCCTCACGGAGCTTATCCCTCTGTATACCCGGGAGGGCCGTTACCGCCTGACGATTTCCCTCGGCTGTACCGGCGGCAGGCACCGGTCCGTGGCCACGGCCGAAGCCATCTTTGACACCTTGCGCAGGGCGGGTTACACGGTGTCCTTGGAACACCGTCACATAGAAAAAGGTTGATATTTCAACGATGAACGACAAGAAATCCAGCGCCGCGCCTGTGGGTGTGGTCATCGTGACCCACACCGACTACGCGGACAAGCTGCTCAAGGCCGCCGAGATGATCATCGGTCCGCAGGAGAACACCCGCACCGTCAGCGTGGATGTGGGGGTCGACACCGGCGAGACCGTCAAGGAACTCGGCGAGGCCATCAAGGCCGTGGAACAGGGGGCCGGAGTCATCATCCTCACGGACATGTTCGGCGGCACCCCCACCAACCTGTCATTGTCACTCATCGGTCAGCACCACATCGAGGTGGTCACCGGAGTGAACCTGCCCATGCTCATCAAGATCCTCTCCACGCGCACCAAGGCTCTGGAGCTTCTGGCGGCGGACGCCAAAACTGCGGGAGTGCAGGGCATCGTGGTGGCGGGGGAAGTCCTGCGGAAAAAGGTCGCCGGGGAATAACGCCGTGTTCTGGGTGCGCATCGACAACCGGCTGGTGCACGGCCAGATCATCGAATCCTGGCTCCCTTTCACAGACGCGCGCAACATCGTGGTGGCCAACGACGAGTTGGCCGCAGACGAACTGCGACAGCAGATCATGTCCATCGCCATACCGCTGGGGGTGGACATCACCTTCGTGAAGGTCGCCCTGGTCCAGGAGCATCTTGCCGGGAAGAAACTCCTGGGCAAAGACGTGCTGGTTCTCTTCGCGTCCTGTCCGGATGCGCGTCGGGCTTTCGAATCCGGCCTTGGTTTCTCCCGCCTGAACCTGGGAAACCTGCATTACGGGCCGGGCAAGAAACAGCTCTGCCAGCACATCTCCTTGAGCAAGGAAGATGAATCCTGCCTTGATTTCCTGCGCGGCATGGGAGTGGGCATGGATTACCGGTGCATACCGAGCGACCCGGTGGAACTGAATTAACTGCACTGGCCGACTGCCTAGCCGTCAGGAGCATACGCCGTGCTGCGGATGCGCGGCTGGGATGAGTCGTCCGAAGCGCATTGCCGCAAGAGGAAAGAGAGGCTTTCCTTTTTTCGGCTCCTGGTGCATTCTGCCCGCAAGACAACTTCTCTGGACGCCGCCAATGCAGCTTCACGCAGATACCATCTCCTTCATCCTGGCCAGCAGTTTTTTTTTGCGCTCTTTTCCAGTTTCCGTTTCCTGATCAACCTGCCGCTGCTTGACCGTCCGCTGACCCTGGCCTTCTTCTGGGGGCTCATTACCGGGGACTGGACGCAGAGCCTTGGCGTCGGCATCTTTTTCGAGCTCCTCTGGCTGGACATCTTCCCCGCAGGCACCATCATCCCTCCGAACTCGCTGGCGCCGACGCTTGCAAGCCTGTGCGTCATGCACCTTCTGGGAATATCCAGTCCGGCCATGGCCGTGGTCATCTTATTTGCCTCGCTGCCGTTCGGGCGGCTGTTCGCCCGGCTGGAGCGCTACCACCGGCAGTACGAGAACGATGCCTTCAACAAGCTCATGCTCTGGACCAAGCATCCAGAACGCCAGCGCGGTCCAGTGGCCCTGACACGGTCCTCGATGGCCGTGATGCTTCCCCTTTCCGGCGTGGCGTTCGCGCTGTCGGTCTCCGCGCTGCTGGCGCTCATGCATGTGCTCCTGCCGAGGGTGTCGCCGTTTCTTGGAGACCTGCCCCTGACCTGGACGCATCTGTGGGTGGTGGGCAGCATCGGGGCTCTGTTGTCCCTGCGGCACCGCCCGGCTTATGCCGTCCTGCTCGGGGGAGTGGCCCTGGCCATAGCCAGCCGCCTTATTTCCTGAATCCGCTTGAGCCTTGCAGTACGAACTCTCTTGGCAAACGCGGATACTTGTGATAAATCCCCCAAATTCAATTTGCACTTCACCTCAGGAGGGATTCGAACATGGCAGCATACGTCGTTGGACACAAAAACCCGGACACCGACTCCATCGCCTCGGCCATTGCCGTGGCCGACCTGATGACCAAGCGCGGCATTCCCGCCGTCGCCGCCGCTCAGGGCAAGACCACCCCTGAGACCGACTTCGTTCTCGCCAAGTTCGGCGTGAGCGCCCCCGAGATCGTCACCGACGCCGAAGGCAAGAAGATCTTCCTGGTGGATCACTCCGATCTGGCCCAGAGCCTTGAGAACCTCGGCAAGGCCGAGATCCTGGGCGTCGTCGACCACCACAAGCTGGGCGACGTGACCACCTCCAGCCCCCTGGAAATGTGGGTTTGGCCCGTGGGCTGCACCTGCACCGTGATCGCCAGCATGTACGATTTCTACGGCGTGGAAATCTCCAAGCCCATGGCCGGCATCATGCTGTGCGCCATCCTGTCCGACACCGTCATGTACAAGTCCCCCACCTGCACCCCCGAAGACAAGAAGGCCTGTGAAAAGCTGGCCAAGATCGCGGGCGTGGCCGACATGATGGCTCTGGGCATGGAAATGTTCAAGGTGAAGTCCGCTGTTGACGGCACCCCCATCCGCGACCTGGTCTTCCGCGACTACAAGGACTTCAGCATGTCCGGCACCGGCGTTGGCATCGGCCAGCTGGAAGTCGTGGACCTGGCCATCCTGGACAAGTACAAGGCCGACCTGCAGGCCGACATCGCCAAGGTGAAGTCCGAGAAGGGCCTGCACTCCGTGTTCCTGCTGCTCACCGACATCATGAAGGAAGGCACTGAGATGCTGATCGTCTCCGACGACGCTTCCGTTGTCGAGAAGGCCTTCGGCGTGAAGCCCACCGGCACCTCGGTCTGGCTGCCCGGTGTCATGAGCCGCAAGAAGGACGTGGTTCCCAAGTTCGAGAAGGTCTTCGGCGCCTAGTCGCGACACGACCCTCAAGATGATTCAAGCCCGGAGCGCGAAACCGCTCCGGGCTTTTTTGTATTGATGACTCTGGCTAGTTGTCTTGGGTCGAACGTAACCGCTTGATCAGCTCAAGCGCCTCGGGCTGTTGGCTGGCGTTCGATGCGCCGGTAGACCCGGCCGTCGGGCGTGCGCGAGACCATGCGCCGGTCGAACAGCTCCCTGCGCAACAGGGCGTGGTCTTCAAACAGATGTGCGCCGTTTATATGCCCGTTGATTTCAGGCTCGGACATGTCCTGCCTGGGCGGCAATTTAGACCAGATGACCCAGAGGCACGGCCCCCGGTGGCTGAATTTCCCCGGCCAGCGGGTAAGGCTGCCGCTGGCGTCGAAGTAGCGTGCCGCCCGCAGCACCAGGCCGGTATCGACCATGGCGATTGGGGCAGGGGGCGTATCCAGCCGGGTCTGCGATTCGCATTGCGCCCGGAAGTGCTGGAAATTGCGATATCCGGCGCTGCGGGCCAGCATATTCAGCAGCTCGACATGGCCGGGGGTGTGGTCGCATGAACTGAGTTGCCCACGAAGGGAGCGGGCGAAATCGGAGACGTCCCCAGTGAACAGGGGCAAGGGAGTGCGGGACATGGCTTATCCTCGTACGCGCCAATCCTTGAGAGGATCGCCGGTGGTCGCCGTCTTCCGGCCCGGCACGGGATAAGGTGTCGGTGGAATGGGAATGCGGGCAGGTTTAGCTCCCCTTGCGGGGCGGCGACGCCTTGGTGAACTGCCGACCGGTTTCCTCCTTACGGCAACCCGAAATGAGCCGCAAGCTTAAAAACTGGGTGCGCTATCGCCATAAAAAAGGCGGAGTGTCGCCACTCCGCCTTGTCTCGATCAAGTTCCCACTATTACATGATGCCGGATTTCTTGAGCACCTCGGCGAGCCGGGCGTCGTTCTCTGGGCACATGTTCACCAGCGGCAGGCGCAGTTCAGGCTTCATGCGTCCCATCATCCCAAGGGCGGTCTTGGCCGGGATGGGGTTGGTCTCCATGAACATGGCCCGGCTGATCGGAGCCAGCTTGTAATGAAGCCGCTGGGCCTTCTTGATGTCGCCCTTGCGCCAGGCCTTGCACAGCTTGCGCATCAAGGCCGGGGCAACGTTGGACACCACGGAGATGACGCCGTGTCCGCCGATGGCCAGGGTGGGCAGCACAGTGAAGTCGTCTCCTGAAAGCACGGTGAAGTCCTTGCCGCAGAATTCGATCACCTCGGATATCTGGGTCAGGTTGCCGGTGGCTTCCTTGATGCCCACCACGTCGGCCACTTGCTTCTTCAGGGCGGCAACGGTCTGGGGGAGCAGGTTGACGGAGGTGCGCCCGGGCACGTTGTAGACGATGAAGGGCATGGACACACCGTCGGCGATGGCCTTGAAGTGCGCGATCAGGCCAGCCTGGGTGGGTTTGTTGTAGTAGGGCGTGATGAGCAGCGCGCCGTCGGCTTTGGCGTCCTTGGCGTGGCGGGCGAGTTCCACGGCTTCGGTGGTGTTGTTGGAACCTGCTCCGGCCAGGACGGGAATGCGCCCTTTCACCTGGTCAACGCAGATTTTTATCACCTGGACATGTTCGGCGTGGGAAAGGGTGGCGGATTCTCCCGTGGTTCCACAGGGAACAAGGCCGTCGATGCCTTGTTCGATCTGCCACTCGATGTGCGCGCGATATGCCTCCTCGTCAACCGCCCCGTTCTTGAACGGGGTGACGAGAGCCGTGAACGCTCCAGTAAACTGCATGCTGCCCTCCAGTTAGTTCATTTCAGCGGAAAAGGCCAAGCCCCGAAGGCCTATTTCGCCTGCTTGTCGCCCGGATCGGGAACGTTCTGGAGCATCTGCTCCAGAGCGGGTGTGGGGGTGAAGGTGTCGTCCAACACCACCGCCTGGGTGGTGAAGTTGACTTCCTTCTCCCACTTGAACGATTTTTCGTTGGGCCAGGCGAGCAGGTCAATGGTGTAGATCGCCTTGCCCTTTGTGTACGTGTGCATCCACAGCACGCGTCCGTTGCCCTGGTCCGCCTTGGCCGAGAATCCGACGCCCGTACCCGAGCCGAGCAGCACATCGAGATCCGGCTTCTGCTTCTCGATGAAGTCGGATTCGGTCTGCACGCCCCAGGGGCTCACGCCCACCAGGAGCTTCACCTGCGGGCGCAGCTCCTTGAGCTTGCGCGAGACGGCCTGAAGCTGTTCAGGTGTGGGGTCACCACCGGGCTTTTTGGTCTCCGGGAAGTATACCACGCCAACTTTGCCTTTGGCCGTATCCAGGATGACGCCTTTGGGCTCCTTGGGGTCCAGAACCTGCCACCCCGTCGGCGGCGCAATCCCCAGGGAGGAGAACTGGGCCGCCTCCGCCGGAGAGACTGCTCCGGTGCTGTAGTTCAATGCCTCGTATGCCTTGACCAGGGGCGCGTAGGCCTCCGGCAGGGCATGCTCGACTCCGTCGTCGGAGATGAACTCATAGGGACCGGCGATGAACGCGGTCAGTCCCTTGACGCTCTCCTGGGAGCGAATCTTCTCGAAAGCGCCGGCCCGCCGGGCCAGCCCGCCTATGGTGCGGTTTCCTCAGGTGGGGCAGGGTTTGAGGTAGCCCCAGGAGTTGCCGCTGAATACTATGGACAGAACCGGCTCCGCCTTGGCCTGTTCCGCCAGGAATACAACGGCGAAAACGGCCAGGAGAAGCTTGAAGACAAAGCGCATGTAACAAAACCTACTTGTTAAGATATTCCTTGAGTTCCTTGCCGGGCCTGAAGAAGGGCAGGCGCTTGGGTGCGACGTCGACCACATCCCCGGATTTGGGGTTGCGCCCGGTGTAGCCCTTGTAGCCTTTCACCTTGAAGCTGCCAAATCCCCGTATCTCGACGCGGTCGCCATCAACAAGTGCCTGCTTGATGGAGTCGATGAAGGAATTGACCACGGCAGAGGCTTCGTCCACATGGATTTCACGGCTTTCGGCCAGAGCGTTGATGAGTTCGCTTTTATTCATGACAGCCTCCGTATTGAGGTTCCGGCGTCAAACCGGGTATCCTTGGTTGTCGCAAAACGCACAGACCTTTTTCGCATGTATTGCGGATACCTGGGAAGCCGTCAAGTTAAGCATTCGTTATTTTTTTCAAAATGGACTTTTGGGAGAGCAACGGCTTGGATTCGGCGCGGAATCTGCCGATCTTGATGGCCAGACTCAGGATATCCTGCGAGGCCCGGCACTTGGGGGCGTGCTTGATGAGCGGCACCTGCCTGCGTACGGCGTCAGGCACGTTGGAGTCGGTATGGACGACGCCCAGGTACCGGATATCCAGGTCGAGGAAGCGCTTGCAGGCCCCGTGCAGCCTGTCGAAGGTCAGCTGGCCTTCCTTGGCGTTGGTGGCCTGATTGACGACCACCAGGAAGTCCGTGATGTTGTGCTGGTTTTTCAGCACCTTGATCACCGCGTAGCCGTCGGTGAGCGAAGTGGGTTCCGGAGTGACCACCAGGATGCGCATGCGCGTCATGGAGGCCAGCGACAGGACGGTCTTGCCGATACCCGCGCCCAGGTCGAAGAGAATGTAGTCGTATTCGCCAAGCACCGTGTTCAGCTTGGTGAAGACCGAATCACGCATGTCCTCGTCGAGTTCCAGAAGCTCGGGGACGCCGCTGGCGGCGGGCAGGAAGTCGAAGCCTCCCGGTTCAACCTGGGCGACCACGTCGGCCGGAGTCACGCCGGGTTTCAGCAGGTCCTGGAGGTTCTTCTCCGGCGACACGCCAAGCAGAACGTCCACGTTGGCCAGCCCGACGTCGAAGTCCATGACCAGCATCTTGTGGTTGGCCCGGTACAGGGCGTAGGCCAGGTTCAGGGCCAGGTTTGTCTTGCCGACGCCGCCCTTGCCCGACAGGATGGAGATGCTCAGCGTGGAGAGGGGATTGACGGGTTCGTGGCTCATATATCCGGCCCTGTGAACAGGAATTGTTTTTCCTGGGCATGAACCAGGGTTGCCTGGGGCGTCTCCAGGAGGTCGGGGATCGGCGCCTTGACGATGCGGTCCTTGCCCTGGGCTTTGGCCTCATAGAGCGCCTTGTCGGCCATGTCCATGAAGCGGTCCACGCTCAGCACCACCTTGCCCTTGGTGCACACCAGCCCGACGGAGCAGGTTGCGCTGATCGGGGTTGAGACACCCTCGCACATCACCTTGCGCGTCTTGGCCTCAGCCAGCACCCGCGAAAGCGTGGTCTCGGCCTGCACGAGGCCCGAGCCGGGCAGGATGAGGGCGAACTCCTCGCCTCCGATGCGCGCGGCGAGGTCGTATCCGCGCTTGTGGCTGAGCAGGGTCCCGGCGGTGGCCGCCAGCACCCGGTCGCCGCAGAGGTGGCCGTACGTGTCGTTGACGGCCTTGAAGTCGTCCAGGTCGATGATGGCCAGGGACAGGCTGGAGCCGCTGCGGTAGGCGCGTTCCAATTCCATCTTCAGGTTCTTTTCGAAGGCGCGTCGGTTGGCGAGTCCGGTCAGGGGGTCGTGGCGGGTCTGGTGGGCCAGTTCCTCCAGGGTGTGCTGGATGCGCGCCAGATGCGGCGTGGGGTCGCCTGTGGCAGGCAGCGCCAGCCAGTGCATGAACTGGCCGTCCTTGGTCATCTCGGCCCATTCGTCCAGGGTCAGCCCGGAACACAGGCGCATGAGGATCAGGCCGTCCCGGCACTCTGGGCCCATGGACGCGCGGTTCACCTTGGCCAAGGCTTCCCGCAGCCTGGAGATCTCTTCCAGTATTACGAGCCGTTCCTCGGCGAGAGTGCTTGGGGAGTCGTTATTTTCCGGCATGGAAGTGCAGGAGGTAATCGCGGATGAAGGTGTCGATGTCGCCGTCGAGGACGGCTTCCACGTTGCCCGCCTCGCTGCCGGTGCGGTGGTCCTTGACCAGACGGTAGGGCTGAAGCGTGTAGGTTCGAATCTGGCTGCCGAAGCCGATGGCGTCCTTGGATTCGTACTCGGCCTGGCGCACGGCCTGCTGCTTCTTGAGCTCCAGATCGTAGAGCCTGGCTTTCAGCACCTTCATGGCGGATTCGCGGTTTCGGTGCTGGCTCTTTTCGTTCTGGCACTGCACCACGATGCCAGAGGGCATGTGGGTGATGCGGATGGCGGAGCTGGTCTTGTTGACGTGCTGTCCGCCTGGGCCGCTGGCCCGGAAGACGTCCACGCGGATGTCCTCCTCCTTCACGTCGATCTGGATGTCCGCCCCGGCGTCCGGGTAGACGTCCACGGAGGCGAAGGAGGTGTGCCTGCGCCCGGAGGAGTCGAAAGGGGATATGCGGATCAGGCGGTGGATGCCTTTCTCGGCCTTGAGAAAGCCGTAGGCGTAAGGGCCGTTGATCTGGAGGGTCACGGACTTCACGCCCGCCTCGTCGCCGTCCAGGAAGTCCAGGATGTCCACGCCGAACTGATGGCGTTCGCACCAGCGGCGATAGAGCCGAAGCAGCATTTCGGCCCAGTCCTGGGCTTCGGTGCCGCCTGCTCCGGGGTGGATTTCCAGAATGGCTCCGGAAGCGTCTTCCGCACCGGAGAGCAGGGTGGCCAGTTCTGCGGCCTCGACCTGCTTGGAGAGCGAGTCGAGCTGGTCTGCCAGGGCCTGGAGCACTTCCTGGGAGGACGAATCCTCCTGGGCCATGACCAGCCACTCGTCCAGGTCCTCGCGGGATTTCTGCAGGGCTTCGTAGTTGGCGACCTTGCCGGAGAGGTCGGCCTTTTCGCGCAGAAAAGGCGTGAGCCGTTCCGGGTTCTGCCAGGAGTCGGGCTTGGAGAGTTCTGCCTCTATGGCTTCCAGGCGCGCGCGTTTGCCTTCCAGGTCAAAGTCGCCCCCAGAGGGAATCGAACTGGTCCTGGAGGTCTTTGGCCTGTGTTTTCAAGTCGGGATACTGCAAGAGTGCCATGGTATTATATGCCGTGCGTGCGTTTTGTTGTGAGCGCCGCCCACGAGAGCAACGCCAGGGCGGCCAGGGCAGCGCCTGCCTCGAGCCAGCCGTGGAGGTGATGGTAGGGGGACGTCCTGGTTATCAGTCCCACTCCGGTGACGGCCACAGCGGCCTTCTGGAACAGCGCGGTTTCGCTGCTCACGCGGCCTTTGGGGTCGATGAGCGCGGTGATGCCGGTGTTGGTGGCGCGCAGCACGAAGCGGTTCTGTTCCACTGCGCGCAGCGTCGCCAGTTCCAGATGCTGCCTGGGGGCGGCGGAGTTGCCGAACCAGGCGTCGTTGGAGATGTTCACCAGCACGTTTGCCCCGGCCGAGACGCGCTCCTGGGCCAGTTCCGGAAAGATCGATTCATAGCAGATGAGCATACCCATGGCAAGGCGGCCAGCCAGCAGGGGGGCTATGTTGTGTCCGGGCGTGAAGGCCCCGACCCCCTGGAGCAGGTCGGAGAGCAGGGGGAAATCCTGACCGAAGGGGGCGTATTCCCCGAAGGGGACCAGATGCTGCTTGTCGTAGAAGCGGGGAGCCGCCTGCGGGCTGAAGAGGTACGCCCGGTTGAAGACCGGCGTCGCCCTGCCCACGCGCTCGAACCCCGGAGCGCCCGAGACCAGAGGCACGCCCGTCTTCTTGACGAAGGCGGTCACCAGCGAGGTTTCCGGGCCGGGTTCCTGCACGAAAAAGGTCAGGGCCGTTTCCGGCCAGAGGTAGACGTCCGGCCTGGAGGAGGCCACGGACAGGCTCAGGTCGACGTAGCTCTGCACCGCCGCCGCAAGGGTTTCGGGGTCCCACTTGATGGCCTGTTCGATATTGCCCTGGATCATGGCCGCGTTGAAGCGACCGTCCTCGGCGATGGGGTTGTCCAGGGACCACAGCCCGTAGCCGCACAGGGCTGCGGCCAGCGCCGCCGCCGCCATGCGCGGGGGAAGCCCCGGACCGGCGAGCCATGCGCCGCACGCCGCCAGGAGGCCGGAAAGGCCGTATGCGCCCACCAGCGTCGCCGCCTGGATGGCCAGCGGCCAGGGAGCCAGCGCGGCGGCCAGGGGAAACCAGGGAAACCCCGTGAAGAGCCAGCCTCGCAACGCTTCCATGGCTGTCCAGGCCAGGCCCGCAAACAGCCCGAGGGCCAGCGGGCGCAGCCCGCGTCCGGCAACGTGGAGCCCCGCGCAGAATACGGCGGGATAAAGCCCCAGCACCATGCCCATGAGGATGGGGCAGGGCACGGCCAGTATCCAGGGCAGAGAACCGTAGTCGTGGACGGGAATGGCTATCCAGTACAAGCTGGCCGACGCTCCCAGGGACCCCGCGAACCACCCGTGCCTGAACGCGCGCTTCGGGCCGGATGCCTGCCGGGCCAGGGCCGCCAGAGTCCACGGAACCACCAGCACCAAAAGCGGCAGTCGGGACACGGGGTTGGCGAAGGCCAGGAAGGACGCGGCTGCGCAGGCGAGGATGAGTCCCCAGGCCGAATCAGGCCGGGACTGACGAATCATCGGGCGTGTCCGCGTCTTGGAGAGGCTCGATAAGCACCCAGCGCACCTGCCGCTTGTCCGCCTCGAGGACGGTGAAGCGGTGGTCGTCGATCTCGAAGAAGTCGCCCTGCCTGGGGACGCGACCGGCCTGTTCGCTCAGAAAGCCGCCCACGGTTTCCACCTGTTCGGACTCCAGGGCGATGGAGAAACGCTCGGCCAGCTCTTCCAGGGGGAAGCGTCCGTGCACCTTCAGTTTGCCGTCTTCCAGCTCCTGGAATTCCGCCGGGCGGGTGGGGTCGTGTTCGTCTTCGATCTCCCCGACGATCTCCTCCAGAACGTCCTCGAAGGTTACCAGCCCCGAAGTGCCGCCGTATTCGTCCAGGGCCACGGCGATGTGAATGCGCCCCTTCTGGAATTCGGAGAGCATGTCCTTCAGGTTCTTGGTTTCGGGAATGTACAGGGGCTTTCGAATCACCTTTTCCAGCGGGGGGGCCTCGGTCTTGGGGTTGACCAGGTACGCGAGCAGATCCTTGGCGTGGACCACGCCGAGGATATGGTCGCGGTTTTCCCTGTAGATGGGGATACGCGAATGGCCGTGCTTGATGATGAGGCGGATGACCTCCTGGATGCCGTCATCTTCGTCGGAACAGATGATGTCCGTCCGGGGGATCATTATGTCCGCCACCTGTTTCTTGCCCAGGCGCAGCACCTTGAGCAGCACAGAAGCGTCTTCCGCGCCTACCTCTCCGTCTTCCTTGGCTGCCTGGATGAGTTCCTCCAGGGGCAGGTCGTTGCGCCCCCGGAAGAATTTGTTCACCAGTGTCCAGAATCGTCCTTCCGATCCGTCGTCCAACTTAAGTCCTCCGTGCGCGCGGCCAGCCGGGCCGTGCGGCTGGTATTATGCGATGCCTTTGTTACGGTACAGTTCCAGGTGCAGCTCGTAGGCCCAGTCGTCCAGTTCCCGGATGCCGAAATCCCGGTCAACTGTGCGCCAGCGAAGCCCCGTCAGCGGCGGATCGTAGGGAACGCCCACCGACGTGAAGGTCATGCCCAGGGACAGTTCCGTTTTCGATTCGCAGTCGTCATAGCATTTGCCCACCCGCATGAGCACGTAGTGGGTCGCGTAGCCGTCCAGGTCGGGGTCGGCCAGGGTGAGCTGGCAATAGTATTGCTGGTTCACGGTGATTTTGTTCGTCTTGGCCCGCAACGCTCCGGGGGAGATCTTCACGCGCAGGCCGCCGCCGGACAGGTTCAGCAGTTCGATGTCATGTCCGCCGCCGCCTCCCTCGTAGAGGGGAGGGCCCCAGGTGTCCGGGCTCCTGGGATCGCCGTCGTGGCGCACCTGATCGTCGGTCCACATGGTGAAGGTCTGCACGTACTTGTCCGGAGGCTCAACGCGCAGGTGCTGGCGGTTCTGGTTGAGTTCCAGGCGAAGGGGGCGAGAGATGCGCAGCTGGACGATGCCGGTTTCCAGCACCTCGTAGGAGTCAATCTCGGAGATGAAGGTGAACGTGGATTGCAGCTTGGGCTGCTCCGGCAGGCGCAGCCTGAAATTCAACTCGAGCGTCCGGCCCACCCATGAAGGGTTGATGGATTTCAGCGAGGACATTTCCAGCAGCAGCCCGTCCTTGCCGACCTCCAGAAGGACGCCGTCCGTTGAGCGCGCCGCGCCCAGGTCGCGGTGGAAGCTCACGCGGACCTTGCTGCGCTGCGTGACGGCTGAGTCCAGCAGCTCCATGATGCGACGGTAGTTGGTGACCCAGGTGATGGGCTGGTCCAGCATCCTCATGCGGGGCTTGCCTGCGAAGGTGTAGGCCAATGAGGTCAGCAGCACGAACGTTCCGAAAAACGCCACCACCACCAGCACGGATTCCAGGGTCACACGACCAGCCAGGATGTCCTCGAACACGCCCGTGAAGAACGAGTCGAGTGACGCCTGGAAGAGGATACTATGGGGGAGGTCGTCCATTGTGCCGGGTCCGCTCGCTACGCTAAATGCGGCCTGTTTTCTTCAGGTGAATTTCCAGGCAGGCCAGGGATGCCGGGGTCACGCCGGAAATCCTGGAGGCCTGCCCCAGGGTCGCGGGTCGGGCTCCGCGCAGCTTCTCGACCACCTCGCGCGAGAGCCCGGCGACTTCCTGATACGCCATATCTGGAGGAAGTTCCAGGTATTCCAGCCGGGATAGCTTCTCGGCCAGTTCGGTCTGGCGTTTGAGGTAGCCGTCGTACTTGGCCAGCGATTCGGCCTCCTGAAGAACGTCATGCGGGAAGCGTTCCAGTTCGGGCCACAGGGGGACCAGATCCTGGATCGCCAGCTGGGGTTGACGCAGCACATCCGCAAGGGACACCGCTTTGCCGGGGATGGCCGCACCCACCGAGGCCAGAAGGTCGCGCGTGGGCGCGTCCGGGCGGATGCGCACGGACTCCAGGCCTTCCATGGCCGCAGCCAGGGCGCTCTCCTTGGCGCGGAACATCGCCCAGTGCGAGTCGTCCACCAGCCCCAGCTCGCGCCCGATGGCCGTCAGGCGCGCGTCGGCATTGCCTTCGCGCAGCAGCAGGCGGTGCTCGGCGCGCGATGTGAACATCCGGTAGGGTTCGCTTGTGCCCTTGGTGACCAGATCATCCACCAGCACGGCCATGTAGGCCTGATCGCGCCGCAAGAGAAACGGCGGACGCCCCGTGAGCGCGCAATACACGTTGAGCGCGGCCCAGAGCCCCTGGGCGGCGGCCTCTTCATAGCCGGAGGTGCCGTTCAGCTGGCCTGCCAGATAGAGTCCGGGCAGGGCCTTTGTCTCAAGTGTCGCTTGAAGTTGTCTAGGGTTGGCGTAGTCGTATTCGATGGCGTAGCCGGGCCGGACGATCTGGGCCTTTTCCAAGCCGGGAACCGTGGCCAGCATGGCCTTCTGGACGCAAAGCGGCAGGCTGGTGGGGATGCCGTTGGGGTAGACTTCCGGGCTGGTAAGACCCTCGGGCTCCACGAAAATCTGGTGGCGTTCCTTTTCGGGGAAACGGGCGACCTTGTCCTCAATGGAGGGGCAATAACGCGCTCCCGTGCCGGTTATGACGCCGGTGAACATGGGGGAGCGGTCGAAGCCGGAGCGGATGGCCTCGTGGGTGGCCGCGTTGGTGTATGTCAGCCAGCAGGGCAGCTGTTCCAGCGGCACGCCGGTGGAGCGGAAGCTGAAGGGCGTTGGCGGGTCGTCGCCGGGCTGGATGAGCATCTGGGAAAAATCGATGGAATCCTTCAGCAGGCGCGGCGTGGTGCCGGTCTTCAGACGGCCCAGTTCGATGCCGAAGGAACGCAGGCTGTCCGAAAGGCCCACTGCCGCCGGGTCGCCCAGGCGTCCGCCCGAAAAGCTGGACAGCCCGATGTGGATGAGTCCCTGCAGAAAGGTCCCCGTGGTCAGGAGCACCGCCTGTGACGGATGGACCTCGCCAAGGGCCGTGGCCACGCCGCAGGCCCGGCCGTTCTCGGCCAGCACGCGCACGGCGATGTCCTGTCGGACCCACAGATTCTTCTGGGCGAAAATGTCGCGCTTGACCACGGACAGGTACATGTCCCGGTCGATCTGGGCGCGGGTGGCCCGCACGGCAGGACCCTTGCGGGTGTTGAGCTGGCGGAACTGGATGCCCGAGGCGTCCGCCCACAGGCCCATCATGCCGCCCAGGGCGTCGATCTCCCGGACCATGTGGCCCTTGGCCAGGCCGCCGATGGCCGGATTGCAGGAGAGGTGCCCGATGCGGTCGGCGTTTATGGTGAGGAGCAGGGTGGCAAGACCCAGCCTGGCCGAGGCCATGGCCGCTTCGCAGCCCGCATGCCCCGCGCCCACGACCACCAGGTCGAAGCGTTCGGGGAAGGGCTCCTTGGCCATACCGGGGCCGGGAAGGGGGGGAGGTTGATCGGACATACGTGTGTTGGGTGAAACGGGCTTCTGGAACGGCTTTCGGCACAAGGCCAGGCGGACGGGCTCCAGGTTGTTCGCGGACCTGTCAGCCCGTCGCCTGAAATAACGCCGGACGGACCGCCGGTGGCCTCGTTTTCCTGAAGCTAGGCTCCTTCCCCGACGCCGAAGAGGGCGGCAGCCACAACCTGGGCGTCACCGATGTTGTTCTTGATGAGGGAGCGCTCGTTGGGCTGGTGGGCGTTGGGAACCCAGGCGGCCCACACTGCGGCGTCCATGCCTGCGCGGCGCAGGTACGCGGCCACGGTGCCGCCGCCCACGCCCATGGGGCGCGGATCGCCGCCGTAGACCGAGCGGATGGCCCCGATCAGGCGGGTGACGATCTCGGCGTCCTTGGGCGTTGCCGGAGCGGCCTGCTCCTTCTGCACGATATGGTACTCGGCGGTCACGCCATAGGTGGCGCAGATATCGCGGCCCATCTCCTCGATGGCCTCGAGCACGTCGTCCAGATCGTACTGGGGCAGCACGCGGCAGTCCATATAGAATACGTCCCGGCCGGGGATAGTGTTCACGTTCTCCACGTTGGCCTCTTTCTTGGTGGGCTGGAACGTGGAGTTGGCGGGCTTGAAGAGCGGGTTGACCGCCGGAAAGCGGTCGTGCAGCTTGGTCAGGCGCAGGATGAAGGCCGCCGTGGCCACCAGGGTGTTCACGCCTTCCTCGGGGGAGGACGCGTGGCACTGCTTGCCTGACAGGGTGATGCGCAGCCAGAGCATGCTCTTTTCGGCCACCTCGACCATCTCGGCGGAGGGGATGCCGAAATCCGGGATGAGGTACAGGTCGTTCTTGCCGAAGATCTCGGGGTGGTTCTTCAGGAGCCAGTCCAGGCCGTACTTGGACCCGTTCTCCTCGTCGGCCACCAGCAGCATGCCGAAGTTCATGGGCGGCACGATGCCGCGCTCCTTGAGCGCCTTGCCCACCAGCAGCGCAGCCACTACGCCCTGGTGGTTGTCCTCTACGCCTCGCCCCACCAGAGCCTCGCCCTCGATGGACAGCTCGAACGGGTCGGTGGCCCACAGGGTCAGGTCGCCCACGGGCACCACGTCCAGATGCGCGATGACCCAGAAGGTGCGGGAGGTGTCCCGACCTGGAATGACGGCCTTGATGCTGGGGCGGTGACCGCAGGAAACGCGGGAGTCCGGCGCCTGGTATTCGGTCACGTCGGTGATTCCCTGGGCTTTCAGCCAAGCCAGCATGGCGTCGGCCTTGAGGCGTTCGCCCTGGCCGCCGTTGTCGGGGCCTATGGCAGGGATGGAGACCAGGGTGCGTTGCAGGTCGATGACCGTGTCCCGGTCAGCGGCGATGTGATCAAGTATGCCGGAAAGCATGGAATTCTCCGAGGGCTGTGTCTCACGGCGCGAAAGTCGCACCTATCGGGTGATCCGTAGCCTTTGGACGGGGAGATGGCAAGGACGTCGTAAACGATTGCATGGCGACATGCGGCGTGAACGACATACACCGCTCCGACCGCTCGGGCCGACTTTCGCCAGAAAGACTGCCCGGACACAAAAAGAAAAGGGCGGGAGCGCAGGCTCCCGCCCGGAGAAAGCAAGTAAGGCGCTTAACGACCGCGAGCGGCGCGCTTGGAGGCCTTCAGCGGGTTGACCTTGACCTTGCCGCCGGTGTCCTTCTCAGCCTTGACGTGAGTGGCGAAGTTGCAGACGTTCTGGCCCCATTTGCGCTCGGGCAGGGGGTAGCTGCTGCAATACTTCACACCTTCAACTTCCTTGGTGCGGTCGCATCCTTCGCACTTTTCCACGATGGGATGGCACTCGACGCCGTTTACCATATAGCTCATTGATCTATCCTCCGTTCACGCCCCTGTGGGCGATACGATTCTAGCCGTTTGGAACCGCGATCTCTTTCATCATTAAGCGGCTTCTGTCAAGCCCCGCGCGCCCATTTCCTGACGGAATCCATCTCTTTGACCAGTCCAGGCCAGTCGATGGTGGAAAACCGTCCGTCCCGGTACAGCACGCGCCCCCCGGCCATGGTCATGCGGACCTCACCGCCCGTGGCAGAATAGGCCAGATGCGACACGATGGAGTGGGGCGGTTGGAGGTTGGGGGCGTCCCCGCGCAGGGCGATCATGTCGGCCTTCATGCCGGGCGCGATGCTCCCCACCCCTTGGAGCCCAAGGGCCGCCGCCCCGTCGCGCGTGGCCATGTCCAGCACGGCCTGTGCGGGCAGGGCGGTGGGGTCCAGCCCGCGCACCTTGGCCATGAGGGCAGCAGCGCCCATCTCCGCGAACATGTTCAGGCAGTTGTTGCTGGCCGCGCCATCCGTGCCCAGACCCACGGTGACTCCAGCCGCGCGCATGGCTGCCACGGGAGCCATGCCCGAAGCAAGCTTCATGTTGCTGCGCGGATTGTGGGACACCGCCGCACCGCGTTGGGCCAGAAGCGCGATCTCCGCCTCAGTGACGTCCACGCCGTGGGCGATGAGCAGGCCGGGGCGCAGGAGGTCGAGATCTTCGAGGATCTCCACGGGACGCCTGCCGAAGCGCTCCAGGCACATGGCCGTCTCGACGGCGCTCTCGGCGGCGTGCAGGGTGAGGGTCAGGCCGTTGTCGCACGCCAGCCCGTCCAGTCGCTTCAGCGTCTGTGCGCCCGTGGCATAGACCGAATGGGCCACCAGACATTGGCTCAGAAGCTCCCGCCCGGCGCAGAATTCCCCCAGCGCGGCGACCTTCCCGAAGGCCTGGTCGATGGTCTTGTAGGAGGCGTTGGGGGTGTCGAACACGCCCTCGCCAAGAACCGCCCGCATGCCCACTGTGTCCACGGCGCGGGCCACGGCCTCCTCGAAAACGTAGAGGTCGCAGAAGGTGGTGGTTCCCCCGGCCAGCATCTCCGCGCAGGCCAGTTGCGTCCCCAGGGAAACTATCTCCGGGGTCAGCCGGGCTTCGGCGGGCCAGATGTGCCCGGTCAGCCATTCCATCAGGGGCAGGTCGTCCTCCAGGCCGCGAAACACTGTCATGGCGGCGTGGGTGTGGGTGTTGACCAGCCCGGGAAGCACGATGTCGCCGGAAAGATCGATGGTCTCGTCCGCCTGGATGCGCGGCGTTTCGCTCCAGGGGGCAACAGCGGTGATGACTCCGTCGTCGATGGCCACGGCGGTGTCGGACAGGACGCGCCGGTCGTCGTCCTGGGTGACCAGGGTGCCAGCGCGAAGGAGGGTGCCGCAACGGGCGGGAAAGTTGGTGGGCATGGGCGGGGTCATGCCATGCGGGGCCGGGAAGTCAAGTTCCGACTTGCGGCGCGTCGCAAAAAAAGGAAAACTGATGACTTATGCGTTCAAAATCTCTCGGTCCCTTTCAGTCTCTCGCGACACTGGCCTTGGGAATCGCCCTATTCGATCCGTACCGCTCCAGCCTGCCGGGGTTGAGCATGCCTTTGCTCGCCGTAGCGTTTCTCGCGAATCTGCAACTGGTCAAGATAGTATATTTCAAAGGCCAGCCCGGATCGCTGGCCAGAAAACGCGCTATGGGGCATTTCGACAAGCTTGCTCAAGTTGTGATCCTGATGTGCGTGGCCTTTCTTGTCAGGATGGGCGGAGAGCTCGGAGCGTCGTACTTTCAGCATGCCGCGCAGGCCCTGGCCGACCCGCTGCCCCTGAACGCCATGGAGGGGCGCGAGACGGTCAAAGCCTGGTTCCTGGCCCAGGGCCACAACATCTACCCCTCCATGCAGTCGCATCCGTTCCTGGTCACCATTTATCCTCCGGTGTACCACGCCGCCATCGCGACCATGTCCCTGCTGACAGGCTGGAGTATCGCTGCCGGGCGGCTGGTGAGCCTGGGCAGCTTCCTGGGGCTCTCCCTGCTGGTCGGCTGGTGGACCTATGCGGCCACGCGTTCGCGTCTGGCAGCTGCCGCAATTGTGCTGCTCACGCTGTTCGATCCCGTTCTGGCTGAATGGAGCCTGCACGCGCGGCCAGACATGCTGGCCTGGTTGCTGGCCCTGGCCGGAGCCTGGGCCTTCTGGTCCGCCTTCCGGTGCGAAGACCGCAGCGATCGGTTGGCTCTGGCAGCGGGCGTACTGCTCTGTCTGGCCTGCTTCACCAAGCAGCAGGCCCTTCCGTATCTGCTGGGATGCGCCGTGTGGGGCCTGGGAAAAGGCAGGGCAGGTCTGCGCCCGGTGCTGGCGATGGGCGTCTGCGCGGCAGCGCTCGGAGCCGCGCTGACAGGTCTGCTGGAGTTCTCCAGCGGCGGCCACTTCCTGCGCGACGTGGCCCTGTATCCCAAGCTGATGGGGGCGTTGCCGGGCGTTTCCACCATGGACAACCTGATCACCCGGCTCTTGCAGGTCTGGGACAGGTACGCCGTGCTCTGGACGCTCTTTGCGGCCTACCTGGGCTGGGCGGCCTGGAACCGCCGCTGGGACCTGCCCGCCGTGCTGACGGTGGTGAACGCGGCGTTCATGGTCAAACTGCTGGCCTCCTGGGGCGCGGACGTCAACTACGCCTTCGGGGCCGTCCTCGCGGCCCTGTTGGCCGTGGGGCTTCTGCTGGGGGCGGTCGCCAGATCACGCCCTTACGGAATGGCCGCTGTCTTCGCGCTCCTGTTCCTGTGGTTGCCTAGGCCCTCCGGGCATGCTGAACAGAAGGCGGCGGACCTGTCCGGCCTCATGGGGCTCTCCGGATCGATTCTGGTCAATACCGAGGGCGGGCATCTGTTCCTGAACGAGGCTCCCGGCAGGGACGTGACCTTCTTTGACGGCATCGAGACGCAGCTTTACGAGCAGGCCGGGCTCTGGCGCGCAGGCGAATCCGCCCTGGTCCAGGACATTCGGGACCGCCGCTTCGACCGGCTGGTGTTCTACGGTGACTTCCTGCCGCCGGGAGTGGCCGACTCCGCAACGATTTTCTATGAGACGGTTGGACACCAGAACCACTATGCCGTGTTCAAACCCGCTTCAGCCGGGCTGATCGCCGCGCTCGCCCCTTCCGGCCACAGCCATGTGAGCGGGCAGGGCAGGGCGATGCAGAACGGCCTGTCCACCCTGAACGCCGAGACAGAAGGACTGGCCCCGCTTGACCGCAAGCATCCAGGCGTGCTGCGCTTCAGGCTGGAGGGAGACAGGCCGCTCAGTGCCGTGCAGGCAACGCTTTCGTTGCGTGTGGACCCCAAGGACCCTGCCAGTTCGGCGCGCTGTACGCTCGTGGACGTGGACGGACGCACCCTGGCGGACTCGGTCGCGCCGCGCGAGGGGCGTTCAGAAGTGGAGTTGAAGGCCGACGTGCCCGGCAACGTGGTGGAGCTTCTGATCGAACTCAGCGGCAACGCCTGGGTGGAAACCAAATACGGCATGCTGGCTGTTCTGCGCGCCTCCTACTGAGCCCCGGCCAGCGACCGAGTGCCCCCAGAGAACCATGGGGGCTCATAAGCCTTATGAACGAATTCTGAAGTGGCAACGCTAGAAGAACGCCATTCCATCCCTGACCCAGAGCTGCGCCCACGGGCCTGTGAGCGTCACGCGCAGCATGATGGGCTTGTCGCGGTCCAGGCAGAGCAGCGGCACGGACCAGCGGGCGCTGATGGGAGACCACTCGCCCGCCTTCCCGGCAAGCCTGGCAAGCGGGACGGCCTTGCCCTTTTCGCCCCCCTTGAGCGCCGCAACCTCCACGGAACTGTCCGCCCCGCTGACCCTGGGGAAAAACGTCAGGGACTCGCCGGAAGCCTGCACCTCGAAAATGAACGTCTGGGATGCCATCCCCTCGGCCACGGTGTACAGGCTCCAGCCGGGTGTGTCGGTAGATTCCAGGCGGGGGCCGCCGGGCGAGACGGACAGCAGGCGCTGGGGCGGCGCGCCCTGAAGGAATCCCTGGTCCAGGCCCTGCACCAGGGCGGACTGCCCCCCCACAGGCAGCCCGAGGCAACCCAGCCGCTGGTAGTGGCTGCGCAGCCCCCACCACGCGGGATCTCGCCCCATGAGGTGGATAAGCAGCGCGGCATTTATCAGCAGGGGAAATAAAGCGTATTTCCAAAAGGTTCGCATGCAAATGGACAAGTAAAAATCTCCAGATTTTTCGATATGATGGCTGCACTGCCGCTTGACTCGTGGACAAATATCGCGTAGCGCCGCGACGGTATCGATATCAAATCAGGAGAGAGCTGTCATGGACCTGCGCGCCCTCATTCGCGATATCAAGGATTTCCCCAAGCCCGGCATCGTTTTTCTGGACATCACCCCGCTGCTCGGCGACGGCCCGGCATTCCGGCATGCCATCGACACCATGGCCGAACGCTACAAGGACTGCGGCGCTACCAAGATCGTCTGCGCCGAAGCGCGGGGCTTCATTTTCGGAGCCGCCCTGGCCTACAAGATGGGCCTCGGTTTCGTGCCCGTGCGCAAGCCCGGCAAGCTGCCCTGGAAAACCACCTCCGTCACTTATGACCTGGAGTACGGCACGGACACCCTGTGCATGCACGAAGACGCCCTGCTGAAAGGCGAGAAGGTCCTGGTGATCGATGACGTGCTGGCCACTGGCGGCACGTTGCAGGGGATGCTCAAGCTGATGGAGGTCTTCGGGGCGGAGATCGTGGCCATCGGCGTCCTGATCGAGCTTGGATTCCTCAACGGACGCGACAAGCTGGGCGAGCTGCCCTTCGACAGCATCATTCAGATCAGCTGACGCTTGGGCAGATCAGCTGACGCGTTCGATCCCGCAAGAAATCACCACGAATACGGAACAGACATGAAAATAGGCATCATCGGCGGCAGCGGACTGGATAATCCCGACATCCTGGAAAACCCGGTCGACGGCGAGGTGGATACCCCCTACGGCAAGCCCAACTCCACGCTGCGCCACGGCAAGATCAAGGGGCGCGATGTGGCGCTCCTGGCGCGCCATGGCCGCGCTCACACCTGCCCGCCCACCTGGGTGAACTACCGCGCCAACATCTGGGCGCTCAAGAATGTGGGCTGCACGCACATCCTGGCCACCACTGCGGTCGGCTCCCTCAAGGCTGAGATCGGCAGGGGCGATCTTGTGGTGCTGGACCAGTTCATCGACTTCACGCGCCATCGCCCGGTCACTTTCCACGAGCAGTTCGAGCCCCATTGCCCCGTGCACACCCCCATGGCCGACCCCTTCGACGAAGATCTGCGCCAGCGCCTGATCCAGGCCTGCGCGAAGTTCGGCTATGCCCACCACCCCAAGGGGACCGTCATCACCATCGAGGGGCCGCGCTTCTCCACCAGGGCAGAATCCAACATGTTCCGCATGTGGGGTGCGGATGTCATCAACATGAGTGTGGCCACCGAGGCCATCCTGGCCGCCGAGGCAGGAGTGCCCTACGCGGCCGTGGCCATGTCCACGGATTACGACTGCTGGAAGACCGACGAGCCTCCCGTCACCTGGGAGGACATCCTGCATATCTTCAAGCAGAACGCGGAAAAGGTGACGGACGTGCTCATCGAGGTTATATCCGTCCTGTAGCCGCAAAATCGCGCCGTATCATCGCGCGCATCGATTCGGGACGCCATGCGGCACGGGCAGCATGGCGTCTTTTTTTTCGGCACGCACTTACGGGAGCGTTCGCATGAATACATTCACGAAGAAACCCGCTTGCCTGGTTGTGCACGGTTTCGGGGGAACACCCTTCGAGGTGGCCCCCGTGGCCGAGGCGCTCACGGCGTCCGGCTATCCGGTCCTCATGCCGACCCTGCCGGGCCACGGCACCACAGTGGAAGACTGGAGCCGCACCGGCTGGCAGGATTGGCTTGATTCTCTCAGCGCGGAGTACCGGCAGTTGGAAACGCAGCACGGCAAGGTGTTCGTGATGGGCCTGTCCATGGGGGGGAGCCTGTGCCTGGCACTGGCCCAACGCTTCAAGCCCGCCGGCGTGGTGACCATCGCCTCCCCGGTCTATCTGTATCGGTTCCTGCCGCCCGAAGCCACGGACTGGAGGCTGCCGCTGACCGGACTGCTCCACAAGTTCCGCCCCCTCTGGCCTTCCAAGCCGAAGACCGCAGAATCCAGGCGCATCGCTCCCTGGGAGGGCTATGAAGAGCATGTGGCCCTGGGGCCTTTGGGCAGTTTTCTGACCGGACTGAGGGAGGTGCGGCGCAATCTGGGGAAGATTACCGCGCCGCTTTTGGGGATTCATTCCCCGAAGGATCGGCACGTGCCGCTCGCCAACCTCTGGGAGATAACCGGGAAGGCCGGTTCCTCCGAGCGTCAGGCGGTGCTGCTGGCCATCCGGGAGAACGTCACCAAGCATCATCTGCTGACAACGCATGAGGAAACCCGCGACCGCGTGGCGCAACTGTGCGTGTCCTTCGCGGACAGGTGGGCTTAGCCGCCGGGGTCACTTCTCGTGTTGCGTCCTCAAAATTCGTCCATACGGATTTTCAAGACAAACAGCAAAAACCATTTGTTTTAATTTGAAAAACATATCCATGTTTTTCAAAATCGCGACACTAGCCAAGCCCCAGGACGATCCGGGTCGCGTTGAGCAGGGCCTGTATGTCCAGCGGCTTGGTCACGTATTCGTCCATGCCAGCCTTCAGGCACATCTCCCGGTCGCCCTTCATGGCGTGCGCGGTCATGGCAATGATGATCTGGCGCGGCCTGCCGGGAGATTCCCGCTCCATTTCCCTGACGGCCCTGGTCGCTGAGAGGCCGTCCATCACCGGCATCTGGATGTCCATGAATACGACGTCGAAACCGCCGTTTTCCAGTGCTTCCAGCGCCTGTCGGCCATCAAGCGCGACGCTCACGCTCATGCCGAGCTTTTCCAGCATGAGCTTGGCCGTAAGCCGGTTGATGGAATCGTCCTCCACCAAGAGCGCGCGCAGCGGGGGCAGGGGAGGACCGTCGCATTTCGGCAAGCGCGG
This sequence comes from Fundidesulfovibrio putealis DSM 16056, assembly GCF_000429325.1. Taxonomy (NCBI): domain Bacteria; kingdom Pseudomonadati; phylum Thermodesulfobacteriota; class Desulfovibrionia; order Desulfovibrionales; family Desulfovibrionaceae; genus Fundidesulfovibrio; species Fundidesulfovibrio putealis. Next base: position 212,276 of record NZ_AUBQ01000004.1, read on the forward strand.
GTTGTCAGGCCTTACGATGGGACAGATGTCAGAGACCGGGACGCTGATGGCGAACTGCGATCCTGCTCCCGGCTCGCTGCTGACGCAGATCGATCCGCGCATCATAAGGACCAGCTTCTTCACGATGGAAAGCCCCAGCCCGACGCCTCCGAATTGGCGGGTAAGCGAACCCTCTGCCTGGACGAAAGGTTCGAAGATGCTGCCCTGTTTCTCTTCGGCGATGCCGATGCCCGTGTCCGAAACCATCATCACGAGTTTCTGCTTTCCGGCCGGTCCGCAGAGGAAAGCGCTCAGGCGCACTTCTCCACCGACATTGGTGAACTTGAAGGCATTGCCGATCAGGTTGAAGAGCATCTGGCGCACGCGCACTTCATCAAGCGATACTGCCGTCTGATCGAGCTCCGGGTCGATCTCGACGAGCAGGTGCAGGCCAAGCCCGTCGGCCTCCAGGGCGTAAACGTCCACAGCCTTTCGGAAAAGTTCCGCGACGTTGATATGGCTCGGCTGCACGCGGAGGTTGCCCGCCTCGATGCGGGCCAGGTCCAGAAGATCATTCAGCACGCCAAGGAGCTGTTTTGCCGAATACGCCGCCGTTTCGATGTACTCCGCCTGTTCCACGGAGGGAGCCGCGTGCATCAGCGCGTCGAGCATGCCCATGATGCCGTTCAGGGGGGTGCGAACTTCGTGACTGATGTTGGCCAGAAATTCGCTCTTGGCCATGTCGGCGGCTTCCGCCCTGGTCTTGGCCTCCTGCAGGGCCAGTTGCTGGTTGATGCGCACGGTGATGTCGATGCAGCAGCCGATGTACCCGGCGTATTCTCCCTGAGGACCGCGAAGCGGCCTTCCCAGGTCCGTGACCCAGCGCCACTCGCCGTCGGCGCGCAGCATCCGGTAGGAGATCTCGAAGGGCTGGCGCGCGGCCACTTTTTCGCGGATGCGATCCATGCTGGACGGGAGATCGTCGGGATGGACCCTGTCCATCCAGCCGTCCGAAAGTTCGTTGGCCAGGGATGATCCGGAGAATTCCAGCCAGGTGCGGTTGAAGTAGTCGCGCGTGCCGGTCGTGTCCGCCCGCCATGTCAGCGCGGGGAAATCTTCCAGGACGGCCAGGCGGAAGTCGAGCGGGTCGTGCGACTGTTTGCGGTATTTCCCCAGGTGCTTCTGGGTTTCGCGCCGCTGCGGCGCCTCACGTTCCAGCAATTGGCTGGCCTGGACAAGATCTTCCTCGCGCCGCATCTTCCCGCTGACCTCTTCAGCCATGACCAGATAGGTTTCCCCGCCGGGTGAGGCGTCGGGCAGCCTGGAGAGTGTGAGTTTCAGCCACGGGGGGCACTTGTCACGACCTGGAGCGCATTGCAGGACCACGCTGCGGGATGAGCCCTCCGGGGTGCTGTCCAGCAAGGCGGTTTCCATCGCGAAGAGGGGGATTTCGCTCGGAAGGAGGAGTTCGGTAATGGGAAAACCCTCGGGCAGCGCAATCGGTGAGACGAGTTCCCTGAATTGGCGGTTGACGTGGCGAATGACCCCGGACTTGTCGAGGACGGCGTAGCCCAGCGGGGCATTTTCGAACACGGCGGTGAAGAGCGAGAGGTCGCTTTGAAGTTCGCCGTTTTGTATCTCAAGTTCTTTCTTCATGCCCAATCCACGATTCCGGGTTCCAGTTGCGCCGTATTGATGCTCCGGCAAGGGGGGAGCGGATAAAGAGAGGACATGTAAATATCCCTTCCAGAGCTGAAACTGTCAAGAAACCTTTCCTACAAAACGCAAAGAACCGGCGAAAGCCGGTTCTTTGGTGATCGTGTCACCAAGGAAAAAGAATGATGACAGACAGTTTCAACTGCTTGGCGCATCGCCCGGAGAGCAGCTGCCCCACCCAGATCAACAGGCGGTCTTCTGCTTCTTCTTGTCTTCCATCATGAGCTTGTAGTTCACGGAATCTTCCAGAGCCTGCCAGCTGGCCTGGATGATGTTGTGGGAAACGCCCACGGTGGTCCAGGTATTCAGCTGGTCGCCGGTGGTGAGCAGGACGCGCACGTGCGATGCCGTTCCGGTGTCGTGCTTGGTTTTCGCGTTAAGCACGCGGACCTTGAAGTCCAGCAGGCGCATCTCCGCGATTTTCGGGTAGAAGCGCGAGAGGGCCTTGCGCAAGGCGTTGTCCAGGGCGTTGACCGGGCCAAGTCCGACTGAGGCGGTATGCTCCACGTGTCCGCCTACTTGGACCATGATGGTTGCCTCGGCCAGCGGCTCCTCGCAGTCAGCCTGCTTCCAGTCCAGCACGCGGTACTTCACCAGCGAAAAATAGCGGCGGGACAGGCCCAGCGCGCGGCGCATGAGCAGCTCGAAGGATGCTTCGGCGGCAGAGTACTCGAATCCCTGGGCTTCCTTCTCCTTCACCTCGCGCAGGATCTCCAGCACCTCGGGAGAGCCCTTCTCCATGGCGATGCCGTATTCCTTGGCCTTGAACAGGATGTTGGACTGTCCGGCCATGTCCGAGAGCACCACCTGGCGGACGTTGCCCACCTTCTCGGGCTGGGTGTGCTCGTAGAGCATGGAGTTCTTGGCCACGGCGGCCACGTGCACTCCTGCCTTGTGGGTGAAGGCGGACTCGCCCACATAGGGCTGGCGCGCGAAGGGGACCTTGTTGGCCACCTCGTCGATGAAACGGGAGGCTTCGGTCAGCAGGGCGAGGTTGCCGGGGGGCAGTGCGCGCTTCTTGAGCTTGAGCTCCAGCGTGGGGATGATGGAGCAGAGGTTGGCGTTGCCGCAGCGTTCGCCGAATCCGTTCATGGTGCCCTGAATCTGCACCGCGCCCGCCTGGATGGCCATGAGGGAGTTGGCAACGGCCATGTCCGTGTCGTTGTGGGCGTGGATGCCGATCTTAGCCAGGGGGATGGCCTTCATCACGGCGTCGCAGATCCTGCGGATGTCGCAGGGCAGGGTGCCGCCGTTGGTGTCGCACAGGACCAGGACGTCTGCGCCGCCATGATGGGCGCGCCTGAGCGCTTCCAGGGCGTATTCACGGTTGGCGCGGAAGCCGTCGAAGAAATGTTCCGCGTCGAAGAAGAGCTCCTGGCAGTTGGGCTTGAGAAAGGCCAGGGAGTTCTCGATCAGCTCCAGGTTGCGCGGCGGTTCGATGCGCAAAGCCTCGGTGACGTGGAGATCCCAGGCTTTGCCGAAGATGGTCAGCACCGGGCTGCGGCTGGCCACCAGCCCTTTCAGGTTGGGGTCGGTTTCCGGCGTGTTCTTGGCGTTGTGCGTGGAACCGAAGGCCGCGATGCGCGAGTGCTTGAGGGGGTGCCCCTGGATGTCCTCGAAAAAACGCTTGTCTGTGGGGTTGGAGCCGGGCCAGCCGCCCTCGATGTAGTCAACGCCCAGTTCGTCGAGCTTGAGCGCGATGCGCATCTTGTCCTCGGCCGTGAGGTTGATGTCCACGGCCTGGGCCCCGTCGCGCAGAGTTGTGTCGTATATCTGTACCTTGTCCATATTCTTCCCGGCGTCGCCATGGTGAGGACGGACCAGCGATCCGGCAGGGGCGACGGCTTGCAAGCGGCGGGTTGACGGGGAGGATGCTCGGGCATCCTCCCCTGGCGTCGATTTTGACGGCGCGGCGCGCTAGCAGGCGGCCACGGCCTGCTTGTCCAGGCCGAAGGCGGTGTGCAGGGCGCGCACGGCCAGCTCCACGTACTTCTCGTCGATCAGGCAGGTAATCTTGATCTCCGAGGTGGCGATGAGCTTGATGTTGATGTTTTCGTCGTGCAGGGCCTGGAACATGGTGGAGGCCACGCCCGAGTGGTTGCGCATGCCAACGCCCACCACGGACACCTTGGCAACGTTGGTGTCGTACTGCACGGACTCCGCCCCGATGTCTTCCTTCACCCCGTCCAGGATGGACATGGTCTGCTCCAGGTCGCCCTTGGAGACAGTGAAGGTCATGTCGGTGTAGCCGTCGTGGCTGGTGTTCTGGATGATCATGTCCACAAGGATGCGCTTGGCGGCGATGGAGCCGAAGATGGCTGCGGCAACGCCGGGCTTGTCCTTGACCTTGTACACGGTGACCCGGCACTGATCGCGGTCAAAGGCGATGCCGGAAATCACGAGATCTTCCATCATAGCGTCCTCCTGGGTGACCAGGGTACCCGGGTCGTCGGTAAAGGTGGAGCGCACCCGGACGGGCACGTTGAATTTCTTGGCGAATTCCACGCTCCTGATCTGGAGCACCTTGGAGCCCGAACTGGCAAGCTCCAGCATCTCGTCGTAGGAGATGTGGTCGAGCTTGCGCGCGGCGGAGCACACCCGGGGGTCGGTGGTGAACACGCCGTCCACGTCGGTGTAGATTTCGCAAACATCGGCCTTGATGGCCGCAGCCAGGGCCACGCCGGTGGTGTCGGAGCCGCCGCGCCCGAGGGTGGTGATGCGTCCCTTGCAGTCCACGCCCTGGAATCCGGCGACCACCAGGAGATCATTTTCTTCAAGCATCGCTTTAAGTCTTGCGTCGTCGATGCTGATGATCCGGGCCTTCATGTAGGCGTCTGTGGTGGAGATGGGAATCTGCCACCCTTGCAGGGACTTGGCGCGGATTCCCTCGGCCTTGGCCAGGATGGAGAAGAGCGCGATGGACACGTTCTCGCCGTTGGCCACCAGGGAGTCCATCTCCTCGGAATCGGGGCAGGCAGAGAACTCCTTGGCGAGCGCCAGGAGCTTGTTGGTCTCTCCGGACATTGCCGAGAGGACCACGATCATCTTGTAGCCCTCGCTTATGCCCTTTTTGACTCTCGACAGCACCTTCTGCATCCGTTCCAGTCCGGCAACGGAGGTGCCGCCGTACTTCTGAACCATGATTTTCATGACGTGTCGCTCTGTAAGTAGGTTGTAAGGATCCGTTCAAGCCACTGGGACGCCTGAGGCCCGTGCGGGGTCAGGGTCGCGTCGCGGCCCTCGCCGGATTCGGCCAGTTCCAGTTCCAGCCAGCTGGACGGGCGCAGCGCCTCGGGCAGATACTGCGCCCATTCAACAAGCATCACGCGTCGATCGGAAACGTTTCCGGCATCAAGAAGTTCATCCAGGTCGGCGTCCAGGAAACCCTCGCCCAGGCGGTACAGATCGACGTGCACCACGGGGGGGCTGGTGGGGTAGACGTTGGCCAGATTGAAACTCGGGCTCGCCACCTCGGCGTTCTGCGCCCCGGGGAGCGCGGACACGAACCCTCGCGCCAGCGTGGTTTTGCCTGATCCCAGCGTCGCCCGCAAGAGCGCCACGGGCGCGTCCCAATCCTGCGGCAAGGCCGTTGCCATGGCCCTTCCCAGGGCCAGGGTTGCTGCCTCGTCTGGCAGGAATATCCTCTCCACCGCCTCTTTCTGGCCTATTTCTGGCTTGTGAGAGTGCGCAGCACGTCTTCCATGCCGATCACGCCCGTCACCTTGCCGCCGTCCACCACGGGCAGGGTGTGGAAGCCGCGCTCCACCATCAGGGTCGCGATGTCCTCGATGGGGGTCTCAGAGTCCACGTACTCGGGGTCCTGGCTCATGGCCTGGGACACGGTGATGGCCGCGATCTTTTGCATCTCGCGGTCCAGGTCGGTCATGGAGGTCATGGGCACCAGGCCGTCCAGCAGGGTGAACACCGTGGGCAGCGAGAGCTTCTTCTGCTGGGCCACCAGGTCGGACTGACACAGGATGCCCACCAACGCGCCGCTTGCGTCTACCACGGGGCAGCCGTTGATGTGCTTCTCCAGGAGCGTCTTGGCGGCCTGGGAGATGGGCGTTTCCGGGGTGAACGTGATGACCGAGGGGGTCATGATGTCTTTAGCTTTCAGCATCGAGCCACTCCGTGAGGGCGCGGGGCAGGGCCTGGACGATCTCGGACGCCAGGTTGCCCCGGTAGGGGAATTCACCGGACACGAGACGTCCGGCGAGTCCGTGCCAATACACTCCCAGGCATGCCGCTAGCAAGGGGGAAAGCGCGCGTGCCATCAGGCTGCCGATAACGCCGGAAAGAACGTCTCCGGAACCGCCCACGGCCAGATTGGGTTCCGCGAACGGGGAAACCATGACCGGGGCAGTGTCTCCCTCGGCGTGACAGATGAGGGAGCCCGGCCCTTTCAGGACCGCCGTGGCTCCCGTGCGCCGGGCAAGTTCACGCACCACGCCCAGCCGGTCCGCGCCGATCTCCTGGATGGACAGGCCCATGAGGCGGGCCGCCTCGCCCGGATGCGGCGTTATGACCGCGTTTTTCAGCTTTTGCGGAGCGTCCGCCAGCCAAAAGAGGGCGTCCGCGTCCCAGACGCAGGGCGGAAGGTCCGTGCCCAGTTTCGAGAGGAATATTCCTGCGCCGGGGTCGCGCCCAAGGCCCGGCCCCAGCACCAGCGCGTCGAACTGTGGCAGGCGATCGCGCAGTGACGCAGCCATCTCGGCTGTCCAGGCTTCGCCCTCGCCCAACGGCATGGTCATCACATCTGGATTGCCTGCCTTGATGGTGGGCTCCAGCCCGCGCGGGCAGGCCACGGTCACGAGCCCGGCCCCGGCCCGCAACGCGCCCATGGCGGCCAGAATCGGCGCTCCGGTGAGCCCCGGTGACCCGCCTACGATGAGAAGCTTCCCGGCGGAGCCCTTGTGCATGGACGGGTCCAGCATGGGCAGCAGGAGAGCCAATTCCGGGGTGAGCAGCCCGTGGGACGGGGGGAGCTGCTCGCGCACCGCCCTGGGGATGCCGATCTCGCGCACCACCAGCTCCCCCACGTAGGGCGAGGCTTTGGGCATGGCCAGCCCCAGCTTGGCAGCTTCGAAGGTGATCGTCATGTCCGCCACCACGGTGGAATCGGCAGGCTCGCCGGTAAGACCAGACAGGCCGGAGGGAATGTCCAGCGAGAGCACGAAGGCCCGTTCGCCCAGGCGGTTGACGGTCTCGATGAACCCCACGAAATCCGGGCGCGGCTCTCCGGCCAAGCCGGTGCCCAGGAGTCCGTCCACCACGATGTCGGGCGCGGACTCCCACAGCGGCTGACGTTCGATGTCCGCCTTGGTCAGCTGGCGGATGGCCACTCCGGCGCGTTTGGCCAGGCGCAGATGAAAGCCCGGCGCCCCGGTGTGGGCCGAAGCGGGGCGGGTGAGCAGGATGGTTGTCTCGGCCCCTGCGTCGTGCAGGTGGCGGGCCAGTGCGATGGCGTCGCCGCCGTTGTTGCCGGGACCGGCAAAGCACAATGCGGTCTTGCCGCGCAGTTCAGGCTGGCGCGCGCGCAGGGCGTGCAGGGCCTCTCGGCTGGCGTTCTCCATGAGCATGACAGTGGTCAGGCCCATGTGGGCGGCGGCCTTGTCCCAGGCGTTCATTTCAGCCGGGGTCAGAAGCGGCGAGAAGAAGAGAGAATCGATCATGGCGCCTCCAGCACCACCACGGCAGCGGCCACGTCGCGTCCGTGGGTGAGGCTTATGTGGGCGTGGGTGACGCCGAGCGCTTTCGCCCGTTCGTCGGCCTTGCCCGTGAAGCGGACCAGGGGCTTTCCCAGCTTGTCCGAAAACACTTCTATATCCTTATATGATATGCCGTCGCGAAATCCGGTGCCCAAGGCTTTTACGGAGGCCTCCTTGGCCGCGAATCGGGCCGCCAGGAAGGGCAGGGGGAGCTTGGGCAGCTCTGCGCGCTCCGACGGAGTGAGCAGCTTGTCCAAAAAACGCTCCCCGTGGTTGGCGTACACCTTGCCGATGCGGTCCAGTTCCGCCACGTCCATCCCAAGGCCCACGATCATGAGGACACCGCCCTAATCCGGGAAGGTGCGGACGATGTCCGCCATGCGAGACACCGCCTCGGTCATGCCCGTGAGCACGGCGCGCGACACGATGCTGTGTCCGATGGAGAACTCGCTGACTCCGGACACTTTGGAGAAGGCCCACACGTTCTCGTAGTTGAGCCCGTGTCCCAGGTTGACCTTGAGCCCCAGCTCGCGGCCGATCCGGATGCCCTCCAGCACCTTGTCCAGCTCGCGCTGGCGGTCGGCGGGAGTGGGGGCGTCGGCGTATGCTCCGGTGTGGATCTCGATGTAGTGCGCTCCCGCGTCGCTGGCGGCCTTGATCTGGGCCGCGTCCGGGTCGATGAAGAGGCTTGAGCCTATACCCTCCTCGTGCAAGGGGGCCAGATAATCAGCCAGCTCTTTTTCGCGCCCGATGCAGTTGAGGCCGCCTTCGGTGGTCAGCTCCTGGCGCTTTTCGGGCACCAGGCAGACCATGTCCGGCTTTATGCCCAGAGCCAGGCGGTGCATCTCCTTGGTGGCGGCCATTTCCAGGTGCAGGCGGGTCTTTATCAGTTGGCGCAGAAGGGCCACGTCGCGGTCCTGGATGTGGCGGCGGTCTTCGCGCAGGTGCACGATTATGGCGCTGGCTCCGGCCAGTTCGGCCATGTGGGCGGCGGTGACGGGCTCCGGCTCCTGGCCCAGGCGGGCCTGGCGCAGCGTGGCGATATGGTCGACGTTGACTGCCAGAATGGGCATGGGCAATCTCCTTTTTCTCTGTCGGAAACGTAGCGTATATAGTTTGCGCTTGCCAGCTTCAAGAACTCTGTTGACAAACCCTGGCGTCCCTCGTATCGGGTGCTGCCTCTTGCGTGAGGCCTTAACCTCTACAGAAAATCATGGAGATGCGCGGATGAACCTGTGCATTGTTGGAACTGGCTATGTCGGTCTGGTGAGCGCCGCCTGTTTTGCGGAAATGGGCAACGATGTCTGCTGCGTGGACATCAACCCCAAGGTTGTCGAAAACCTGCGCAACGGAAAAGTTCACATCTACGAGCCCGGCCTTGACGAGATCGTCAAGCGCAACACCGAACAGGGCCGCCTGAAGTTCACCACTTCCATCAAGGAAGGCATGGAAGGCGCGCTGTTCGTGTTCGTGTGCGTGGGCACCCCCTCCAAGGCTGACGGCTCCTGCGACCTGAGCTTCGTGTATCAGGTCGGCAAGGAAATCGGCCAGAACATGACCGATTACAAGATCGTGGTCGACAAATCCACCGTGCCCGTCGGCACCGCCGACAAGATGCGCGCCATCATCGGCGAAGAGCTGAAGGCCCGTGGCCTCGCCATTGAATATGACGTTGTCTCCAACCCCGAGTTCCTGAAGGAAGGCGACGCGGTCAGCGACTTCCTCAAGCCCGACCGCGTGGTCGTGGGCACCGAGAACGTCCGCACCGCAGAACTGCTGAAGGCCCTGTACGGACCCTTCGCCCGCAGCCGCGACAAGGTCATCGTCATGGGCGTGCGTTCCGCCGAGATGACCAAGTATGCCGCCAACTGCATGCTGGCCACCAAGATCTCCTTCATCAACGAGATCTCCAACATCTGCGAGCGCGTGGGCGCCGACGTGCGTGACGTGCGCATGGGCATCGGCTCCGACAGCCGCATCGGCTATCAGTTCATCTACCCCGGCATGGGCTACGGCGGCTCCTGCTTCCCCAAGGACGTGAAGGCGCTGATCGACACGTCGCGTCAGTACGAGTTCGAGCCGCAGCTCTTGGCCTCAGTCGACGAGGTCAACAATCGCCAGAAGCACGTGCTGTCGCGCAAGGTGCTGAACTACTTCGAACCCCAGGGCGGCGTGAAGGGCAAGACCCTGGCCATCTGGGGCCTGGCGTTCAAGGCCAACACCGACGACGTGCGCGAGGCCGCCGCGTTCGAACTGATTCGCGACCTCACCGCCCAGGGCATGAAGATCCGCTGCTTCGACCCCGTTGCCGGACCCAACACCCGTAAGGAGTTTGAGGGCAACGAACTGGTCGAGGTGGTCGACGAGCAGTACGCCGCGCTGGAAGGCGCGAGCGCCCTGGCTCTGGTCACCGAGTGGAACCAGTTCCGCAACCCGGACTTCGACCGCATCAAGAAGTCCCTGACCGCGCCCCTGATCTTCGACGGCCGCAACCTGTACTCGCCCTCCTTCATGGGCGAGATGGGCTTTGCCTACTTCTGCATCGGCCGCAAGGATCCCAAATAACGCCTGAGCGCCGGAACTGCACTCCGGCCTGAGCATCGGTTCGCAATGAGCGGCCCGCCGGATATCCGGCGGGCCGCATTTTTTGTTGCGCGCCGCATCACGATTTGCGAAACGCAGTGGAGGGAAACCCCCCTTTTTTTCAAAACCGGTCGTGTTGATAGCTTTTGGATCAGACCTGTGCCAAGAATGGCCTCTTCGTAAGAAAGGAACTCTGGAGGATGAGCATGGCGCCCAACAAACGCAAACGCAGTCGTGTCAATACTGAAATCGACGCCATGTTGTCCTGCGGGGGGATCACCAAGTACGCAGTCAAGGTGAAGAACTTGAGCCTTAAAGGCATGCTCTGCGAATACGAACCCCAGATTTGCTGCCTGAAGGAATGCTCAGTCACCATAGCGCTCAGCCCCGCTGTGAGTTTCCGCATCGAAGCCCGCATGGTCCGCAATGACGAGCGCGGTCTTGCCCTGGATTTCGAGGGCATGGACGAGAACGCCTTCTTCCATCTGCGAAATCTCGTACGGTTTCACTCCATGGACCCCGACGCCATCGACAAGGAACTCTCCATTCCCGCCTTCAATGCCAAGACGTGATGCTGGCGAGGCCAAGCGCTATCTGCTCGCTGAGCATCTTTGATCGGAGTCAGCCTCCGGCGGCCAAAGGGGTGAGCCCCTTTGGAATCCCTTACCGCTTCGCGCCATTTCCCGGATAGCCCGGTGGAGGGAGTGGATGTCTTGGCGGGGGACGCCCCACTAGTCGCTTTTAGGTGGCTGGGTCTGCTGAAATCGCACTGAAGTGAAAATGACGCTCACTTCGGGGAAAGCCGGAGAGAAAGCGCCCCCGTAGCTGGTGAAGGACTTGTCCGCCACGAACTCGTAGCGCGTGTTTTTTGACGGGGCCAGGGTCATCCTGGTGGGCGTTCCCGAAAAAGACATCTTGCCGGAACTCTTTCCATCCACTGAAATTCGGACATCCAGCGGCACGAAGCTGACCCCTTCCAGGGTCAGGCTCTCGCCCGCGCGCAGGGTCAATGCTCCCGTGCGTCCCATCCAGAGTTCGTTGTTGCCCTGCTGCGTAAAACCCGTCGCGCCAACTGCCCAGGCCAGGGCTTCCTTCTCGCCCGATCTCGCGAACTGCGCCAGGAGTTCGGAGCGGGCCGTCTCCCGGTTTTCAGGAACGGGGAGACAGACGCTGCCGGGCAGGGACGCATCCGCTGAACCCGGCCCGGCCAGCACCAGCCCCGAGAAGAGCGAAACGTCCGAGGCGGTATGGTTGTACAGCATCCAGCGGCGAAGCTCGGTGCAGCCGGAGTCCCAGTAAAAGCCGTAGCCGCGTGGAAACCAGCTGGAATAGGCGTTCACCACAGGGCGCTCCAGGTCCTGCGCCGCCAGCATCGCCGCCACGGTAATGCGGCAGTTGGCTTGCGCGTCCTGCGCAGAGGGAAGATAAGCCAACGCGCCCCCCTGACCCGTGCGGGCAATGGCGGCCTGCATCTCGCCGCGCACCAGCGCCACCTCGCGTTGGCGCTCGGCCTTGTCGTAGCCGTAATGGGCCAGCAGGGTGTTGTGCTGGTCCAGGACAGCCAGCAGACAGAGGCACCCGAAAGCCGCGTTGCGGAGCAGGTCGGTGCGAACCCTGTCCAGTATGTACGTCGCCGCCCAGAGCAGCGCCAGAATCACCAGGAAGGATTCGATGAGCACCACTCGGGTCAGCGCGCGCATGGATTGGAAGGCCGGGAGCAGCTGAATGTACTTGAACAGGCTGAAATCGTCCACGCGAAGGGTCAACGCCGCCAGCAGCAATGCAGTCAGCAGGACGGCGGCAACGCGCTTGTCCAGGCGCTTGCGGATCAAGGCCGCGCAGCAGACCGCCATGCCCAGCCAGGGCAGAAGCCCCAGGTGCATGACGTTGTTGAAGGAACGCACCTGTGACGGGTCGCTGGTCCAGCCCCAGAGGAAATTTCCGGGGCTCGCCCGGAACAGGTCGGCCAGGGTGGGCAGTTGCGGGGCCACGTCCGTCCAGAACCGCTTCAGGCCGTTGGCCTGCGATGTTTCCAGATAGGGGAGCACCAGCGGCAGGAGCGCCAGGGTCGATCCCCCCAGCCAAAAGCCCATTGCCAGCAGATTTGAGCCCTTGCAGCAGCTGTCGGCGCGTCCGAACCCGGCGATGCCCCGGTGCGTGGCCAGCCAGGACACGCCGAGCAGAAACAGTGCGAGCACCAGAAACGAGCCCAGGTAGAACGCGCCGTAAAATTGCAGGACCACGGCGGCGCACATGCCCGCAAAGGCCTTCGTCGAGCCCGTTTCTGCCCAGAGGATGAAGCCGCATACCGCCAGGGGGATGGGGAACAGGTGGAGCAGGGCGGGATGCGTCACCTCTTCCAGCACGGGCGACAGGAACGCGAAGAGGTACGCCCCCAGCGCCGCCAGTCCGGGGGGTTGCTTCAGGCGGGCCAAGGCCCATCTGGCGCACATGAAATTCAATACGAACAGCGACAGGAACCAGAGCTGGTATGCGGTTTCCCGGTCGGCCCCGGCCAGCCGGAAGAACGAGTAGACCGGCAGCGTGGACAGGAAATTGTCCGAGAGGGTGATGGACCCCTTGAAAGGATAGAGAAACGGCGCGTCCAGGTAGGATGCTTCATGGCCGCTGAGCCAACGGAATCCGTGTTCGAGGACAACGCTGGAAAAGCCGGAATCGCAGGCCTCGCCGGGCATGCGCTCGAAGGCGGGGCCGAGTATCGTCAGCGGCGCAAGCCACAGCCCGAGCGCCAGAAAACACGCCGGGACGAGCACTCGCCAGACTGGATGGAAACGGTCGCAAAGGGGAGGGGAGAAGGACATCGGGTACGGGCGCGGTTTAGCGGCCTATGAACTCCTGCATGGCGACGATGGTCTGTTCCAGTTCCGGACCCATGGCATTTATCTCGCGCCCGGCAAGGTCCGCGTCGCCTGCCTTGGCCGCCTTTTCCACTTCATAGGCCCTGTCCTTGAGGACCTCCGCGCCCATGGTGGCAGCACCGCCTTTGAGCGTGTGCGCCATGAAGGCGACCTCCTTCAGGTCGCCCACTGCGATGGCCTCCTGCATCTCGCTTAACTTGCGTGGCTGCTGCTCCACGAAGACGGCAAAGAGTTTCTTGAGGAAATCCCTGTTGCCCCTGGCTTTTTCCAGCAGCCATTGCTCGTTTAGGATGCTTGAACCTTCCATTGTCACCCCATCTTTCACACGTGAAAGTTTTTTGGAAAGCACTTGGTGCAGGGCCGCCTGAATTTCCTCCGACCCTACTGGTTTTGACAGATAGCCGTCCATTCCCGATTGCAGGAAGCGCTCCCGATCGCCCTTGAGCGCGTGCGCTGTCATGGCGATGATGGGCAGATCCACGGGGATGCTTTCATTTTCTCCGGCGCGGATGCGGCGCGTGGCTTCCAGGCCGTCCATCTCCGGCATCTGGATGTCCATGAGCACCACGTCAACCGCCTGCACCGCAAGCGTCTCCAAGGCTATTGCGCCATTGCCCACGGCGATGACCTTGTGCCCGTCCTGCTCCAGAATCTCCGTGGCGAACATCTGGTTGATGAGGTTGTCCTCGGCCAGCAGGATGGTCAGCGGCCCGATTTTGGGTTTGGGCGGCGAGGTGGGCTGCTCTGCGGGCGGCTCTTCGTCCACCACGGGAAGGCGCACCTCGAAGGAAAACTCGCTTCCCCGGCCCTCCTCGCTTTCGACCCTGATGACGCCGTTCATGCGTTCCACAAGGTTCTTGCAAATGGCAAGTCCCAGCCCGGTGCCGTAGTACTTGCGCGTCGAAGAGTTGTCCGCCTGGGTGAAGCTTTCGAAGATCTTGTCCAGTTTGGACTGGTGGATGCCTGGCCCCGTGTCGGTTACGCGGATGCGCACCGTGGCGAAGGAGGGATCATCCTGGACGCGGGGCAGCACGCACTCCGCCAGAAGGCGGACGGCGCCTTCGCTTGTGAATTTGACCGCGTTGCCCACCAGGTTGACGATGACCTGGCGCAGGCGACCGGAGTCGCCGCGCACGCGTTTGGGGACGTCCTCGGCCACGGCGTAGGCCAGGCTCAGACCTTTGTTCTGGGCCTGTGCCGTGAATATGCGAAGCGCGCTGCGGATGGTGGCGTGCAGGTCGAAAATCTGATCTTCCAGGTCCAGCTTTCCGGCCTCGATCTTGGAGAAATCAAGGATGTCGTTCAGGATTTCCATGAGCGAGGATGCGGACTGGCGCACCATGTCCAGGTGGTCGCGCTGCTTGCGGGTGAGCTCCGAGGCCAGCAGGAGCTCGGACATCCCCAGGATGCCGTTCATGGGCGTGCGGATCTCGTGGCTCATGTTGGCCAGGAACTGGCTCTTGGCCCGGTTGGCAGACTCGGCAGCCTCTTTCATGGTGGTCAGGTCGCGCTCCAGGCGCTTTCGGGAGCTGATGTCGCGAAGCGACGCCAGGGAGACGTACTCGCCACCTTCCCAGCGGGATTGCACCACTCGCATCTCCACGGTCTTGAGGATGCCGTCCCGCGAAAGAACCTCGATCTCCATGTTGGTCCCGGGCATCAGGGCGTGTCCGAATGGTTCTCCGGCCAGTTGTTCGGCTGTGGCCCCGAACAGGCGCTCGGCGCTGGGGTTGGCGAAGCGGATGCGTCCGTCCAGGTCCACCACCACGATCCCGTCGGCGTTGTTTATGATGATGTTCTGGAAGCGCTTTTCAGAGGACACCAGGGAGTCTTGTGCGGATTCCAGCTGGCGGCACAGCTTGGACCGGTTTACGGCGCAAAGGATTCCCTGTTCCAGCAGATGGTTGTCCAGCTTGGCCTTGGGCAGCACCAGCACCACGTTTTCGCCAAGCGAGGGGTGCAGGAACAGCCTCGACCCGGTGTCGCTCAGCCCCAGGACCGGCAGGTGCGAAAACACCGTGGCGATTTCGCCCGGCTCCGACCCCGTGGGGGAGGGAAGGGGAAGCCCGGCCAGTATGACGTCGAAGCTTTTCAGCGCCAGGATTTCCCAGGCCTCCGCAACGGTGGCCGCAGTGGTCCACTCGGCCTCGATTTCCTCGAGCCCTTGCAGGCGGTTGGCCAGAGAACGGGTGAAATCCGCAGACGCGTCAATGATGAGCAGTCGGAGCGGGATTTTGGGTGAATGCATCTTTTTCATCACTGGCTGGGTCAGTATCAGCTTTGGGCGCTCTTGCAAACTTTTAACCTTTGACGCAGGCCAGGGGCTTTAATCTGGCAACCCTGGAAGCGAGCCCGGCTCCCACTGCGGAGTCCACCACGGAGTCGATGTCCTTGTATGCGCCGGGGGCTTCCTCGCCCACGCCCTTCAGCCCGTGCGCGCGAACAAGCACGCCCTGGGCGGCCAGGGATTCCAGCACGTCACGCCCTTTGAAGCGCTTCAGGGCCTGGGAGCGCGAGAGGCTCCGGCCCGCCCCGTGGCAGGCAGACCCGAAAGACCGCTCCAGCGAGGCGTCCGCCCCTGCGAGCACATAGGACGCCGTGCCCATGCTGCCGCCCACCAGCATGGGCTGGCCGGTTCCCGTGAGCCAGCCCGGAAGCTCCGGGTGGTTCGGCCCCCAGGCGCGCGTGGCGCCCTTGCGGTGGACAAAGAGCGTGCGTGGTTTGCCGTCCACCAGATGCCTCTCCTGCTTGCAGGTGTTGTGGGAGACGTCGAACAGCAGGCGCGCCCAGGTTCCGGGGAAAAAATCAGACAACACCTCCCGCACCAGATGCGTCAGCACCTGCCGGTTGGCCAGGGCGCAGTTCATTCCCGCTCGCATGGCCGCCAGGTATTCCCGGCCAAGGGGCGAATCGATGGGCGCGCAGGCCAGTTCGGGGTCTGGAAGGTTGAGTCCGTGCCTGGGGGCCTCGCGCAGCATCCGTTCCAGGTAGTCCGTGGCGATCTGGTGGCCGAGCCCGCGCGAGCCGCAATGGATGCTCACCACCACCTCGTCCACTGCCAGTCCGTAGACCCGGGCTGCGGCCTGGTCGTAGATTTTTTCGACCCGCTGCACTTCCAGATAGTGGTTGCCGGACCCTAACGTGCCGGTCTGGTCCTTCTGGCGGGCCTTTGCCTTTTCCGACACAAGTTCCGGGTCTGCCCCGGCGATACGCCCATGGTCCTCGATGCGCTCAAGGTCGGCAGTTTCCCCGTATCCCTGCTTCACGGCCCAGGCCGCGCCGCCCGTGAGCATGGCGTCCATGGATTTTCCCGTGAGCCGAAGCGCACCGGTTTCGCCCACCCCGGCGGGGATGGCCGAGAACAGCCTGTCCGCCAGCTGATCGAGAACAGGGCGGACCTCGTCGACATGCAGGCGCGTGGTCAGACTGCGCACCCCGCAGGAGATGTCGTACCCAACGCCTCCGGCGGAGACGACCCCGCCCAGCGACGAATCGAACGCGGCCACTCCGCCTATGGGGAAGCCGTACCCGTGGTGCGCGTCCGGCATGACGCAGGCCGCGCGGACGATCCCCGGCAGGCAGGCCACGTTGGCGATCTGGCGCAGAACGGCGGCGTCCATGGCGCGAATTAGTTCCCTGGAGCCTGTCAGCTCCGCCGGAACCCGCATGCTCCCGTGTGCGGGCAGTCGCCACTGCCAAGGGCCGAGCGGTTCGAGCTGGTCGATTTCCATGCCCGCAGCATACACGTTCCCGCGCCTCTTGACAAAAGGAGGCGGGCGGGCGCATTGGCCCTATCCCGAGGAGATCATCATGATGCGCACTCTCATAGCCGTTCTCACGTGTCTGTTTCTCAGCGCCTGCGCAGGTTCCATGCCCCTGGTGGGCGATGGCGACGATACGCTTTCCGCCCCTGACGAGTCCTTCAGCCTGAAGCTGCCAGCTGGGTGGACCATCAAACAGAGGGGTGCGGGAACGGCGGGCGAGGGGGGACGGGTGTCCGTGCTGGCCCACAAGGACGCCGCCGCCACCGGCAAGGGGTATCCCACCGTGATGGTGCGCGAGATAACCGAACCGACCCCGCAGGGCGTCTTGGACCTCATGGCCAAAGACAAGGGGCTGGAATACTCCGAACTGTGGAACGTGAGTCCGGAGAAGTATCAGTTGAAGCAGGCGCTGCTGGACAAGTCATCCCAGGTGCTTTCCTACTGGCTGGTGCCGCGCGACGGTCAGGGCCTGGAATACTACGCGGCGGTGGTGCTCACGCATGCAGGCAGGATGGAGATCATCGGAGTGGCCCAGGCCGGGACTGTCCCGACCTATATGAAGGATTTCAACGCCATGTTCACCTCGTTGAACATCGGCGAGAAGGCTCGTTTCAAGCAGGGAGCAGCCGGGGACGCCACGGCGTACCTGAAGCGGACCTATGCCCGCGCCCTGACGCGCGAACGCGACGCCCTGGCCCGGCAGGCTGCGGAGACGGCGGCCTGGGCCAAGGCCGGGACCGGGCTTTCCGCCCAGGAGCAGGGATTTCTGGCCAACGCCTATGTGCGGGCCGTCAGTTCCGCGCAGCAGTACTGCGCGGAGCTCATTAAAACCGTGGAAGCGCATCGGGGCAACGAAACCGTGGCGACCATGCAGCGCCTGACCGAGCGCCTGGACGAGGCGGCCAACGCGCTGGACACCATCCAGCTGAACATCCGCGAGGTTCAGGCCAGAAGCTCAGTGGAAAAGAGCGCGGTGAGGGCGCACCGCATGGCCACGCTCGGGCGAGAGGCGCTGAAGCTGTCGCTTTAGCCGCAGCGCTGCAAAAAAAAAAATCAGGCCCCGGAATGCTGTCGCATCCGGGGCCTTTTGTTGTTCGTCGGATAATCCCTGGAGCCACGGGCTGGCTTTCACGTTTGGGATCGTAGAAAATCACTTCACATGCTGAATGGGCGTTTTGTCCGTCTCAGTCATAGCGACGGCAGCCGCCTCCCAGTGTCTGACGGGGAAGCGGCAGGAGGCCAACCCGCTCTAAGCTTCCTGGCGGTTCCTCCGGGCTCTGCGGCCCATGTAGGCCAGTCCGGCTGCGCCCAATCCCACAAGGAGGATGGTCCCCGGTTCGGGGGTGGCCGCGCGGGGGATATTACCCTCAAAAGGTTTGTCGTTCACCTGTACCGAGCTGTACCAGTTGCCCACCACGACCTGTCCGTTGATGACTCCCCACTGGTGCTGGACCGATGCCAGCGGAGCCAGGAGCGAGCCGTATATTCCGGAACTCAGGGTTATGCTGGTCGCATCCGGGAGGTTGAACAGGATGCGGTCCGCTGCGGCGCTGAAGTTGGCGTAGTGTTAAGGCGTGGGGTTGCAAGTGAGCCAAGGCATTGACGGAGGATCACGAATGAGCAAGCCGCAGATGTCTAGGCGATGAAGTAGGCGTTCAGCTCCTTGCCGTGAACCAGGCCGGGACATGGCTGTCGATCTCGGCGCTGCCGCAGGCCGCGATTTTACCCATATGAAAGGTGTCCTTGGGGAACGCGTCACTCTGGCCATGATGAAAATATGCGTGAACGGGTTGATGATTTGCCATCCATGAGGACAAGAGTTCCAGCTTGAATTCAGTGGATGCCAGCATGCTGGCCAGGCCGCCTGTCGAGGCGCGAGTTTCTGCGTGGTCGTCAGAATATGAAACGCTCAGGGAGACTTCGTCTCGCAGTGGAAGGGGATTGAGAGACGGCAACGTCCGGAGTCGGGCTTCGTAGCCGGTTTTTATCAACCATCTGGAATCATGAACAAACGCCCTCTCCGGGTGTCTTTATCATTGTCTCATAATGTAAATTATGTAAACTTTAAGAACGGGCGAAGGGTACCGGCGGGGCGGCCCGGGGCAGATAAAAAAGACGCTGCCAGACGCGTTCTGTTCGCGTCTGGCAGCGTCCCGGTTCATTTTCGGGGTCGAAAGCCTTGTGGCTTGTCTGGAATCAAAACTCCCGGCAAAGGCCTTCAGCAGGCTTCGAAAACACTCACACCCAGAGGCTGACCAATTCGAACCTGCCGACGTCGATCAACCCCTTGTCCGTCAACTTAAGTTCGGGAATCACCGCCAGCGAGGAAAACGACATGGCCATGAACGGGTGCGTGTATTCGTCGGGATTGATGGCCACGGCCCGGAAGGCCTTGCGCAATGCGGCGTACTCCGATGCCACGGTCTCTGCGGGCTTCAGGCTCATGAGTCCGGCCAGGGGCAACTCCAGGAGCGCGAGCACCTCGCCGTCTGCCACCACGCAGTATCCGCCGCCTGTCCCGGCCAGGATGTTGCCTGCCAGGGCCATGTCGGAGTCGGACACGCCAGCAATGATCAGGTTGTGCGAATCGTGCGCCACGGTCCCGGCCAAAGCGCCGCGCCTGAGTCCCAGGCCGTGCGCGAAGCCCAGTCCGACGTTGCCGTTTTTGCCGTGGCGTTCGATCACGGCCAGCTTGGACAGGTTCCGGGCAGGGTCTCCCTGGGCGTATCCGTCCACAATGGCAGGGCGCACGACCATGGCCTTGGTGATGATCTGGCCGGTCACCACGCCGATGCAGCGAACCTCATCCGTAACTTGAGGTATTGCAAAGATATCCGAGGCTAATTTTCCAGCTGAACAGCTTAATTTAACTGTGTTTTCTGCGCGAACATCGCCTGACGGCGTGAAGGAGGTTTCCGCCACGTCCCGACCGTTGAGCAGGACGGAATGCACGGCGAAGGTCTCCAGATCATCGAGAATGACGATGTCTGCCCGGTAGCCGGGGGCCACCGCCCCCCTGCCCCGCATTCCGAAGTGGCGGGCGGTGTTGATGCTGGCCATCTGGATGGCCCGGATGGGGTCCATGCCCAGGCTCACCGCCATGCGCACGTTGTGGTCCATGTGGCCGTGAGTGGTCAGGTCCAGGGGGTCGCGGTCGTCGCAGACCAGGGATATATTCTGGGCGTTGAACCCGTTGGCTGCCGCGATCAGGTCCTTGAGGTTCTTCTCGTCGCTGCCTTCGCGCATGAAGAGGTGCATGCCCTTGCGCAGCTTTTCCAGGGCCTCGTCCAGGTCGGTGCATTCGTGGTCGGAACTTGGCCCGGCGATGATGTAGGCGTTCAGTTCCTTGCCGTGGACCAGCGGAGCGTGGCCGTCGATCACGGCGCAGCCGCAGGCCGCGATCTTGCCCAGAACGTCCGGGTCCCTGGCCAGCACGCCCGGATAGTTCATGAGCTCGGCCAAACCGAGCACCCGGCCCGCATGCTCGCGGACCAGCTTGGCCACGTCGTCTGGCGTCACGCGCGCCCCGGAAGTCTCCATGTCGGTGGCCGGAACGCAACTGGACGCCATGAAGTAGAAGGTCAGCGGACAGCCGTCCGTCAGCTCCAGCATGGATTCGACGCCTTCGCGCCCAAGGACGTTGGCGATCTCGTGGGGGTCCCAGACCACGGCGCAGGTGCCGCGCGGAGCGGCTGCACGGGCGAATTCCCAGGGGGTGAGCAGCGTTGACTCGATGTGGATATGCCCGTCGATGAGCCCGGGGCAGACAAAACGGCCTTCGCAGTCGATGACTTTCCGGGCTTCATAGTCGCCAAAGCCGATGACAATGCCTTCGGCAACGGCTATGTCCGCATCGTGGATGTCGCCAGAGAGCACGTTGACCAAACGGGCGTTTTTCAGCAAGACATCTGCCGGGGCGTCGCCCAAGGCCAGGGATATCTTTCTGGCGATGCCCGCGACTGGAGAGTTCAGGTCCATTCGATACTCCGGTATTTGCCGCCTCTCTGAGGGCAGGCGGCTGGTATCCGCATATACTATTTGACCCTCGCAGCCATGTCCATGGTAAGCCGACGTAAAAAGGACGGATTCATGAACGAGAAGATCATCGATTGCCATGGCATGACCTGCCCCCAGCCCTTGATGGCCTGCCGCAAGTGCATCGAGGCGGAAGCACCGGACAACCTGAAGGTCCTGGTGGATGACGCTGCGGCCCTGGAGAACGTCACCCGCTACCTCACGGCCTGCGGTTATACGGCCTCCCAGGTCCAGGACGGACGCACCTGGATCATCACCGCCCAGCGCGGCACAGATGCGGCCAAGACGCCTGCTCCGGCAGTTGAGGACTACCCCTGCCCCGTTCCGGACAAGGGCCAGCCCCGGCGCATTGCGGTATTCCTGAGCGCTGACGTCATCGGTCGCGGCGACGACGTCCTGGGCGGCAAGCTCATGCTCAACTTCCTGAAAACCCTGCCTGAGCTTGGCCCGGAGCTGTGGCGCATCGTCATGGTCAACGGCGCGGTGAAGATGAGCGCCCAGGACAATCCCTGCCTGGAGCCCCTGCTCGCCCTGGAAGCCCAGGGAGTGTCCATCCTGGTGTGCGGCACCTGCCTGGAGTTCTTTGGCCTCCTGGACAAGCGCGCCGTGGGGCAGACCACCAACATGCTGGACGTGGTCACCAGCCTGCAAATTGCCGACAAGGTGATCGACCTCTAGAGTCGCGTTTTGAAATTAATGAACAGTTTTTTCAAAAAATTTAAATAACTTGCATGAACGCATTTTGAGAACGCCCCACGAGATGACACAGAAAACGCCCTCCTCCGTTTCCGGCGACACCGGCGACGCCATGCGCCTGAACAAGGCCCTGGCCCAGGCCGGAGTCTGCTCCCGCCGCGCCGCCGACGATCTCATACGTTCCGGACGCGTGTTCGTGAACGGCAACCCCGCCGACCTGGGGACGCCGGTGCGCCTCGGCGTGGACGACATCAGGGTGGACGGCAAGCCTCTGGGCGGCCCGGCAGCGGGAAGCCCCCAGCTGTATTACATCCTCAACAAGCCCATCGAGGTGGTGACCACGGTCAAGGACCCTGAGGGCAGGCGCACCGTTCTGGACCTCATGGGCGAGGTGGGCCGCAGGCGCAGGCTGTTCCCCGTGGGCAGGCTGGACTACTTCTCCGAGGGGCTTCTCATCCTGACCACGGACGGCGAGCTGGCCAACAGGCTCATGCACCCGCGCTGGCACATGCCCAAGCTCTATCGCGTGGCCGTTCGCGGCGACGTGTCCGAACGGGCCTTGGGGACCATGCGCTCCGGCATGACCCTGGCCGAGGGCGAGAGGCTGGCTCCGGTGAAGGTCCAGGTGGTCCAGAAGGACGAGCGGGCCACCGTGCTGGAGATGGAACTGGTGCAGGGCGTGAACCGCCAGATCAGGCGCATGTGCCGCGACCTTGGCCTGATCATCCTGCAGCTTGTCCGGGTGAGCCAGGGGCCGCTGGCCCTGGCCGATCTGCCGACGGGCCGCTCCAGGCCCCTTACCCCCGATGAGGTCGCAGCGCTCAAGAAAGCCGTCGGACTGTAGACTTCAAAGTCTCAACGCAAAAGGGCAGTTCCGGAATCCGGAGCTGCCCTTTTTGCATCGCATGAAGCCAATAAGGCTCACAAACCGTATGAAGGGACCTTCAGGACGCTGCACGGGGCCGCGTCCAGGAAGTTCACAACTCGCTGCCGGAACAGGTCCGGAGCTTCCAGATAAGACATGTGCCCGCAGTCGGGCAGGTCGTCGAAGCGGGCGTCCGGCAGGCTTTTGGCCATGGCGCGGGTTCTGACGGGAGGTATCAGCACGTCCTGGTCGCCCGAGATGCACAGCGTGGGCGCGGTGATGCTTGAGAGCAGGTCCTGGCCGTCGTGAGCGCCCAACGCGTCGCACTGGGCGGAAAAACCAGCCAAAGTGGGCACGTACTTGCGCCTAGACAGGCTGTCCACGACGCCCTCCTGCTTCAGACCCCGTTCACCAAGCAGCCAGGGCAGCATGGCCGCGCCAGAGTGGGCCATGCAGTGGCGGGAGGCGAAGAGCTTCACCACCATGCGCATGGCCAGCATGCCCGCCGTGCCCATGGAGGCCGCCGAGGAGGCCAGCACGAGCCGGTCGATACGGTCGGGGTGTCTTGCGGCGAGCACCTGGGCCGTCATGCCGCCCAGGGAGAAGCCCAGCACGTGCGCGCGTTCGATGCCGAGACGGTCCATGACCGCCAGGGCGTCGTCTGCCATGACGCCGGTGCTCAGGTTTTCGAAGTCGGCCTTGGTGCGGCCCGAACCTCTGGGGTCGTGGATGATCACCTGAAAGTGCCGGGCGAGGCCGGGAACGAGATCGTACCAGAGGGTCACGTCCATGGCCAAGCCTGCAAGCAGCAGGAGCGGACGCCCGGTTCCATGCACTTCGATGTGCAAATCGTCTGACATGCTGAAATGACCTCATTTCCTTGAAAGCTGATGTGTGTGGCCGGAGCATGCTCCAACGACATTACGCCTCAGGAAAAGGTCCACACCGCCCTGTCGTGATGCACTAGAATGTTATGACTTGAAAGCCTTTTTGCAGGTATGGGGCCATCCCGGCGTGGCCGTGCATGTCTTCCAGCAGGGGCAACCCCTCGTTGGCCACGGAGTCCAGGGTGCCCATGGCGTGCGCGCAGGCCTTGCACACTCCGGCGATCAGCCCAAGCGACTTGGTCTTCTCGAACAGGGCGTGCATGGGATGTGACCCTCGAGAAAGTTCGGCCAGCACCTTGCTGGACTCTCCTTCAAGTATGACTTTAACTTCCATCCCCTTTTCACGCATGTCGATGGCGTTCAGCATCACGTGAATGAAGCAGGGGATCTCGCCTTTGAACACAAAAAGAGCTATTTTTCCCATATGTTACCTCTTTCCCACAACACAAGCACAGCGATCCCTAGGTGTAGCCTTCCAGAATGTCGTCCAGCGCTGTCATGTCGGGCTTCGAGGTGGCCAGCGGCCGACGCACAGAGGAAACCATGCGCTGCTCGTATGGCTGGCGCGAGCCCTTGTAGATGACCCCTATGGGAACGCGGTCTCCGAACTCCTGGGCCTTTATCATGGCCTGCCGCCAGTCCGTGGGGTCGTGGTCCTGCCCCAGCTTGTAGCAGCGCTCCTTGTACCACGCATACGTGTTCACCTTGTTGAAGGACACGCACGGCTGAAAGATGTCCACCAGGGCGAATCCCGGATGCCGGGCGGCCTGGACGATGATGTCCGCCAGATGATCGACCTCTGCGGCGTACGCCCGCGCCACGAAGGGCACATCCATGGTGACGGCCACGGATATGGGATTGAAAGGCATGGAGGGCGTCCCCCAGGGCTGGAACTTGGTGGCCTGCCCCTGCGCGGTGGTGGGGCTGGCCTGGCCTTTGGTCAGGCCGTAAACTTGGTTGTCGTGCACCAGGTAGGTCATGGTCACGTTGCGGCGCATGGCGGCCAGGAAGTGGTTTCCGCCCTCGCCGTAGCTGCACCCGTCGCCGCTTTCGGCGAACACCGTCACCTCGGTGTTCGCCAGGGCCGCGCCCTGGGCCGGAGGGAGGCTTCGACCGTGCAGGCCGTTGAAGCAGTTGCAGCGCAGATAGTGCGGTGATTTGGCGGCCTGGCCTATGCCCGAGCAGATCAGCACCTTGTG
The DNA here is from genome assembly GCF_000429325.1 of Fundidesulfovibrio putealis DSM 16056. NCBI lineage: Bacteria > Pseudomonadati > Thermodesulfobacteriota > Desulfovibrionia > Desulfovibrionales > Desulfovibrionaceae > Fundidesulfovibrio > Fundidesulfovibrio putealis. The sequence goes on from NZ_AUBQ01000004.1 coordinate 236,587, forward strand.
GGGGGGGAGATCCAGAGTGGACAGTGCCTTCTTGAGGGCCTTGTTGATGAAAAAGTTGCCGCAGCCGGGGCACCAGGCAGTCTCGAAAGTCCCGTATTGCTCGATGGGAATCATGAAAGCTCCTTGACCGGAAATCCCGTAAGTCGTCCGCGTCTCAATTCGCCTCTTCCAGCCGCTTCAGGATGTAGCCAGCCGTGACGGGCAGGCCGTCGTAGCGCGTTACCGTCGCGCCGAAGACGTAGCCTGTCTCCTGGCGGATGAGCGCGGCCAGCTGGCAGGAATAGTTCCCTTCCACCATCACCGTGCGCCCGGCGGATGCCAAAAGCGGCAGGAACTGGTCCGGATTCAGTGGGTACACCTGCCCGAAGTGTAGGACGGCGGTTTTCTTCCCCTGTGTGCGCATGATTTGCGCGGCCTCCACTGCGGGTCCGTACGTGGATCCCCAGCAGGCCAGCAGCATCTCCGGAGCGTCGTCTCCCGTGAAAGTCGGAGGCAGGACGTCTTCTTTCAACCCCAGCCCCTTGCGCATGCGCTTGTCCACCATGCGCACGCGCACGCCGAGATCTTCGGTAATGTGCCCGTCCGGGGTGTGCTCGTCGCTGTCGAGCACCACCAGATGTTCCCCGAAGCCGGGCACCAGCCTGGGCGATACACCGTTTTCGGTTACGGCGTAGCGTTCGTACCCGGCGGGGTCGTCCGTGGCCAGGGCCGGAGCGGATACCGGAGGCAGGGCGGAAAGATCGAAAGGAGTCACCGCCCGGTAGGAATCTGCCAGATACTGGTCCGTGAGCACGAACACCGGGCTCTGCCACTTCTCGGACTGATCCATGGCCCGGTAGGTCATCTCGAAGCACTGTTCCGGCGTGCCGGGAGCGAAGATTGCCCTGGGGAAGTCTCCATGTCCGGCGTAGAGCACCAGGTTCAGGTCGCCCTGCTCCGTGCGCGTGGGCAGCCCAGTGGCCGGGCCGGGCCGTTGGGCCAGGACCACCACCACCGGGGTCTCCGTCATTCCGGCGAGGCTTATGCCTTCCACCATCAGGGCGAACCCGCCGCCCGAGGTGGGCACCACCACCCTCGCCCCGGCGTAGGACGCGCCAAGGGCCATGTTGATGGCCGCTATCTCGTCTTCGGCCTGCTCCACCAGCATGCCCATGCGTTGGGCGTGCTCGATGAGTGTCGATGCCACGGAACTGGACGGGGTCATGGGGTAATAGGAACAGAAATTCGCACCGGCGGCCAAGGCTCCCAATGCGATGGCGTCGTTGCCGTGCATGAACAGGCGTTTTTCCGTGCGCCCTGGGGCGGGCATGCAGGAAAATCCAGCCTGCTGCGAACCGGCCCAGGTCAAGGCGTCCGAGAAGACCTTCAGGTTCGCGGAGACGATCTCGTCGCCCTTCTTGTGGAACGTTTCAGCGATCAGATCCTCGAACCACTTGCGATCCAGGCACAGAACCTGGGCCAGGACGCCCAGCGCGGCGATGTTTTCGAACATCGGCTTGGGGCACAGGGTTTTGAAGGGTATCGAAAGGCCGGTGTGCCCCATGCGGTCTATGGCTTCGTCCGCCAGCACCATGGCCCGCCCGGACAGGTCCCCCGTGTGCATGGGCACGGTCTGCGCGTCCAGGGCCACAAGCAGGTCGATGGATTCGCGAGGGCCATGCACCGCCTCGTGGCTGACCCGGATGGCGTAGGTGTTGTGCCCGCCCCGGATGCGCGAGAGATAATCCTGGGTGACGACGATTTCGTAGCCCGCCCGGACCAGGGCCTTGGCCAGGAAATCTCCCACGGTAACCAGGCCCTGTCCGGCTTCTCCGCCGACGACGATGTTCACGCAAGTGTCCGGCATGTCCGACTCCAGGCCCTGGGGCCTTAATGAAAAGGCGGCCGCCGGAATGCTCCGGCGGCCGCCTGGTGAACTACTTTTCAGCAGCGGATTCCGCGAAACGTTCGAAGTAATAGCGCATGTCTGAGAGCAGGACAAAATGTCCGCGCTCCTCCTCCATGGCCCGTTCCAGGAAGAAGCGGACGTCTTTGTCCTTGGCTTCGCGCAGTTGGTCTTCCAGATGCTTGAGGCAGGCGTGCTCCACCTCCATGGCCAGCATGAGCACGTCCAGCTCGGCCCGGCATTCGCCGGGAACGCCTGTATAACCGGCTTTGAGTTCGGCGAAAACACCGGGGATCGACGTCTCTTCCTCGGTCAGCTTGCACGCGCCGACCAGTGAGAGTCCCTGGTTCAGGGCCGCATGGATCTCCGCCAGGCGTCTGGCAACGCGCAGCTTGTCCTCGGCCAGAACACCGAACACTTTCCTGGCCAGCTCACTCGGGCAGCGCGCCTGGGCGTCGGTGTAGAAGTCCAGGGCTTTGCGCTCCAGGTCCAGAGCCTTGCAGAGCATGTCCCCGGCGTCGGTCATGATCAGGCCGTGGCCGCCGGCGGCGTGAAGACCCGAGTCGCCAGTTCCTTGTCCAGCATGTACAGGGCGGACGGGTTGCCTTCCACCAGCTTGAGCTTGTTGATCACGTCCTGCACGCTGGCCTCTTCCTCGACCTGCTCGTCGATGAACCACTTCAGGTAGGACGCCGTGGCGTGGTCCTTCTCGGAAATGGCCAGGTCCATCAGGGCATTGATGCGGGCGGTGACGCCCTGCTCATGCTTGAGGGTGTCCTGGAAAGCGGCCATGGGGCTCTTCCAGCTGTTCTCGGGGGCTTCGAGGGTTTGGAGCTTGATGCGTCCACCGCGCTCGAAGGTGTAGCCGTAGAACTTGGTGGCGTGGAACTTCTCTTCCTGCTCCTGGACCTTCATCCAGCTGGCGAAGCCCATCAGGCCCATGTCCTCGAAATAGGTAGCCATGGACAGATACAGATAGGAAGACCACAGCTCCCATTTCACCTGGTCGTTCAAGGCCTGCTCCATCTTCTCGCTGAGCATCGGTTACTCCGCCTTCCAGAGGCCGTGGATGTTGCAGTACTCGCGGGCCACGATCTTCTCTGCGGCAATGCAGAATTCAGCCTCGGGCTTCTGGCCGGGCAGCAGGTCCTGGCGGTAGACCTTGCCGTCCGCGATCACCTCGATGAACTCGATGAAGTGTTTCTCTTCCATGGGATGGGCGACGCTGCCCACCATGACCTTGAAGCCGTTGGCGGTCTTCTCGATCACGGGGACGTGCTTCTCTTTGGCCGCGTCCACGGTGTTTTCCTGGAAGTACTTCATGGGCTGGCCGCAGCACACCAGATCGCCGCCGCCGGTGTGCAGGACTTCAACGATATTGCCGCAGATATCGCATTTGTAGATGCCATTTTTTTCGGTCATGTCAGCTCCTTTGTGGTTTCATGGAAGTACGGGCCGCGCATTCGAGGAACAGCCCGACATTCTGATGAGATAAACCACTTTTGATGCGTTTGCGCAAGAGCTTTCAAGCCGGATCAGGAGAAGGCCTCCAGAATGTATTTCACGGCCAAAAACAGGATGCAGGCCGCCAGGAAGGTTTTGATGTACTTGGCCGGAACGTATTTCTGGCAGCGCGCCCCCGCGTACATCCCCGCGAAGCCGCCCAGGCCGAAGAGCGCGCCAAGGGTCCAGTCCGGGGCCACGGCCATCTGGGGGTAGTACGGGGCGATGGCCTGATAGAACAGGACGCCGCATACGGACGTCAGGAACGTCCCCATCAGCGCCGCGCCAGCCACGGTGTAGACGGGCAGTCCGAAGAAGGCCACGAAGAACGGGGCGATGATGGCTCCGCCGCCGATGCCGTACACGCCGCCCACGATGCCCACCACGAAGCTCATGAGCAGCACGCCGCCCGTGGAGAACCCGTAGGTTTCGCCCTGGAAGGTGAACTCCACCCGCTTGAAGCTGTAGCTGGCCTTGGACACGGCCAGATTGTCCACCAGCGAGCCTTGCGGGCCGCAACGCGGGCCTGTTGTCCCGGCCTGAGCCTCCAGCGGCTTGCCGGAACATCCCAGCTGTCCCGCCTGCCCTGCGCTTGCGGCGTTAAGGCCCCCCAGGGATTTTCCGGCGCAACTGGCCTGTTTCGGCGCGTCGCGCATGGCGCAGCCCGGACCCGCACCCGGCGCTGCCTTGGCCGGGGCAGCTTTCTTGAAGAAGGTGTCCCGTGCCAGACGCAGGCCGATGTAGCCGAGCACGCAGGCGGCGAACAATTTGAAACTTGAGGGGTTTGGCAGATACTTCACCCGGATGATGGCCCCCAGGAAAACGCCCGGCAGCGTGCCGATGGCCGTGGCATAGGTCAGCGGCCAGACCATGCGCCGTTCCTTGATGTAGCGGTACACGCCGCTTGGGATGGCAACGATGTTGTAGACTTGGTTGGTGGCGCTCACCGACGGGGAGGTGTACCCAAGTACGGAAAGCTGGAAAGGCAGCAGCAGAAAGGCCCCGGATACGCCGCCCATGGACGTGCAGAAGGACACGCAAAAGGCGACCACCGGAGGAATCCACGGTGAAACCTCTATCCCTGCGACTGGAAAATACATGGCTCCATGCCTCCTGGTTGCGGCCCCCCCGCATTGTCGGCATCCAAGCCGGGATCTCCTGGGCGCGGCTGGGCGTCCACGAGAGCCTCAACTCCATCGATAGTCACGAATTTCACAAAACCCGTGACCATTCAATAACCAGAACACATCCGGTTGTCCACAATCACGGCATGGACTTTGCCTAAATGCGGCAGAGGCGGTATACATAGGAAAATTCGTCCGCCCTGGCGAGTCTAAAGGGTTTTCGTCCTGCCGCCGATAAAGGGATAAACCCTTGGAGGATACAATCATGCGCGCGTTTGCCCTCACCGCCGCGCTGCTGTGCGCCCTGGCGTTGCCCGCCGTGGCCTCGGCGCAGACCATCGGTCCGGTGGACCCCGGCGCGCAGGTGGACGTCTCCGCCTCGAAAAGCACCACAATAAATGGTGTTTCGGGAGTGCGCGTGCGCTCCACCCCTGGCGCTTCCCAAGGGTACATGGTGCCGGACGCCTCGGGTGGCTACGTCTATTACGCCCCGGGCAGCCCTCCCGCGCCCCAGGCCCCTTCGCGCGCTGACGCCGAGGAGATCCGCCTCTACGTGCGCGAGCTCGCCTCGCAGATCACCCGAGGGCTTGACGGAGACACTCCTCTGACGGGCGTCGTCAGCATGCCGTCGGCCTTCGTGGATCAGGACAACAGGTCCTCGTCCTCTTTCGGGCGCCTGGTGGGTGAGCAGATGATTTACGAATTGAACAGCCGTGGGTTCCCTGTGCGCGAGGCACGCGGAGCCGCACCGGTTCGCGCCAAGGGCAGGAAGGCCCCTGCCGATCCCCTGGCCGTGCTGGCCGGGTCGTACTATGTGGACCGCGAGAACCTGTTCGTCAACGCGCGGCTGGTGGAAGCATCCGGGCGGGTGCTGCGCACCGGATCGGTGCTCATCCCCATGACCCCGACCCTGCGGCGCATGCTGGGCATGCCGGACTACAACGGCCTGCGCCCCACTCCGCCCACCATGATCGGCGCGCGCGACGTGAATGATCCTCCCGGCTCCGGAGCCAGGACGCCAACGCCCTATACGCCGTCCGTAAAGAAGAAATACACGGCCAAGCCGAGCGCAAAACCCAAGGCCAAGGCGCCCTGCCCGCCCGGGTGCGAGCCGGTGGACACCGCCGCCAAAACACCCGCCAAACCGGCAGCCCCGCCGCAGCAATAGGAAACGGACATGTTTCGATCCATCGCCGTAATCCTGACGCTCCTGCTGGCCGGATGCTCGCAGGGCAAGGGACTCACCGTCATTCCGCAGGACGCGCACAGCCTGGATCATTACGCCTTGGGCCTTCGCGACATGCGCGCAGGGCGCTACCTGCTGGCCAGGGAACACTTTGTGCTTGCCAGGGCCACAGCGCGCGACATGGACATGACCCGGCGCTGCGACGCGGAAATCGCCGCCGCCGACAGGGCTATTCATGGCCTGCGCTAACGGTCTGTTGCAGGCGGCCCATGCCGCCCGAGGAGTACGCTCATGAAACGATTCGCATGGCTGCTGCTTTTTGTCGCCACGGCCTGCGCCCCTTATGCCAACGGCGAGATGGCCTCGCTTTTCCACGAGGTGGGGGGGGCCATGCCCTGGGGCGGCAACAAGCCAGACACCAATGAATATTACCCCCAGTACGCGCGCATCATGGCCGACGAACTGGACACGCAGCTGGCCGGACGCCTGGGGTTCGACCACACCACCACGCGCGGCCTGCAATGGTTGGTAGTCACCACGCCGACCGACCTCAACAACATGGGGCAGGCCGCCCCCCTGGCCAGGGCCATGGCCGAGCAACTCGGTTCGGCCATGACGGGCAAAGGATACTACGTCCAGGAGATCAGGAAGACCTCCGAGGTGATATTCGACAAGTCCCAGGGGGAATTCATGCTGAGCCGCGACGTGCGCGCGCTGGCCACGAAACGCTTCCAGGGGACCCTGATCATGGCCGGGACCTACGTGGCCACGCCCCAGGGAGTTCGTTTCAACGTGGAGGTCATGGACGCCCGCAACAACGACGTGCTGGCCAAGACCAGCAGCGTGATGCCCATGAGCCTGCCCGTGGCCTATCTAATGGAATCGTCCTCGGGCGGCAGGGGAACCATCCGCCCCACCGTGGCCACCGTCCCAGGCGTCCCCGATCCTGGGCCGACATATCTTCCCGCTGGAGACTGGCGAACCAGCAGGCAGAAAATTCCCAACTTTCTGCTGCCGTAGAGAGTGAGTTTATTTGGGAGTGGTGAGTCGATGGGCTGACGAAAGCGCGTGTAGGAAGGGTGGTATTGTCGAAAGAGTTGGAACGGCGAAAGCAGGTCCAAGAACGGGTGACGTTGGCGAAAGGGATGGACAGGCGAAAGAAAGCCTCCGGCGGCCAAAGGGACAAGTCCCTTTGGAATCCCCTCCAGGGAAGATTGTTCTTTTCGGCCTGACGGAGTGAAGCTGGATTGTCCAGGAATCATGCAGTCGGTACTAGGTCTGATAGTTCTCTTGTCGCTTTGATTCGCATGGAACGTTGTCGGCGTTCAAAGCGTCGGGCACGTGAAGAGGCATAACCCCAGCCGCTCCCCTTCAGCTGTACAGATAAACGCGAACAGGCGGACCATTTGGTCCGCCTGTATTTTTATACGTGTACGAGAGATTCCCGTTACATGCTGGACGAGCCGCGCTGCGACGTGGACATCAGGTAGATTTCGTGAGGATCGAGGATCAGCACCACGGAGCCGTCGCCCATGATGGTCGCGCCGGACAGGCCACGCATGTCGAAGTCCGAAAGGTAACTGCCCAAAGGCTTGATGACCACCTCCTGGCGCTCCAGCAGCTTGTCCACGATCACGCCCAGGCGCCGGTCGTTGTCCTGGAGGATGACCATGGACACGATTTCCTTCTGTTCCTCGTCAGGTTCGGCGGGAATCTCCAGGATCTCGCGCAGCTCGATTATGCCCAGCACCTCGCCGCGAAGCGTCACGGCCTTGCGCTTGTTGACCTCGGTCATGCGCTTGACCTCGATCTTGGTGGTCTCGGACACTGCATCCAGGGGGATGGCATAGGTCTGGTTGCCCACCATGACCATCAGGGCGTCGATGATGGCCAGGGTCAGCGGCAGGGCCATGGTGAACTTGGTCCCCTTGCCCACTTCGCTGGTGACGCTCACCGTACCCTTGAGGTTCTTGATGTTGGTGCGCACCACGTCCATGCCCACGCCTCGCCCGGAGATGTCGGTGATGGTCTCCGCCGAGGAGAATCCCGGCATGAAGATCAATTCCAGGGCGTCGCGGTCGTCCATGGCCTTGGCCTCTTCCGGCGTGACCAGCCCCTTGCGGATGCCCACCTCGCGCATCTTGGCCGGATCGATGCCCTTGCCCTCGTCCTCTACCTCGATGGCCACGGAGTTTCCCCTGTGGTAGGCGCGCAGGTACACCTTGCCGATGGGGCTCTTGCCCGCCGCCACGCGCGCTTCCTCTGTCTCGAGGCCGTGGTCCACGCTGTTTCGGATCAGGTGCACCAGCGGGTCGCCGATGACCTCCACCACGGATTTGTCCAGCTCGGTCTCCTCACCTTCCATCACCAGCTCGACTTCCTTGCCCGACTTGCGCGACAGGTCGCGCACCAGGCGCGGGAAGCGCGAGAACACCGAGGACACCGGCACCATGCGTACCTTCATGATGGTGTCCTGAAGGTCGTCTGACAACCGGGCCATTGCGTAGGTGGTCTCGGTGAGCTGCTGGGCGATTTCCTGGACCTCGAGCTTGCCCTCCTCCAGGGATCTGGCCAGCAGGGCATACCGATTTCGGTTGATGATGAGCTCGCCGATGAGGTTCATCAGGTGGTCCAGCTTCTCATGATCCACGCGGATGGTGGAGGAGACTTTCGGTCCGCCCGCAGGCTGTCCCTGCCCTGCCGGGGCTGCCGGTGCGGGGGCGGGTTTGGCTTCGGGCTTGGGAGCAGGCTTGGTTTCCGGTTTGGGGGCGACCGGAGCGGGCACCGGCTTCGGCTCAGCCGGGGGCGTGGGCTTGGCTTCCGGTTTGGGAGCAGCTTTCGGCTCCGTCTTGGCGGGAGCAGGCTCGGGGGCCTTTTCCGGCTTGGCGGGTTTGGCTTTGGGCGCTGGCGCAGCTTCAGGCTTGGGTTCCTCCACGGCAACTTCGGCCTTGGGCTGCGGGGCAGCGGCAGGTTGCGCGGGGGCGGGCTTGGCATCGCCGCCCTTGAGGCTCGCCAGGGCCTTCTTCAGCATGTCTGAGATGATGCCGCATTCCTGGCCCAGGATGTCCAGCATCAGCTCGAAGTCCAGGCCGGACTTGCGGGCCTGGTCCACCATGCCCGCAGTGCGTTCCGCGTAGACCTTCAGGTCGGCAAAGCCCATGTAGCCGGTGGAATTTCTCAGGGTGTCCAGCGAACGGTACAGGCCGTCGATGTATTCCTTGTTGGTTCCGTCCTTGGCGAGTTCCTTCAGGGCCAGATGGATGTTGTCCATCTGCTGGGCAGTGGTCTGCTCGAAAATCTCGATATCTTCGGCGTCCAGGCCGGAGTCGCCGACTGGGGGTGCGGTCTCCTGGGGAGTCTCTTTCGGCTTGGGCGGCGTGGGCGGTGTTTCGACCGCAGGTTCCGCAGGAGCCTCGGCTTGCGGCTCGGCGGATACAGGCTCGGGCTCGGCAGACGCAGGAGCCTCTTCCGTCACGGGCGCGACCATATCGCTGAAATCCACGTCGCCGGTGGCTACGGCCTGCTGCAGCTTTTCCACCAGGAAGGAGATGTCCACGGGGATGGCGTTGTTCTGCTTGGCGTCGATCTTGCCGACCAGGGTTTCCATCATGTCCACCGTGCCAAGCAGCAGGTCGATCATGCGGGGGGTGGACGCCATCTCCCCTTTGCGCACCTTGTTGAGGAGGGTTTCCGCCTCGTGCGTCAGGGCGTTCAGTTCCTTGTGGCCGATGATGCCGGAGTTGCCCTTGAGGTTGTGGAAGTAACGGAAAATGTCGTTGACCAGATCGCCGCCGGTTTCCGGATCTTTCTCGAGTTCAAGGAGTCCGGCGTTCAGGCTTTCGATAAGCTCCTGCGCTTCCTCCAGGAAATCGGTCAGGTGCCCTTCTCCGATGGCCTGCAAGCCGTAGGCGGCCCCAGTTTCGACCACAGGAGGCATGATGAACGCGCGATTTTCACCCGTTGGGGTCGTCTTCTTCGCGGTCACGGAGTCCTCCTGGGCAGTGGTGGCGACAGGTGCGGAGGCTTCGTGATCGGGCTGTCCGAAGGTTTCGATCTGCTCCACGTCGAGAATCGCATCTTCCAGGGGTGGAGTCTCGACAGCGGGAACCGATTCCACGGCGGAGGCAGAGGCGACAACCGGTTCGGACATGTCCTCGCCGGCCAGGATGGCTTCGATTCGGTGGATGATGGAGGCGGTTTCGACTTCGCCCTCGTATCCCTGGGTTTCCAGGTTGTCGATCATTGTGCGCAAGGCGTCGGTAGCCGAGAGGATGACGTCCATGATGGCCGCCGTGACCGCGATCTTGCCCTTGCGCAACTCGTCCAAGATGTTTTCGGCTCTGTGAGCCAGGCCATTGATGTGATTCAGGCCGAGAAATCCCGATGCCCCCTTAAGCGAGTGCATGGGGCGGAAAATCTCGTTCAACAAGCCGAGATTGTCCGGGTTTTTTTCGAGCTCCAACAGGTTGGGCTCGATGGTTTCCAGATGTTCCTTCGCTTCGACGATAAAATCGGCGAAGAGTTCGGGATCCATGAAATCCTGACTCATGCGCACCTCTGCAAGGCGTGTCGTTTGCGACTAGCCAAGGAGCATCTTGATGTTCTTGACCATCTTGTCCGGCTGCGCCGGTTTGACCATGTACAAATTGGCGCCGATGGACATGCCGGCCTGGATATCCTTCTCCTGGCCCTCAGTGGAGAGGACCACGATGGGGATGTCCCTGTAGGCTTCCTGTTCGCGCACGCTCTTGATGAACGTGAACCCGTCCATCCGGGGCATGTTTATGTCGGAGACGATCAGGTCGATCTTCTCGGCGGAATACAGTTTCTCCAGGCCGTCCAGGCCGTCTTCAGCCGTGACAACCTTGAAGCCTTCCTTTTTCATGATGAAGGCCACGAGGTTGCGGACCGTTTTGGAATCGTCAACGATCAGAATCGTCTTGGACATGGCGGCTCCTAGCTCTTGAGCACTTTCTGGAACAGACGGTTGACTGAGAGTATCTTTATCAACCTGTCGTCGGCCTTCAAAAGACCTGCCATAAGGTCGGCGCTCACTCCGACCTGGGCTTCGATGTTCCACTCGATGTCCCCTCGCGGGGCTTTGTACATTGTGTCGATGGCCCGCACCAGCAGGCCTATCTGCATATCGTGAACCCGGCAGACTATGAGGAACTTGTCCTCGTGGTCCTGGCCGACGGGAATGCCAAGCAAGCGCGCCAGATCAACCAGGGGCGTCACCCTGCCCCGTAGGTTGGTCACTCCGGCAAGAAACGGCGGCGCGGCAGGCAGTTTGGTGGCGGGAACAGCCCGCAGCACCTCCTGAACCAGCATTATGGGCACCGCAAACACCTGGTCGGAAACATGGAAGCTGACCAGGCGCAATTCTTCCTCGGCCATGAGCGAGGCTTCCAACGCGTCTCCGGACAACACGGCGGGAGCGGCGTTGTCCTGGGGCTGCCCGGTCGGGGCCGCGTCCGGCGTCACGGCGTCGAGGCCTCCTCCGATCACCTGCTCAACGCGCACGGGGCGTTCCAGCGCCTTGCCCGCCGGGGTGTTCTCCCAGCCCGCACCCACGTATTTTTCCAGGAAAGCCCGCTCGGAGCCGGTAAGGTCCTTGGCGGAAGCTCCCGTTTCCGGCAGAGCCACGTCCTGCTCGAAATAATTTTCAAGATTCTTCATGCAGCCAGTATTTCCTTTGCGAGAGCCATATACTCCCTGGCCCCGCGCGAGTCGGGAGCGACATCGTAAATCACCAGCCCTCGAGCGCTGGCCTCGCGAAACTGGGTGTCCATGCCGACCACGGTGTCGAACATCTTGCCCCCCAGCTTGTTCCTGAGCAGTTCCAGCACCCGGCGGCAGGCTCCTGCCCTGCGGTCGAACATGGTGGCCAGCGCCTTCCAGGCCACGGGCTTCGCGAGCACCTTGTTCAAGAGCCGGATGGAGTCAAAGATCAGCCGCAGGCCGTGCAGCGCCAGAAAGTCCGTCTGGATGGGGATGATGAGCATGTCCGAGGCCACCATCGCGTTCACCAGCAGCACTCCCATGTTGGGCGGACAGTCCAGGATGACGTAGTCGTAGTCACCCGCCGCCTGCTCCAGAAGCTCCTTCAACAGCACGCCTTTGTTCTCGCGCGCCTTCAGGTCTATATCCAGCTCCGTCAGCCTGACGTTGCTGGCCACTACATCCATTTTGCCTTCAAGGGCCGGAAAGACGGCCTGCTTCCAAAGCGACGCATCGTACGTGCCTTTCAGAAGCAGATCGTACGCGGAGACAGTCACATTCTCCGGAAAATATCCCAGATGCACCGAGGCGCATCCATGGGGGTCCAGATCCATCAGCAACACGCGCTTGCCAAGTCTGGCCAGGGCCGCACCAAGCGAAAGCGCAGTGGTCGTCTTGCCCACGCCGCCCTTCTGGTTGGCGATGGCCACAACTCTTACAGACACGTCCTCTCCCGTCTTTTAAGGCAACACGCAAGGAATCGCCAGTCGTCATATTCGGACAAAAAGGTGATTTCTTTAACCTTCCTTGAGGTAGACGATGGCTCCCGGGTAGTGCTTGGGCTTGAACGCTCGGGAAATGTTGTGCAACGACTCGGAATGGCCGATCAGCATGAATCCGCCGGGCATAAGATTGTCGTAGAAGGAACCGATGACGTTCTTCTTCATCTCATCATCGAAGTAGATGATGACGTTGCGGCAGAAAACTATCTGTGAACGGTCGACGCGTTTGAGCATCGCCTTGTCGCTCAAGTTTATCTGGCCGAAATTCACCAGACGTTTGACTTCCGGCTTCACCTTGAACTTGTCTTCCTCTTGAGTGAAGTACTTGGCGACGATTTCCTTGGGGGTGGTCCGCAGGGTGTAGTCGTTGTAGACGCCGCGCCGTGCCGAGGTCAGCACCGCTTCGGACAGGTCGTTGGCAGTGATCTTTATGTCCCAGGAGGCGATCTCGGATTTGAGAACCTCATGCAGGATGATGGCGATGGTGTAGGGTTCCTCGCCAGTGGAGCACCCGGCCGACCAGATGCGCAGTTTCCTGGCGCCCAGCTTGCGCTGCTTTTCTATCACCTCGCTCACCACGTTGTTCTGAAATACAGCCAGCTGAGGCGGGTTGCGATAGAAGCTGGTCTCGTTGGTGGTGACCACTTCGAAAAGGCGGTTCAACTCCAGGCGTTTGCTCGGGTCGTACTGAAGAAAGTGGTAGTACTCGGCAAAGCTCTTGAGGTTCAGCTCCTTGAGCCTGTTGGCCAGCCTGTTCTCCAGCAGGTACTTGCGGTTGTCCGCGATGTAAATGCCGGACTGCTGGTAGATGTAGTCCCGCAGTTGCACGAACTCGGAATCCGCGATTTTGAGTTCTTTGCGCAGGGATATGGTCTTTGAAAAAAGCGAGGACATTTAGTTATCCTCTCCGTGCTCTTCTTGAATTTTGGAAATGGCTGCTTCAGCCGCTTCCGCAAGCTCCTGATCCTCGGCATTGAGGATTTCCAGGAGCGCCCGGAAGGAGACTTTGCCGCCGATGTCGCCCATGGTCTCGATGACCTTCAAGGCGACGAGCTTGTTGGGGCTGTCCAATAGGCCCACCAGATCCGGGATGGCCTCTTTCGCGCTGCGCATGGCCAAAGCTTCCATGGCGCGGATTTTGACCCAGTCGTCGGAATCGTTCAAAGCCTGGATGAGGTATTTCGTGCCTCCTCCGAGGGAGCAGTGCTGCCCGATCTGTTCCACCACCGCCAGCCTGACCTCGCGGGATTCGTCGGACAGCCTCGATACCAGCAGATCCATGCCGTCCCCTCCTGGGGAGCACAGGGTTGCCACGGCTTCCAGGGCGACTTTGCGGATGTCCGCAATCTCATCTTCAAGCGCGGCCTTGAGCACCTCGAGGTTGCCTTCGGGATCAATCTTGCCGAGCGCGTAGACGGCCATGAGCCGGTCCAGCGGCTCGCCGGACTGGGTCATGGCGCGGAAGCGGTCGTTCATGACGGAGTCGCCCAGGGCGATGCAGGCGTCCAGCGCAGCTTCCTTTACGTCGTCGTAAGGATGCTGGAGAAGTGCGAAGATGGCGTCCGCCGCCTTGCCCACCCGCATCTTCTGGCCCAGGAAGGCGAGCGCGCCCTTGATGACGGTGCCGTCGTCATGCCTGGACAGGACGTCCTGGAAAAAGTCGATGGATTCCGCCCCCCCGACTTTCAGGAGTGCGCGGGCGATTATTTCCCGCTGCACGTCCCTGTCGCAGTTCCAGAAGGCGTTCCGGAGTATCTCGGAGACCTCGCTCCCGCCGATGCGCGCCATTGCCTCCACGGCCACCATGGCCCGCGCGTGGTCGCCGACGGTCAGGGCGTTCTGCAGGGCGGGGTCGAGCCCCATGGCGCTCAGGGAATGAACGGCCAGCTCCAGGCGGTCCTGGTCGCGGTCCGGGTCCAGGGTGGCCGCCAGATTCAGGACGGCCTGGCTCGCATGCTCCACTCCCACGAAGGCCAGCCCGTGCATGGCTGCGTCCTGGATCTCGACGTCCTCGTCAGTCAGCGCGGCCAGCAGGTACTCGCCGAACTGCGCCCGCTGTTTCTCGGAGAGAAGGGCAAGGGATTTGCCGCCCAGGATGCGCACGACCGCCTTGCAGATCTTGTTGCGAAGCGCCGTGGGCGATTCGTCAAGGCGCTTGATGAGCATGGAAACGGCTTTGATGTTGCCGATTTCGCCCAGGGCGTCCACGATCATGGAGGCCACCAGGTCTGTGGACTTGCCCAGGGCTCCCACCAGGGCGCTCACTGAGGATTCGTCGCGTATCTTGGCCAGGGACTCGATCACAGCGAACTGCACCCATTCGTCGTCGGCCAACGCCTGGTTGAGGCACGTGGCCGCCTCAGGCTTGCCAAGCGCCCCCAGGCTCACGGCGGCCTGATAGCGGACGTTTACCTCGGGGTCCTTGAGCAGGGCGTCGCACAAGGGGGCGACCGCCTGGAGCGTGTCGGTGGAGCCGAGAATGTCCGAGGCGAAAATGCGCATGTCCGGGTCCTGGTCGTGAAGAAGCGCAACCAGGGTGGAGAAGTCCTGGTGGCCCACCTCGCGCATGACGTCCATGGCGATGTTTCTGGCCGGGGGGTCGTCAGAGCGCAGGAGCGGCGCGACGGCACGCACCACGGAGGCTCCGCCTATCTGGCGCAGGGCTCGGTCGGCAGCCTCCTGGACTCCGAGGTTCTGGCTCTGCACCAGCCTTGCCAGGAGCGGCACGGCTTCCTCGACCCTGGCAGCCCCGGCGGCGAAAGCGGCTTCGCGTTCTAGTTCCACATCACCGGACTGAAGCTGGCTCAACAGTTCGTCGTGCTCACCCATAAGCTCCCCGGCTGCCGTCCAAACCATCTGGGCGGCCCGTTGATCATTTGTACAAATTGGCCATGATGGCCTGCGCCATCTCTTCTATGTCCACTATCTCATCAGCCAGCCCTGCGTCCACGATTGCCTTGGGCATGCCGTACACGACGCAGGAGGCGTCCGACTGGGCCAGCGCCCGGCCCCCTTTCTGCTTGAGCACCTTGACGCCTTCCATGCCGTCGGAGCCCATGCCGGTCAGGATGACACCGAGAGCCCGCCTGCCCACTGCCTCGGCTGCGGAAGCCACCAGCACGTTGGCCGAAGGCTTGTAGAGGGCCTCCACCGGATCCGTGGTGATTTCGATCTCCACGCGGCTTACTTTCTGGTGCAGCTTCAGGTGTTTGCCGCCAGGGGCGATGAACACGTGGCCGGGCATGAGCCGGTCGCCGGTTTCGGCCTCCTTGACGTTCACCTGGCAGACGCCGTCCAGGCGCTTGGCGAACGGCCCGGTGAACGCGGCGGGCATGTGCTGGGCGATGACGATGGCGGCGGGAAAATCCTTGGGAAGGCCGGAAAGGACCTTCTGGACGGCCGGGGGGCCGCCCGTGGAAACGCCGATTGCCACCAGATCGCGCACCAGGGAGCCGGAAGGCCGGACGATTTCCCGCCTGGCCTCGGTTTCTCCGGGTGGGCACGGGGAGGAAGACGAAGGGATGCAGGGCTTGCGGGCAAGAATGGGAGGCCGGAATTTGCGCCGGGCGATCTGCTTCACCTTGGCCTGGAGATCCAGCTCGATCTTGACGATGTCCAGCGACACCTTGGAGAGCTGCTTGGGGATGAAGTCAACCGCGCCCAGCTCCATGGCCTTGAGCGTGGCCTCCGCGCCTTCCACAGTGAGGGAGCTGACCATGAGCACGGGCTTGGGCATCTCCATCATGATGTGCTTGAGGGCCGTCAGGCCGTCCATCCGCGGCATTTCGATGTCCAGGGTGATCACGTCTGGATTATGCTTGCGGATGAGGTCAAGGCCTTCCTGGCCGTCTCTGGCCGTAGCCACGACCTTGATCTCAGGATCCTTCTCGAGCATGGACGAGAGCGCCTTGCGCATGAAGGCCGAATCATCAACGACAACAACACTGATCACTATGGCGTCCTTTGGGTTTTGCGTGTCGGCCGGACAACCGACCAGATGAAGCTAGCAGCCTTACGTCTCGGGAACATGGCAGAACAGCATAAAATGTACTTGAAAAGACCTTCGCATGACAACAAAAATTCCTGCTTGCCAAACCCTCGTAAGTTGTCTAGAAGCTCTTTCTCGCATCGGGATGTAGCTCAGCATGGCTAGAGCGCTGCGTTCGGGACGCAGAGGCCGGAGGTTCGAATCCTCTCATCCCGACCAAGAACAACGGGGGCTTACGACACAGTCGTAGGCCCCCGATTTTTTATTGCGGATAATGGTTTTGCCGCCGCTGCCCCCCCCCCCGATTTCCAGGGCCACGCGCTGCCGTACGCCCGGATGTATTTCCATATCACAGCCCTCGTGACCTGCCTGTACCGCAAAAAGCCCCCGCCAGTGATGGCAGGGGCTTGGGTGAATCGTCGTCAGCTGCGATTGAGGCTAAATCCAAAGCGCCCTACCTCATTGTCTCGTCCACGTTGCGCTTCACCTCGATGACCTCGGGAAGCTTCTGCAGGTGGTCAATAGTGCGGTAGAGATGCCCGGAGTCTTTCACTTCGACCGTGAAAACGATCTCCGTGCGTCCGTCCACGCTGGAATTGAAGGTGCCGGAGTCGATGTTCACGCCATCGTCGGAGAGAATTGCGGAGATCTTGGCCAGCACGCCTTTCTTGTTGCGGGCCAGAATGGCGATCTTGGCCGGATACGGTTTGTCCTCCTGCCCTTCCCAGGAGACTTGCAGCAGCCTTTCGGGCTCAAGGCTCGCGAGGTTCGGGCAGTCGTGGGTGTGCACGATCACGCCCCGGCCCCGGCTGATGTAGCCGATCACCGGTTCGCCCGGCAGCGGCGTGCAGCAGCCCGCGAAGTTTACCAGCACGTTGTCCACGCCCTTGATGCGGATGGATTCCCCCACCTTGCCCTTGGCCGCTTCCGCCGCATGGGCGGCCTGGGCCGCCTGCGCCTCGGCGGTCTGGCCTTCGGTCTTGGCGGAAGCCTCCGGCTTGGGCAGGAAGGCGCGCAGCACGCGCCTCGGGGTCAGCTTGGAGTAGCCGATGGCCACCAGCAGTTCGTCCATGCCGGGGAAGTTGTACTCGGCCAGCACCGGGGCGAAGGCGTCCTCCTTGGTCAGGCGCGCCACGCTGAGCCCGTGTTTGCGGCCCTCCTTTTCCAGGAGTTCCTTGCCCAGGGCTATGGCCTCCTCGCGCTCCTGGGTCTTCACCCAGTGCTTGATGCGGGTGCGCGCCTTGGCGGTCTTGACGAACTTGAGCCAGTCCTTGCTGGGCTTGCGGTTCTTGTCGGTGATGATCTCCACGGCGTCGCCGTTTTTCAGCGGCGTGGAGAGCGGCACCAGCTTGCCGTTGACTTTGGCCCCGGTGCAGTGGCTGCCCACCTCCGTATGGATTGCGTAGGCGAAGTCCACGGGGGTGGCCCCCTCGGGCATCTCCTTCACGTCGCCCTTGGGGGTGAAGACGTACACCTCCTCCTGGAACAGATCGTAGCGTAGCGAGTGCATGAACTCCTTTGAGTCCGTGGCCTCGCGCTGCCAGTCCATGATCTGCCTAAGCCAGGTGAAGCGCTCGGCGTCGCGCGCGGCCATCTTCCCGGCCTTGCTGCGCTCCTTGTAGGCCCAGTGGGCGGCCACGCCGTACTCGGCCAGCTGGTTCATCTCCTCGGTGCGGATCTGTATCTCGATGCGCTCGCCGTCCGGGCCTATCACCGTGGTGTGCAGGCTCTGGTACATGTTGGCCTTGGGCATGGAGATGTAGTCCTTGAAGCGCCCGTGCACCGGCTTCCAGACCGAGTGCGCCAGGCCCAACACCGCATAGCAGTCCTTGAGGCTGCCCACGATGATGCGGAAGGCCACGATATCGTGCACCTCGTCCAGGGCCAGTCCCTGGGCCTTCATCTTGTTGTGCACGCTCCACAGGTGCTTCTTGCGCCCGAGCACCCTGCCCTTGATGCCATGCTCGTCCATGAGGTTCCGGATGATCTCAATGACCTTCTCGATGTAGGTCTCGTCCAGGACTTCATGCTCGTCCACGCCCTGGCGCAGCTGGTCGTAGATGTCCGGCTTCAGGTGCTTGAAGGACAGATCCTCAAGTTCCACTTTAAGTCTGTGCAGGCCCAGGCGGTTGGCCAGGGGCGCATAGATGTCCATGGTCTCCTGGCTGATGAGCTGGCGCTTCATGGGTTTCTGGAAGTCCATGGTGCGCATGTTGTGCAGCCTGTCCGCCAGTTTCACCAGGATGACCCGGATGTCCTCGGCCATGGCCAGCACCATCTTGCGGATGTTCTCGGCCTGGGCCTCCTCCTTGGACTCGAAGGACATGAGGCTTATCTTGGTGACGCCATCCACGATGTCGGCCACTTCCTCGCTGAACTGCTCCTCGATCTCGTCGATGGTGGCGATGGTGTCTTCCACGGTGTCGTGGAGCAGTCCCGCCGCGATGCTGGGAGCGTCCAGGCGCATTTCCGCCAGGATGTTGGCAACCTCAAGGGGGTGCGAGAGATAGGGTTCGCCCGAAAGGCGCACCTGTCCGGCGTGCGCGGCCGCAGAATACACATAGGCCTTGGTGATGAGGTCCTGCCCGGCCTGGTCCATGTAGGGCGAGACCTTGTCCATGATTTCGTTGATGCGGATCATTTGGCGTAGGTATTTCTTTGCTGGGACGCAGGAATCCACCAGCGGACGAAGTTCCAGGAAATTCCCGCCGGAGCCGGTTCCACGCCGTGGACGCGCTCCGTCAGGATGGGCAGTGCATAGGGGGTGTACAGGAAACAATACGGCTGGTCCTCGTGGAGGATTTCCTGAAACCGGTCATATATGGGCTTCCGGCCGGCCGGGTCCACGAGGTTTCGCCCCTGTTCCAGCAGCGCGTCGGCCTCTGGATTGGCGTAGCCCACGAAGTTGAGACCCGGCTTGGCTATCTTTGAGGAGTGCCACACGTCGAAGGCGTCCGGGTCCTGCGGGATGGACCAGGCCAGCAGCACGGTCTCGTAGCGGCGCTGGTCCACGAACTCCTTGATGAACGTGGCCCACTCGATGGTGCGCACCTTCACCTGGATGCCGATGCGCGCCATCTGCGCCTGGATGATGGCGCAGGCCTTGATGCGTTGCTCGTTGCCCTGGTTGGTGATGATGGAGAATGCGAAGGGCTTGCCGTCCTTCATGAGCGGCCCTGTGGGCGTTTCGCGCTTCCACCCCAGCCGCGCCAGGAGCATCTGGGCCTTGCCCGGGTCGTACTCGTAGTCGGCGATATCGTGATTGTAGGCCCAGGAGTCCGGTTTATAATGGCCGATGGTCGGCACGCCCAGGCCCATCAGCGCTCCCTTGATGATCTCTTCCTTGCCTATGGCGTGGGCCAGGGCCTGTCGGACCGCCTTGTCCCTGAACAGGGGGTGCTCCAGGTTGTAGGCCATGTAGGCGTAGGACGAGGCCAGGTATTTGTACTTGCGGAAGTCCCGCTCCCACTGTTTGCCGCTGGTGAGGAACAGATACTGCGGCGGCGTCAGTCCGATGTAGTCCAGGTTTCCGGCCTTGAGCTCCATGAACTGGGTGGTCTGGTCCGGCACAATGCGGTAGACCACCTCGTCGATGTTGGGCCTGCCCTCGAAATAGTCCGGATTGGCCTCCAGGATGACCCGTTGGTTCTCCACCCACTGCTTCAGCTTGTACGGCCCGGCCCCCATGGGCTGGCGCGAGTACTTCGTGTTGGTCAGGTCCTCGTTCTCCAGGGCGTGCTTGGGCAGTATGTCCTGGGCCCAGGTGGACACGGCCCTGGCGAAGGGCTTCTCGTAGAACACCTCGAAGGTGTATTTCCCGGTCAGCCTGAATTCCTTGATGGCCATGAAGTCCCCGGCATAGGCCGTGGGCGTGTTGGGGTTCACCATGACCTTGTAGGTGAACTCCACGTCCTCGGCGGTGAGGGGCGTGCCGTCGAACCAGCGGATGTCTTCGCGCATCTTGAAGGTCAGGTGCCGTCCGCCGTCGAGTACCTGGAAGGATTCGGCGGCGTAGGGCTCGATGACGATGTTCTTGTCGTAGCGCAAGGGCGATACGTAGATGAGCGAGGCCACCTCATGGGAGGCCGAGTCTGTGGACAACACTGAAATGAGGTTGGAGGGCTCGCCCAGCGTGGCCATGGTGATGCGCCCGCCCTGCTCCGGCTTCTCGTCTCCGGGCGCCGCACGGGCGGACGCGGCCGGGTCGCCCGTGAGCGATTCGCCGGACTTGGGAGAGTCGCATCCGGCCGCCAACAGGGCAAAAATACAGAACAAGACCGCTGGAAGTGTGAAATTCCGCCCAAGGCGGGAGAAATGCTTGCTTTGCTGTTGAAAATGCATAGAGTGTGTGGTTAGGCAATGGGTACAGGGTTTTTCACATTTTTGCGCTGCAACGGAGTATCGAGCGACATGGCCCTCACCAACGAGGATGGTAAAGCCAAACAACTCCTCCAGGAGTTTGTCCGGGAGACGATCCCTGAGTATATCATTGACGGCTCGCATTCAATCGTCGCGCAGGACGGCGTCCAGAAAATCGACGTCAAGAAGCGGGAACATTACTGGGATTTGGAGGGACAAGTCCAGGGGGATGATTTCCAGGTTTACACTTCCGAACTGGGGTTGAACCTTGAGGAAGAAACCGTAACATTCTTCTGCAACTGCCCCGATTCCTTTTCCGGAGTGTGCCGCCACGTAGGCGCGACCGCACTCAAATTCCTGAAATCGCTCGACGGCAAGAAGAGCCAGGAGCACGACGCCCAGGCCAAGCAGAACGTGGAATGGCGTCAGAGCTTCCGCCACTTTTTCTCCACCGCCTTCGAACCGGAGGCCGGGAAGCACTACATCATCTACAGGTTCTTCCCCGAACCGGGACGCCTGCAAGTCGCCTTCTTCAGGGGACGCCAGAACAAATCCGGCCTCTCCCAGGTGCACACCGAGATAACGCTCGAGCAGATCATCCAGAACCCCGACTGGTGCGAGACCGCGCCCAGCCTGCCCCTGCTGGCCGAACAGATCGGGCATTTCCTGGATTATCGCGGCCACCGGGTGGACATCCCGGCAGGACTCATTTCCTGGTTCTTGTGGTCCATCGGCAAGGAATATTATCTCTACTGGCAGGACACCGAGCATCCGGTGCGCATCGAGCGCTCCACCATGCGCCTGCAGCTTCGCCCCATCATGGACGAGGAACAGGGCCTGCGCTTCGACATCTACCTGGCGCGCCCCGGCAAGGCCCCCTTCTCCATTCAGGGCCAGGAGACCTATTTCTACGGCCAGCTGCCCCTGTGGGTGTGCTGGAACAAGAGCTTCTATCCCGTGCAGACCGGCCTGCCCGCGCCCTTCATCCGGGAGATGGTGGAGAATCCGCCGGTAATTCCCGGAGCGGACGTGTCGGAGTTCCTGGACCGCGTCTGGACCAAGTTCCCCACCTCGGACCTCCACGGCCAGCAGGAATTCCTGGAGCGCATGAAGCCCAATTTCCTGCCAGCCAACTACAATCCCAAACTCTACCTGGACGAAGAAGGAAGCCTGCTGACCCTCCAGGTGCAGAACATCTACGAGACCGAGCACGGCGACATCTTCCAGGAAGGCCCCAACCCCGAGCTCCAGACCGGCTCCTACGCCTTCGAGGGCAAGAGCTTCCTCCTGGCGCGCGACCAGGACGCCGAGGCGGCCCTCATCGCCCAGCTCCAGGAGATGGAGTTCCAGCCGCGAAACAACGCCAACTGGTTCCTGGAGCCGGAAGAGGCCATCGTCTTCCTGTTGGACGCCTACCCCAAGCTGGTGGAAAAGTACCGCGTCTACGGCGAGAAGAACCTCACCCGCTACAAGGTGCGCCTCTCCCAGCCGGTCATTGTGGCCGAGGTCGAGTCCGACGAGAAGGAAAAGTGGTTCGACCTGGAACTGGCCGTGCAATACGACGACCAGCGCGTGCCCATCGACAAGATCTGGAAGGCCTGGACCCAGGGCAAGCGCTATGTGCAGCTGAAAGACGGCTCCTACACCAGCCTGCCCGAGAGCTGGCTCAAGCGCATCGGCCACAAGCTGCGCGCCCTGGGCTACGACCCGGACAAGCCGCCCCAGAAGCGCTTCAAGCAGTTCGAGGCCCCGGTGCTGGACAAGATCCTTGAGGATCTGCCCGAGGCGCACACGGACTCCTTCCGGAACAGCCTGCGCGAAAAGATCCATAGTTTCGAGGAGATAAAGCCCATCAAGCAGCCCGCCGAGCTGAACGCGCAGCTGCGCCCGTATCAGCTCCAGGGCCTGGCCTACCTGAACTTCCTGCGGGAGTACGGTTTCGGCGGCATCCTGGCCGACGAAATGGGCCTGGGCAAGACCGTGCAGACGCTGTCCTTCATCCAGCATCTGTCCGACAAGGGAAACAAGGCCCCCAACCTGATCGTGGTGCCCACCTCGGTGCTGCCCAACTGGGACCGCGAGGCCGAGAAGTTCGTGCCGAACCTCAAGCGGGTCATCGTGTATGGGGCCAAGCGCGAGGGGATGTTCAAGAAGATCGCCGAGTCGCAGCTGGTGGTCACCACCTATGCCCTGCTGCGGCGCGACCTGGATGAGCTTTTGAACTTCGAGTTCAACTCCATCATCCTGGACGAAGCCCAGAACATCAAGAACCCCAATACGATAACTGCGCGGTCCGTGCGGCGCCTCAACGGCAAGATGCGCCTGTGCCTCTCGGGCACGCCCATTGAGAACAACCTCTTCGAGCTGTGGAGCCTCTTCGAGTTCCTCATGCCCGGCTTCCTGGGCAGCCAGAACTCCTTCCAGCGCGGCATAGTGAAGCCCATCAAGGACGGCGACGAGGAAACCCTCGACTACCTGCGCGGTCGCGTGAAGCCCTTCATCCTGCGCCGCACCAAGTCCGAGGTGGCCAAGGACCTGCCGCCCAAGGTGGAGAACGTCCAGTACTGCGCGCTCATCGACGAGCAGGCCGAGCTGTACTCGCAGCTGGCCAAGAAGCTGCGCGATCAGGTGCTGCGCGACGTGGACGAAAAGGGCATGGCCAAGTCCCAGATGTCCATCCTGGATGCGCTTTTGAAGCTGCGCCAGATCTGCTGCCACCCCAGGCTTCTCAAGCTGGACATGCCCGGCGTGAACACCAACCTGCCCTCCGGCAAGTTCGACACCTTCAAGGACCTCGTCACCGACGTGGTGGAGGAAGGCCACAAGGTGCTGGTGTTCTCGCAGTTCGTGCAGATGCTGCACATCATCCGCAGCTGGCTGCAAATCAACCAGACGCCCTTCTGCTACCTGGACGGCTCCAGCAAGGACCGCTTCGAGCAGGTGGACCGCTTCAACAACACCCCGGAAATCCCGATCTTCCTGATCTCGCTGAAGGCGGGCGGCACGGGCATCAACCTGACCAGCGCGGACTACGTCATCCACTATGACCCGTGGTGGAACCCCGCCGTGGAAAATCAGGCCACGGACCGCACGCACCGCATCGGCCAGAAGCGGCAGGTGTTCAGCTACAAGCTGATCTGCTCGAACACCGTGGAAGAGAAGATCCTGAAGCTTCAGGAAATGAAGAAGGGAATCGCGGATGCGATCATCCCTGGGCAGGACGCCTGGAAGAGCTTGACCAGGAACGATCTGGAGATGTTGTTTGAGGTGTAGAGCGACCAATCCCGACGCATAATAAAAGGCCGGTCCGCAACACGCGGACCGGCCTTTCAAATTTCAGGACAGGACTGCGTGTGCCGCAGTCCCAATTCATGCAGCGTCTCCGAGACTCCTAACCACCAGGCATCTGGAACTTCCGGTTGATGCTCACCACCGGGCACAACGCCCGAAACGCCACATGGACCACGGTCGATCTCTCGAACGCGCAGTCCAGGTCCGCCTCGCGGGTGTGGTGGGCCATCACGATCACATCCACCCCGCGCAGCCGGGCAAGCTTGAGGATCTCCACCGCCGTCTGCCCTTCATAACAAACGTACTCCACGTCCTTCACGTCCTTCACCATGTCGCCGTACTCGACGTTCATCCGGGTCATGCGCTCCCCGGCGATGCGGCCGATTTCCTCCTGAGGCAGGTTCGCGGCCCCGGCGTCGGCATCCAGGACGCTGAACACCGTGAGCTTCGCCCCGCACTTCCTGGCCAGTTGGGCGGCGTACTCCACGCAGAAGCTGTCCTTTCCCGAGAGGCCCGTGGCGGCCAGCACGTGCCGGAATATCTGCCCATCCGAGGAAACGGGGTGGGTGACCAGCATCACGGGGTGATGTGCGTTTTGGATGACGCGCTCCAGAGTGTGTCCGACCCTGGTCCAGAGCAGATCCTTCATCTGCGGTAACTCCCTCCTGTACGGGCACATCAGGATGAGGTCGGCCTCCATTTCGCGCGCCATGCGCAGTATCTCCACATGGGGGACCCCCTGGGCCACGACTATCTTGTGCCCCGGCACCCCAGCGAGCCTCCCGGCGAAGTGCCTGGCCATGTCGGTTTCAATCTTCTGGAGTTCCTCCGGTCTGTCCAGCAACTCCGCCTCGCCCCACTTATGCTCGAAACCCTGGACGTTCAGGAGCACCAGATTCGATTCAAAACGCCGGGCGAAGGTGATGGCTACATCGGCAGCTTGTTCGCAGGACTTCGAGGACGTGACGGGGGCCAGGATGTTCTTGAACATGAGGCGCCTCCTTTAGGGATGATGGTCGTTGCGTATTTCGGGCGGATATCCGGCTTTTTCCTTCAACCAATAGCATGGCCTGGGACGCCTGGGAATATTATTCGGATTGTGGAAGACGAATTTTCCAGAGGGAATCCGTCAAGTCGGGCGGCGACACATTTCATGATCAGCGAAAAAGCAAAAGGCCGCGCATGCTTGCAGGCATGCGCGGCCTATCAAGGGCCAAATGCGCTGGAATGAAAATCTTCCAGTCGGCAAGGTCCCATTACAACCCCGTCAGCTCGAACACCGTCTCAGCCTCGCTGTCCCAGCCGTCCCACAGGAAGTCGTCGGCCTTGCCGTCGGCTATCAAGCGCAGCGCGTAGCGTGTCTGGTCTTCGTAGAACCCGCAGAACGCTCCCATGCGGTTCATGGCCCCGTTCATTTCGATGGCCTCAGCCGGGCACGGCGATCCGCAGAAGTGGCGGATGGCGCAGCGGTTGCACGGTGTGATGTCCTCCACCTTGCGGCCCGTGACCTGGGCGAAGGGGGCGCTTTGCAGCACGTCGCCGATGGCGTCCGTGAACAGATTGCCGCCCTTGAAGTGCGGCAGGCCGATGAACTCGCTGCACGGGAACATGTCACCGTTGGGGGCCAGGGCGAAAAAGCAACGCCCGCCGCCGCAGGGGGAGATGTCGCACATCAGCCGCCGGGCCGTGGGGGCCATGATGGCCAGCAGGATGTTGGCGAAGTTGGCCACCACCAGTTTGCGCCCGGTCTCGCGGTACAACTCGTGGCTGCGCTCCAGGGCCGAGACGAACTGCCGACCGGCGTCCTGGTCGCCTGGCATGATCTCTCTCGCGCCGGGCAGTGTGCAGCGCACGATGTTCAACAGGCAGGTCTCCACTTCGTTCGTGTGGAAGAACTCCACCACCTCGGGCAGCGTGGCGATATTTTTTGCGGTCACGGTGCAGATGACGTTGAACCCGGAGTAGCCGCGCAGCATGTCCATGGCCCGGCGCACCAGATGTGATACGCCCTCCCCGCTCCAGGTCTTGCGAGTACTGTCCGCGATTGCGGCGTCCACGCCGTCCAGAGAGATACCCACGCCCACGTTGCGCTCGGTCAGGAATTCCACGGCCTGTTCGTCCAGCAGGGTGGCGTTGGTCTGCACGCCGAAGCGGAAATCATCCTTGAAGGCCTCGATGCCCTGGAATACGGCTTCGCGGTTCATGAGGGGCTCCGCCCCGTGGAAGATGATCTGTGGCTTGCGGCCCTCAGGCATCGTGGCTGTGAAATGGGCCTTCAGCCTGGAAAGCGCGTCCAGCAGCGTATCGGGGCTCATGTGGATGCCCTTGGAGCGCATGTCGCCGGGGATGTAGCAGTAGGTGCAGTTCAGGTTGCAGCGCTCGGTGGGGTTGAAGTAGACCGCCGAGGGCGTGAGCCCGAAACGCAACCCATCCATTTCCTCGCGAAAGCGGCCCGCCTTGGCGCGGTAGGCGTCCAGGAACGAGGAGTCCGTCAGCGCATGGCCCAACTTGTCCTTTTTCACCAGGGACCAGAAGGCGCTGTCGGGCTCGATAAGGGCCAGATAGTCCGAGTGGCCGATGTCCACGGGCTGAAAGGTGGGGCCATGGCCGGTATTGATGAAGCGCGGCGAAGCCTCCGATGCTGGACCATGGACTGTATCAATGAAGCGGCCCCCGGTGGAGGCCGCTTCCGAGGCGTTGTGGTCGGGATTCATTTCGCTTTCTTGTCCATGAGGATGTAGTGCGACAGGCCTGTGCCGTCGGCGTTGCAGGATTTGCGGATGGCGATGACGTCCTTGTTTTCCTTCTTCTTTTCCATGTGTTCCTCCTGTGGTTGGCAACAAAAAAAGGGTTCTGACAGGCTAAGCCCGTCAGAACCCTTTACCTTCGGATTCCGATAGAGAGACGTACGACAGGTCTTCTGGCTCACGGATCGTCCGCTGGGGGGCAAGCCTTCCCAACGGAGAATATCCGCCAGTGGCCGGCAATGCGCCATGCCCTCCCGCGTCCCCGCTTACAGTGGTGGGTCCGCCACGGATTCGCACCGTGTTCCGAGATGTCGTTCAATAAAATTAGCCAGATCGGATGGTGCTGTCAATGCACGTCCGCCCTTTCAGGCAGCTCGTGCTCAATCCGGTTCCCCTGGCTGCGGAAACAACACCAAAACGATTTGCGCCGCCGCGATTGCCGCATTTCATCCGCACGACCCATTTCCCTGGGAAATGGAGCCCTACTCCATGTCCCTGTCCCTGAACCCCAGCAGGTAGAGCACTGCGTCCAACCCAAGGGTCGAGATGGCGTGCCCAGCCCCTTCCTTGACCACGGGTTTGGCCCGGAAGGCGATGCCAAGGCCAGCCAGGTTCAGCATGGGAAGGTCGTTGGCGCCGTCGCCCACGGCGATAGTCTGCATGAGCGAGATGTTCTCGTTGCGGGCGATGCTCTGCAACAACTCCGCCTTGCGCTGGGCGTCCACGATCTCACCGTCCACCTCTCCGGTGAGCTTGCCTTCCACGATGCGCAGCTTGTTGGCGTGAACATAGTCGATGCCGAGCTTGGCTTGCAGTTTCTCGCCGAAATAAGTGAAGCCGCCGGAGATGACCGCCGTCTTGTAGCCGAAGCGCTTGAGGTTTCGCACCAGCTTCTCGGCGCCGTCGTTCAGGGGAATGTGCTCCGCAACTTTTTCGAGCATTTCAGAGGGCATGCCTTTCAGGAGGCTCAGGCGTTTAGCCAGGCTCTGGCGGAAATCTAGTTCGCCGCGCATGGCCGATTCGGTGATGGCCGAGACCTGTTCGCCCACGCCCCAGGCCTTGGCAAGTTCGTCGATGACCTCCACCCGGATGAGCGTGGAGTCCATGTCGAAGGCCACCAGCCTGCGGTTGCGCCGGAAGGCGTTGTCCTCCTGCAGGGCGATGTCCACGCCCATGTCGGCGGCGATGGCCAGGAAGGCCATGCGCATGGCGCGCACGTCGCCGGGATTTCCGCGTACCGAGAATTCAATGCAGGCCGGGCGTTGCGGATCGGCGTCGTCCAGGGGCGGGCGGCCCGTGAGGCGGTTGACCGATTGGATGTTCAGGCCGTTGGCGGTGAGCACCTGGGCCACGGCGGCCACCTGGCCGGCGCTTATGGTGCGCCCCAGCAGGGTGACTATCCAGCGGGGCTTCCCGGCGGCGTCCACCCAGTGGCTGTATCCCTCGGAGCTGACCGGAGTGAACTTGCAGCTTATGCCCATCTCATGGGCCTGGTAGAGCAGGTCCTTGACCACGGCAGCGGCCTCGCCGCCCTCGGGGATGCGGATCAGCATGCCAAGCGACAGGGCGTCGTGGATGACGGCCTGTCCCATGTCCAGTATATCCACGCCGTATTGGGCCAGCAGGCTCGAGACGGCAGAGGTGATGCCGGGGCGGTCCGCCCCGAAGATGTGTACGAGCATGAGGTCTTTCATGAATGATCCTTGCGTACGGAAAGTCGGCGGATGTTTCCACAAAACGCGTCCGGGGTAAATGGCGGAGTGCGGGCTTTGCAGGGAGGTGCGCGCCATAGCATACCGCCCCGCTCCGGGCGGCGGCACGCAAAATATTGCATGCCGGAACCCCGCCGACACGCGCCGGATGTTACTGAAACTCGCGCGATTGAAACAACGAACCGACCAAACAACCGGGAGACACCATGCGATTTCTTCAGTATTGTCTGGCTTTCATCGCCCTCATGACACCCATGTTGGAGGAAGCAGCCATGGCGGCATCCAAGGCCCCCATCGTCATCGGCCATCGCGGCGCCTGCGGCTACCGCCCGGAACACACCCTGGCGTCCTATGAACTCGCCATCGAGATGGGCGCGGACTTCATCGAGCCCGACCTCGTCTCCACCAAGGACGGCGTGCTGGTGGCCCGCCACGAGAACGAAATTTCGGGCACCACGGACGTGGCCGAGAAGTTCCCGGCCCGCAAAGCGACCAAGACCATCGACGGCCAGAAAGTCGAAGGCTGGTTCACCGAGGACTTCACCCTGGCGGAACTGAAGACCCTGCGCGCCAAGGAACGCCTGGAGTTCCGGGACCACTCCCACGACGGCAAGTATGAAGTGCCCACCTTCCAGGAAGTCATCGACCTGGCCAAGAAGCAGAGCCAGGCAAAGGGACGCACCATCGGGATCTACCCCGAAACCAAGCACCCGAGCTACTTCCGCTCCATCGGGCTGGGGCTCGAGGTGCCACTGGTCAAGGCGCTCAAGGCCGCGGGGTGGGACAAGGCCGATTCGCCTGTGTTCATCCAGTCCTTCGAGATCCAGAACCTCAAGGACATGCACACGATGATCAACGTGCCCCTGGTCTTTCTCTACGACGAGCCCGACATGCGCCCCTACGACTTCGTCGTGGCCAACGACAAGCGCACCTACGCGGACCTCACCAAGCCCGAGGAACTCAAAGCCATCGCGGCCTTCGCCAAGGGCATCGGCCCCTGGAAGCGGCTCATCGTGGGCGAGAACCCGGACAAGACCCTGAAAGCCGCAGGCAGCCTGATCGAGGACGCCCACAAGGCCGGACTGGTGGTCCACCCCTACACATTCAGGAACGAACCGCGTTATCTCGCTCCCGAATACAAGGGCGATCCTGAAGCCGAATACATGCAGTTCTTCAAACTCGGCGTGGACGGAGTGTTCTCGGACTTCTCCGACACGGCGGTGAAGGCGCGCGACAAGTTCCTGAAATAATACCTGCTGCGGGGCGTGGCGGGAACGCCACGCCCCTTTAGAAGTACGGCTTCAGCAATGAAGACCAGAGCTCATATCCCGCACGGTTGAGGTGCAATCCGTCGGAGCTCAGCTCTTTTCTCAGGTTTCCCAACACGTCGGAAAATTGTTGCGTAAAATCAAGAAACGTTGTGTTGGGATGCAACGATACAATTCTTGAAATTTCCTGATTATATGTTTTTACAGTCGAATTTGTAAAATCGTAACTTTTCGGGAAATCCACGAAGTTGGAAGGAAATATGGCATTTACATAGACCTTTGTCTGTGGCGACACGTCTTGAATTGTCTGCAATGCCAGATCGTAGTTTGCGGATAGTTGCTCAAATGAATTCTTTCCTATGTCGTTTACTCCAGTTTCTATAAATATTGCCTTTGGTTTCGATGCAGACGCCGATCCTGCGACCTGTACGACATACGACGAGACTGACATGGTCAGTCCCAAGTTTATAGTGTCTTGCGGCAGCATGTAGAGGAAGTTGTCAAATCCATACATCATGGAATCACCAACAAGAACATATGATTGCGCGTTGCATTCAACAGTACTGGATACCTGAAAAAAAATGAGAATCAGGGCGGGCATCAAACGCTTCATAGGTTCCTCCTCGTTTTCAGAAAGTTTCATATCGGATAACGACTGAATGCATACACAAACAGTGGCGCTTTCCATTATTCACAACTGCAAACGACCTATAAAGCGGATTGACGTATTGATAACTTGAAGTGTGACGGGAAATCAAGTCAGACGGCATGCGCACATTAAATACACAATGTGTAAGATTAAATATGCCATGTAGTCTGGTTATGAAGATAGCATGCCTGTATCTCTATCTGCAACAAGCTTGTGCTTGTTCATATGCATCCCAGTGCAATTCCCAATGACGTACAGCGCCAAGGGCAGCGCGCCTCCCCAGGGCATCCTGGCTGAACGCAGGGATTGCACTTGCGCAGGCACGACGGTGACGGGTCCCTCCCTTATGTGCGGCATCGCCGCCGGGATGATCGGGCCATACGGGTACGTCTTCCGATGCAAGCAGGGCGCATTTCATCCATCCTACTGTCGACAAATTGATCCGCCGACACCCACCACCCAAGCGCGGCAACTTTAGTGCACCGAGGCCTTGAGCAAACCTGTCAAGTGCCCTATGGCGCAGGTATGAGTGCGAAATGCGCCAACCGGATCGTTTCTGTTGATTTCCTGCGGGGCCTGACCGTGGCGTTCATGGTGGTCGCCAACAACCCTGGTGACACCGAGAACGTCTACCGGGAGCTTGTCCATGCGCGCTGGCACGGCTGGACTGCCGTGGACTTCATATTTCCCATGTTCTTGTTCCTGGTGGGCGTTTCCGTTGCGCTTGCCGTCCGGACAGATGCGGTCCCCTCGGATCTACTGCCCAGAGCACTCAAGCGCGCGGGCATCATCTTCCTGCTGGGTCTTTTCGTGAACGGATTTCCCTTTTTCAACCTGGATACACTGCGTATTCCCGGCGTGTTGCAACGCATTGCCGTTGTCTATCTTGCTGCCTTGTGGCTGCACATGAAATTGACGAGGTCCGGCATCGTGCTCACGGTGCTGGGCATTCTGGTCGGCTACTGGCTGCTCTGGACATTCGTGCCGGTTCCGGGCCTTGGCCGTCCCAGCATGGATATGGAGTACAACCTTGAAGGCTGGCTGGATCAGACGCTGCTCCGGGGACACATATGGGAATATGACACACCCTGGGACCCTGAGGGGCTTCTCAGCACCGTACCGTGCGTGGCCATGGCCCTGTTCGGGGTTCTCGCCGGACGCTGGCTCAAGAGCGGAGACGGACCGGGTTGGACAGTGGTCGTGCTCATGGGACTTGGCCTGCACCTGACGGGATTGGCCTGGAACGAGTGGTTCCCCATTAACAAGCTGATCACCACCAGTTCCTTCGTTCTTTTCGTAGGCGGCGTCGGAATCATGCTGACTGCGACGGCTCACCGCCTGCTCGACGGTAAAGTCCATGGTCCCTGGATCGCGCCATTTCTGGCATTGGGCAGGAACGCCCTGTTCGTTTACGTGACGTCGCAACTGCTGACGCGGGTGCTTTATGTCACCACGCTCCCCGAACTGTTCTGCGACGGGAAAACCCTGCACTTTTGCCTGTTCGACCGCTTCTTCGGCATGGTGGGGGACAAATACGTGGCGTCCGTCTTCTGGGCAGTCGCTCTGCTTGGGGTGTTGACGGCTGCGGTGATGCTGTTGGGCTGGCTGCGACAACGAAGAGTTGTGAGGTGAGTCTTTTCAGCCTCAGCTGGAAGACTCATCGTCGCCTGTGGCAAGAGAAGCTTGAAACGGCAGACGGATTATGAATCTCGTCCCATGGCCTGGTTTCGACTCCACTTCGAACGTCCCCCTATGGTTGGACGTGATGATGTAATACGACACGGATAGGCCCAGACCGGTACCCTCCCCCGGCGGTTTGGTGCTGAAGAATGGCTCGAACACACGCTTGCGGATATTCTCGTCCATCCCTGGCCCATTATCCTCCACTTCAATGCGCGCGTAGCCGTCTTCGCGCCGCGTGCGCAGCACAAGGCGTGCCTGCGGCATTCCGGGCGTGCAGCACTTCATGGCCTGGGCGGCGTTGCGTAACAGATTCAAGACCACCTGCTCGACTTGGTTTGCCGTGCACTCGACCGGAGGCAGCCCAGGCTCGTACTCCCTTAATATTTCTACCTTCCTGAAGTCGTATTTCTTTTTCAGATCGTAGTCGTTCAGGCTCAATTCTATGGCCTTGTCCAGCAGGTCGTTCAGGTCGGCTGAAACAATCTCGCCGCCGGTCTTGCGGCTGAACGCCAGCATGTTGACCACGATGTTCGAAGCCCGCTTCGCCGAGTCCCGGATGCCCTGCAGCAGGGCGTAGCCGTCGCGGCGTTCCATGTAGCCCCAAATGTTCTCCAGGGCGCATCCGGCCTGGACGGCGGCCTCCCGGTTGACCTGCGTGTCGTCCCTCATGCGGCGCATCAACACCTGGCAGCTTTGCAGGATGCCGCTCAGCGGGTTGTTGATCTCGTGTGCCATGCCTGCGGCAAGCCCGCCGAGGCTCATCATCTTTTCTGTCTGGATCATGATTTCCTGCATGCGCGCCTTCTCGGACATGTCCGAGGCAATCAACAGCAGATGTCTGGCCTTGTCCACGTCGAACCGGGCAAGGAGGCAGTCGAGCGCCACATCCTTGCCGAAGGTCGTGGTCATGCGCAGATCCATCCTGCGCGGTCCGCCCTGGGTCAGCGCCTTCTGTGCAAGCTCGAACATTCCGGTGCTTTTCCAGGATTCGATTTCCAGGAAATTCTGTCGAAGCACCTGTTCCAGGTCAGCGCCTATCAAGGAGGCAATGGCCTCATTGGCGGCAACGCACTGCCCGGTGTCGGCCATATAAACAGCGATGCCCACAGGAGAATGTTCCAGGATCATCCTGAACCGCTTCTCGCTCGCGGACAGGGTCTTGATCCATTGGCGGTCCTTCCATTGCAGGTACGCCGATGTCGCAAGCAGCAGCGCCATGCAGGTCAGGATCCAGTACGTTTCCGGATGTGACCGGAAATAATCAGCGAGCGAGACGTTTCTGGGCGTCAGCGAAACCATGGTCAGCCCGCTGCTGGATGACTGCACGACCCCTGCGACATACTCCACCCCGTCGAATACCGTTACGGGAGTCCCTCCTTTGGGGTGGATGGCGTGCAGCGGCCCCGCCCTTCCGTTCAGCCCTTCTCCCGTCAGGGAGGTAAAATTTCCGGAAGCGTAATGAACCACCCCGGACTGGCCGTAGACCACCAGGGCAAGATCGGAAGATTCGACCAGTTCGTCCCAGCGGACGCTCAAGGCGGAAAATGCGATGGATGCTCCGACGATGCCCTCGAAACGACCGTCCTTTCCTGGTATCGGGACCACGACGCCGGTGACCAGCTCGCCGGTTATGGGGCCCTGGTGAGGTTGCATGACCGCCAAGGGCGCACCCGAAGCCAGCCGCTGGAAAAATTCCCTTGAGCTGATGCATGGGGTGGAATTCGTGAGCGGTCGTGCGGACGCGAAGAAACAACCCTCGATCCCGGTGGCGGCGATGTTCTCGCAAGCGGGGAAGGCTGTGGAGAGTTCCCTGAACAGCTCCGAGGAAGCTGCCGCATCGTGCCGCTGTACGGCCTGCACCCTGGCAACCCCCTGGAACAGGGCGACGTACCGATCCACGAAGGCCAAGGCGGCCTTGTCGGCCATTCGGCTCAAGGCCAGGCATTCGTCGGCCCTGCGGGCAACCCTGTCCTGCCTGTACCAATTCACGCTGTAGGCGACATACGCGGCGATCCCCAAGGCCAGAGCCAGGAGCACTGTCAGTATCAGTCTGCTATGCGAACCTTTGGCCATCAGTTTTGCCGCCTGCGTGCCACGCAATATCTCTCAATGCCGTGCTGCTGCCCGGACACTCCGTACATGGCGAATAGATGCCGGACGGACGAGACTCTTATGGACTGTACCTCATGCCGGGAAGCATTGCCAGCGGCTTGGCCTCTTCTCGCGAGTGCGATATGGGGATATGAACCTGTCGAATGGAGACTCTTTATGTGCGCAAAACAGATCGTTGAGACCACGAACGCCCCCGCCGCCATCGGCCCGTATTCCCAGGCCGTCTGGGCTGGCGACCTGCTGTTCTGTTCCGGCCAGATACCCATAGACCCGGCCACGGGGCAGCTCGTCGAAGGCGACGCGGCCACCCAGGCCAGGCAGGTCCTCACTAACGTGAAGGCCGTGCTGGAGGCCGCTGGCCTTACCATGGCCGACGTGGTGAAAGCCACGGTGTTCTTCAAGAGCATGAACGATTTCCAGGCGGTGAACGAAGTGTACGCATCGTTCTTCCCTGCGCCCTGCCCTGCCCGCTCCGGCGTGGAAGTGGCCCGGCTGCCGCGCGACGTGCTGGTTGAGATCGAGGTGATAGCCAAGAAATAATAAAACGCCCCCGTCCTCTCGGACGGGGGCGTTAGAAGAGCATTTGCAGGAACAGACCCTAGTTCCTGGCGAATACGCGCCTGATGGTGGCCTCCGCCTCGTCCAGCCACGCGGCGCGCACCTCTGGAGTGGAGGTGACCACCACGGAAAACGTGCGGCGGTGAAAATCGTTCACGCCGCACAACCCGAACACGCAGTCCTTCCAGATGCGCTCCAGCGGATCGCCGAACACCTGCGCTTCCCGCTCTGGGCTGGTGTTGGCGGTGTTGAACACCACCGCGCTCGCCGCTTTCAGAAGCCCTTGCGGGACTCCCTCGCCACTGTCGCCTTCCAGGAACTCGTAAGCAAGCCCCGGTCGCATCACCCTGTCCACCCAGCCCGTGAGCACCGCCGGGGGCATGCCCCACCAGTTGGGATGCACCACCACGATGCCCGAGGCCTCGGCTATCTCGTTGCAGTGCCGGGCCACGAAATCCGGGACGAACCCGTCCCGGGCGACCTCGATGGCGGGCAGCACCGGAGCGAAGCGTTCCGCGTACAGGTCGTGGTAGGCAACCTCGTGCCCCATGGCCTCAAGCGTTGATTTGGCCCGATCCGCGATGGCATGGTTGAAGCTGCCCGGGGTTGGATGGCACAGGATGAGGGAAATCACTTGTCGCCTCCCGCCAGCGTTTGCACCGCTGTTTTGATCCCTTGTTTATGGATGCCCAGCATCTCGCGCAGGGCCTTCTGCGGGCCGTGCTCCACGAAGTGGTCCGGGATGCCCAGACGCTTTACGGTCTGGCCAGTCAAGGCTCCGGCATCGCTCAAGAATTCCAGGACGGCAGAACCGAATCCGCCCTGCAACGCATTTTCCTCGACGGTAAGGATTTTGTCGAAGCGTCCGGCCAGATCCAGCAGGTCGGCCTCGGGAAGAGGCTTCACGAAGCGGGCGTTGTACACGGCCACGGACAGCCCTGTTTCGGCCTCCAGTTCCGTGGCCGCCTGGAGGGCAGGCAGCACCCGGCTGCCGATGGCGATGATCACGGCGTCCTTGCCGTCGCGCAACAGTTCGCCGTGGCCAATGGGCATGGGGGCCGGATTCTCGGACAATTCCGCGCCGATTCCCACGCCGCGCAGGTAGCGGATAGCCACCGGGCCTTCGTGATTCATGGCTGTTGCCAGCATGCGCTGCATTTCGGCCTCGTCCTTGGGAGCCATGACCACAAGATTGGGGATATGGCGCAGGAAGGAGATGTCGAACACGCCGTGGTGCGTGGCTCCGTCCTCGCCCACCAGCCCGCCCCGGTCCAGGCACAGGGTGACGGGCAGGTTCTGCAGGCAGACGTCGTGGACGATCTGGTCGTAGGAGCGCTGCAGGAAGGTGGAGTAGATGGCCACCACGGGTTTGAGCCCCTGGGTGGCCAGGCCCGCCGCGAAGGTGACGGCGTGCTGCTCGCAGATGCCCACGTCCACGAAACGGTCCGGGAAGAGCTGGGAGAAGCAGGACAGGCCGGTGCCTTCAGGCATGGCGGCGGTGATGGCCACGATGCGAGGATCCTTGGCGGCCATCTTGCACAGGGTGTCGCCGAACACGTCGGTGTAGGTGGGCAGTTTGGAGGGGGAGAGCTTTATTATCTCGCCGGTTTCCGGCTCGAAGGAGCCGACCCCGTGGTAGTAGGTGGGGTTTTCTTCCGCCGGGGTGTAGCCGCGCCCCTTCTGGGTGAGCACGTGAACCAGCACCGGGCCGCTCATCTCGCGCACTTCCTTGAACACGGAGATGAGCTTTGGCAGGTCGTGGCCGTCGATGGGGCCGACGTAATTAAAATGGAAGGCTTCGAAGAGCATGCCCGGCGTAAAGAAGCCTTTGAAGGACTCCTCGCCGCGCTTGATTATCTCCACCATCTCCTGGCCGAAGGGCATGAGCTTGGCCACGGACTCGAACTCCCGCTTGGCGCGGGTGATCCAGCGGTTGGAGAGCTTGCGCGACAGAAACAGCGACAACGCGCCCACGTTCTTGGAGATGGACATCTTGTTGTCGTTCAAGACCACGACAAGGTCGCGCTCGTCGCCTCCTGCCTGGTTCAGGCCTTCGTAAGCCAATCCGGCGGTCATGGAGCCGTCGCCGATGATGGCCAGTACCTTGTTGGACCTGCCCAGCACGTCGCGGGCCATGGCCATGCCCGAGGCCGCCGAGATGGAGGTGCTGGAATGCCCGGTACCGAAGTGGTCATAGGGGCTCTCGGCCATGCGGGGAAAACCGCTGACCCCGTGCTGGGTGCGCAGGGTGTGGAAGGTGTCGCGCCGTCCGGTGAGGATCTTGTAGGCGTAGGCCTGATGGCCAACGTCCCACACGTACTTGTCGGTGGCGGGGTCGAACACCTTGAGCATGGCCAGGGTGAGCTCCACCACGCCGAGCGACGGGGCCAGATGTCCCCCGTTCTCGGAGACCGTGCCGATGATGAGTTCGCGTACATCGGCAGCCAGCAGGGAGAGTTCCTCGGTGGAAAGTCCGGCCAGATCCGAAGGTGAATTCACGCGCGAGAGCATGGTCAGGGGATGTCCATCGAGCAGAGACATGCGTTGGCTTTCTCCCAGGTGCGTTTCAGGAGCCGGGACTCCGGCTGCCGGAAAGGCTGGCATTGTTGCGGCACGACAAAATACTGCGTGCCGGAAGCAAATTTACTGAAAAACTGGCGTCAACTGACGCGGTCGATCATGTATTGGGCCAGATCGCGCAGGAACTGGGCCTCCTCGCCCTCGAAAGGCGAAAGGCTCTCCACGGCCTGGGCCACATGGCGGCGCGCCAGATCCATGCTGCGGTCCACGCCGATGAGCGCCGGGTAGGTGGTCTTGCCCTGCTCCTCGTCGGAACCCACGGGCTTGCCCAGGGTCTTCTCGTCACCCACAACGTCCAGCACGTCGTCCACTATCTGGAAGGCCGCCCCTAAGGACTGGCCGTAGCTCCTAGCGCGCAGGAGCTGGTCGTCGCCTGCTCCGGCCAGCTCGGCCCCGCAGACGCAGGCCGCCGTGATGAGCGCCCCGGTCTTCAGGGCCTGCATCTCGCGCAGCTCTTCCAGACTCACGCCCGCCTTGGCGGTGTAGGCCATGTCCAGGGCCTGTCCGCCCACCATCCCGGCGGCTCCGGCCGCGTGGGCCAGCACGCCTATGGCCCGGACCACCCGGTCGGACGGCAAGCCGCATGCAGACTGGGCCATCAGGCCGAAGGCTTCCGTGAGCAGCCCGTCTCCAGCCAGAATGGCCATGGCCTCGCCGAAGACCTTGTGGTTGGAGGGGCGTCCGCGCCGCAGGTCGTCGTCGTCCATGGCCGGGAGGTCGTCGTGAATAAGCGAGTAGGTGTGGATGAATTCGAAGGAAGCCGCGAAGCCCAGCACGGATTTGGACTCTGCGCCGAGCATCCTGGCGAAGCACAGGCACAGCACCGGGCGAAGGCGCTTGCCGCCAGCCAGCAGGCTGTATTCCATGGATTCAAGAAGGCCAGGGGGGATGCACCGCCCCTTGAGGGAACCGCGAAGGAACGACTCGACCTCGCCAGCGTAATTCATCAGACGTTGTTTGACCGGCACTTCAGTTCTCCTCGATCGAATCCGCATTGAAAGGCGACAGGCCGTCCGGGGTAACCTGGCTCACTACCAGCCTGGCTTCGCTCAGCTGCTTGCGGCAGGCTCCGGCCAGGGTCTGTCCTTCCTTGTACAGGGCGACGCCCTTCTCAAGAGGCAGCTCTCCCGACTCCAGCTGGTCGACTATCTGCTGCAACCTGTCCATATTCTTTTCGAAACTCTCTTTTCGAGCGCTCATGAGCCCCCCTTGGCCTGCCGGTCGAACGCTCCTCCTGCCGTGAAAAGGGGCATGGGGTCAACCGACTGGCCGAGAATCTTCAACCCGAAATGCAGATGCGGCCCGGTGGAGCGCCCCGTTGAGCCCACGAGGCCCACCAGATGCCCCCGCTCCACGTGCTGTCCGGGCGTCACGTCGATGCGCGAGAGGTGGAAATACATGGTGTACACGCCCTGCCCATGGTCCAGGAACACCGACTTGCCGTTGAAGTAGAAATCACCGGTGAGCGCCACGCGCCCCTGGTTGGCGGCAAGCACCGGGTCAGCCATCATGGCGTCGAAGTCGATGCCGGAGTGCGGGCTCCTGGGCTGGCCGTTCAGGATGCGGCGCAGGCCGAAGGCGCTGGTCACTTCGCCGGGAACAGGCCGCAGGAAGGGGAAATTCCAGAATTTCCTGGGGCTGGCCACGGCCAGGACCGCATTGACCTGCTCCTGCTCGCGCTTGATGCGGGCCAGATTTTCCTTGGACGGCGTGACCATGGACGGCGGCAGGTTCAGGCGCTGTTCCGGAAAGGCCACGGCGGTCACCGCGATCTTGCCGAGCACCATCTCGCGCCGGTTGGGACGCAGCGCCTCCACCAGGATGGTCTGGGGGGCGTGCCTGGTTCCAAGGCCCGCGCCAAGGAGCAGCTCCCCCTTGAAGACGTTGCCGCGCTTGGTCATGGTCACCTCGGTGGCGCGGCCCATCCACTCCACCAGGACGGTCTCCACCTGGTTTTGCAGGCTCACTTCCACCAGGAACACCTGCCCCTCGCCCACGGACTCCGGCACGGTGACGGACAACGGACCTTCCGTCAGCACGGCGGCCTGGACCGTCGCGGTGACGGCCAGCAGAAGGAGGGCAAGCAGCGCGCGAAGGATCATGATGAATGTCGCTCCACTGAGGTGACGCCGGTTTTCACCGTGCCGTCCTGGACGATGATGTCCAGGGCATCGCCGGGACGGACCTCGTCCACCCGGCGCAGAAATGTTCCGTCGGCCTTGCGGGCCAGGGCGTAGCCCCGCTCCAGGGGCTTTCGCGGGTCCAGGCCCGCGAGGCGCGCGTCCAGAAGCGCAAGGCGCGCCTGCGTCCGCTCCCCGGACAGGGATGCTGCCGCGTCCAGGCGGCGCGAAGCCTCTCCCAGCCGGGACTCCAGTCCGTCCAGCCAGCCGGGGCCGAAAGCGTCCAGGCGATGCGTGAGCCCATCCAGGCGCATGCCCGCCCTCTCCGGGATCGCGCGCCCGGTGCGAGACAGTCTGGCAGAGGCATCGGCCAGGACGCGCTCCGGCTGCTGCGTCATGGCCTGCCCCGCCCGCGAAAGCCGCACTGCCGCCAACTCCAGACGCTCTTCCAGGCGGCGCACCTGCCCGGCCGGGGACAGCCAGCCAAGCGCCTTGTCCAGGCGCGACAGGGCCTGCTCCCTGGCGGCCAGAAATCTCGCGAACACCCGCGACAGGGCCATCTCGGCCTCGTCGGCGCGCTGCGCCAGCACGGTCCGCTCCGGCCAGAGCAGCTGGGCCGCGTGGCTGGGCGTGGCCGCTCGCACGTCGGCCACCATGTCTGCGATGGTGGTGTCCACCTCGTGGCCCACGCCGCACAACACCGGTACCGGGCAGCGCTCTATGGCCCCGGCCACGGCCTCTGTGTTGAAAGCCCACAGATCCTCAAGGGAGCCGCCGCCGCGAATGAGCACCACCACCTCGGGCCAGTCGTCCGCACAGGCCGCGTCGACCGCCTGGGTGATCTCACGCGGGGCGGCCTCGCCCTGCACCAGGGCCGGGAAGATGCGTATCTCGCAACCCGTGCCGCGCGCACTACCCACGCGCAGAAAATCCCTGATGGCCGCGCCCGTGGGGGCCGTGATCACGGCCACGCGCGTGGGGTGCGTGGGCAGAGCGCGCTTGCGTTCTGGAGCAAACCAACCGCGTGCGGCCAGCGTGCGCTTCAGGGCCTCGAACTCCTGGTAGAGCTTGCCCAGGCCCATGTCCTGAACCAGCTCGGCCACCATCTGGTAGGCCCCGCGCGGGGCATACACCGTCAGCCTCCCGGCGCAGAGCACCTCCAGGCCGTCCGCCAGCCAGGCCGAGCCGCCCTCCCCTTCCTGCATGACTTCGCCGGTGAGGGGATCGTAGCGCTCGGTCTGGTTCAGGGAGACGCCGGACTGGCTGCCCTTGAACCAGACCACGTTCAGGAGCGCCTCTTCGTCCTTCAGCGAGAAATAGACGTGCCCCGAAGCGGGGCGCGCCAGGTTGGACACCTGGCCGCGCACCTGCACAAAGGGGAACTGTCCTTCCACCACGTCCTTCAGGGCGCGGGTTATCTCGCCGACGCGGAAGATATGCGGCATGGCTGCTAGCGGGCGTTCCACCCGGCCTGCACCGCTTCGCGCCATTTCGTGAAGGCTTCCTGGAAGCCTTCCACGGGCAGCTCGGATTTCTCGCCCGTGCGGCGGTCCTTCACTTCCACCACGCCGCGCGCCAGTCCCTTGCCGCCGATGACGATCTGCATTGGCATGCCCATCAGGTCCACGTCCTTGAACTTGACGCCGGGGCGCTCGTCGCGGTCGTCCAGCAGGGCGTCCACGCCCTGGTCCTGGAGCCAGCCGTAGATTTCCTCGGCCTTGCCCATGGCCTCGCCCTTGGGGTCCAGGCAGAGTACGGCCACTTCATACGGGGCCAGGGCGGGCGGGAAGGCGATGCCGTTGGCGTCGTGGTTCTGCTCGATGCAGGCCGCCACCACGCGCGACACGCCGATGCCGTAGCAGCCCATGTACAGGAGCCTGTCCTTGCCCTGCTCGTCCAGGAAGGAGGCCTTCATGGACTCGGAATACTTGTAGCCCAGCTTGAACACGTGGCCGACCTCGATGCCTCGCGTGAGCGTAAGCCCCACGCCGCACTTGGGACAGGGATCCCCGGCGGTGACGGAGCGCAGGTCGGCGTAGCCGGTGATCTTCGCATCACGGTCCAGGTCCACGTGCTTGAGGTGCGCGTCCGCCGCGTTGGCCCCAACCACCCAGTCGGTGCCCTGCGACAGCTCACGGTCGGCCAGGATGGTCTCCACGCTAAGGCCCACAGGACCGGCGAAGCCCACAGGAGCCTTGGTCCAGGCCTGGACCTGCTCCGGCGTGGCCAGGGCGACATTCTGGGCGTTGAGGGCGTTTTTCAGCTTCACGTCGTTCAGTTCGCGGTCGCCGCGCACCAGGGCGGCCACGGGCTTGCCGTCCACGTCGAACAGCAGGGTCTTCACCACGGCGCGGGGTTCCACGGACAAAAACGCGGCGACCTCCTCAACCGTGTGCTGGCCGGGAGTGGCTACCTGCTCGAAGGCCTGGCAGACCGGGGGCTTCTTGGCATCAGGCAGCACGGCCTCGGCTTTTTCCAGGTTTGCGCCGTATTCGCAGGCCGGGCAGGCGGCGATGGTGTCTTCGCCGGTGTCTGCCAGCACCATGAACTCGTGCGAGTAGTTGCCGCCGATGGAGCCGGTGTCGGCCTCAACGGCCCGGAAGTTCAGACCCAGGCGGGTGAAGATGCGGCAGTAGGCGTCGTACATGCCCTTGTAGCTGGCCATGGCGCCTTCCTCGTCCTTGTCGAAGGAGTAGGCGTCCTTCATCAGGAACTCGCGCCCGCGCATCAGGCCGAAGCGCGGCCTGATCTCGTCTCGGAACTTGAACTGCACCTGATACAGGTTCAGGGGGAGCTGGCGATAGGAGCGCACCTCGTTGCGTACAAGATCGGTGACGACCTCCTCGTGCGTGGGTCCCAGGCAGTAGGCGCGGCCGTGGCGGTCCTCGAAGCGCAGGAGCTCCTTGCCGTAGAACTCCCAGCGGCCCGTTTCCTGCCAGAGGTCGGCGGGCTGGACGCCGGGCATGAGGATCTCAAGCGCCCCGGCGCGGTCCATCTCCTCGCGCACGATGCGGGCGGCCTTGTTCAGCGAACGAAGCCCCAGGGGAAGAAAGGTGTAGATGCCCGAGGTGAGCTTGCGGATCATGCCCGCGCGCAGCATCAGTTTGTGGCTGACGACTTCGGCGTCCGCGGGGTCTTCCTTGAGGGTGGGGGCGTAGTATTTGCTCAGGCGCATCTGTCTTCAAACTCCCTGATTGTCTGATCGAGTTCTTTCATGAATTCCGTCAACACGTTGGCCTCGCCGCGCACCTTGCGCACCACCTCTCCCTTGCGGAAGATGACGGCGCAGTCGCGGCCCCCGGCTAGGCCGATGTCGGCCTCGCGGGCCTCTCCCGGCCCGTTCACCACACAGCCCATCACGGCGACCTTGATGGGCGTCTTCACGTCGCGAAGTTTCTTTTCCACGGCCTCGGCAAGCCCGGCCAGATCGATCTCCGTTCTGCCGCAAGTGGGGCAGGAGACGATCTCCGGGCCGCGCTCGCGGATGCCCAGGCAGCGCAGGATCTCCCAGGCGGCCACCATCTCGGTCAACGGATCGCCGGTGAGCGAGACGCGCAGCGTGTCGCCAAGGCCCATCCACAGGAGCACACCCAGCCCCACGCCGGACTTGGTCGCGCCGCGAAGCGGAGTCCCGGCCTCGGTGACGCCGATGTGCAGGGGGTAGTCCACCTCTTTGGCCAGCAGCGAATAGGCCGCGATGGTAGCTGGAACCGAGGAGGACTTGAGCGAGATCTTTATCTGGTCGAAATTTTCGTCCTCGAGCATGCGCACGTGCTCCAGGGCGCTCTCCACCATGGCGGCTGGCGTCGGCCCGCCGAACTTCTCCAGCAGGTGCTTCTCCACCGACCCGGAGTTGACCCCGATGCGGATCGGTGCGCCGTGGTCCCTGGCGGCGCGCACCACCGTGGCCACCTTGTCCTGGCCGCCGATGTTGCCTGGGTTGATGCGCAACCCGTCCACACCGGCTTCCAGCGACTTGAGCGCCAGCCGGTAGTCGAAGTGGATGTCCGCGATGATGGGCACGGGCGAAGCGGCCTTGATGGCCTTGAGCGCCACGGCGGCCTGTTCGTCGGGGACTGCCAGTCGGACGATCTCGCACCCGGCGGCGGCCAGGGCCAGCACCTGCGCGGTGGACGCGTCCACGTCGCGGGTGTCGGTGTTGGTCATGGACTGGACGCGAATGGGGTTGTCGCCGCCCAGGAACATGTCCCCGAGGCGGATGACCCGCG
Source organism: Fundidesulfovibrio putealis DSM 16056 (assembly GCF_000429325.1). Taxonomy (NCBI): domain Bacteria; kingdom Pseudomonadati; phylum Thermodesulfobacteriota; class Desulfovibrionia; order Desulfovibrionales; family Desulfovibrionaceae; genus Fundidesulfovibrio; species Fundidesulfovibrio putealis. The sequence goes on from NZ_AUBQ01000004.1 coordinate 280,084, forward strand.
TGGCGTGCCGGACGATGGTCGATGCGGCGTTTGTGGTATGATGGTGGTTCATGGGAGGCAGGAATTCTAGCGGATTTCCCTGCCAAAGCCAATCAGAAGTAGCCAAGCGCCCTGAGTTCGGCCATGCGGGCCTCCTTCTCCTGATCGCGCCCATCGCGCTCGCCCTGACCCTCCCCGGCAACCCTGGTCGTGCAGGGCATGCAGCCGAGCGACCGGTAGCCCTGGTCGTAGAGCGTGCAATAGGGCAATGCGCGTGTGGTCGTGTGCGCCCAGACGTCCATTTCGGTCCAGTCCAGGATGGGGTTGGCCTGTGTGTACCCCTGGCGGTCCTCCAGGTGGGACAGGTCGGTGCGGCTGGGGTTTTCGTCGGCCCGTATTCCTGTAAGGAGCACCTCAATACCGAGTTCGGCCATGGTCCGCCTCAAAGGCCGGACTTTCAACGCGCCGCAGCAGGCCAGCTTGTCGTCGGCGATCCCGGCGGGGATGTCCTCAAGCAGAGGCCGCGCCACGTGGAGGGTTACCCCCCACTCGACCGCCAGTCTGTCGCGCAGTGCGAGTATCTCGGGGAACTTGCACCCGGTGTCCAGGTTGATGGCCGTGACGGGGCCGCCCAGAACCTCGCGCCAGAGGTCCAGGACCACTGTGGAATCCTTCCCGGCGGTCCAGGCTACGGCTATGCGGGCGGGGTTGTGTCTGGCTGCGAGCGAAGTCAGGAACTGCCGCGACGCGGCAAGCTTTTCTTGTAGGCTGTGCATGGTTTCTGGTAGAATCATTTTGAATCGTTACGAATATTCACGGAGGACTGCATGCCCATCCCCGAAGAGATGGCCCAGATGATCCGCGAGCGAGACCTGTGCGTACTGGCCACCAGCGCAGGCGACCTGCCGCACGCTTCGCTCATGAGCTACGCCGTGGAGCCGAACCTGCAATACATTCATATGGCCACGCCCGCAAACACGCGCAAGTGGGCAAACCTGAAAAGAAACCCAAACATGGCCCTGCTGATCGACGAGCGGGAGAAGGCCCTGGCCGGAAATACCACCCAAACCAGGGCCCAAACCAGAGCCCTGACCGTGGGCTGCGAACTGTTTCCAGTGGATGATGACCAGGAGAAGGCAAGAATCCTGGGAATCCTTGCCGCCGCACACCCCCACCTGCGGGACTTTCTCACAGCCCCTGAAATTGTGATAATCCGTGGCAAGCCGCTCTGGCTCTTGCTTCTGACGGGTGCTGAACATTCCGAGTTCATAAATTTATAAAAAATTCAAAAGAGTGCTTGACGCGGGGGCCTGAAATCCCTAGAACGCCTTTCTCGACGACGCGCCCGTAGCTCAGCGGATAGAGCGCCGGACTACGAATCCGTAGGCCGCAGGTTCAAATCCTGCCGGGCGCACCAAGAAATCAGGGGTTTAGGACAACGGTCCTAAGCCCCTTTTTCTTTGCCTTCCGATTTTGTCCCGCCCTTGCCCCTTTTTTAAGCGCTGACTGAACGTCCGCATTTGATTGTCCTGCTTCAGACCGGGGCAAATCATGCTGATGCCTGCTAATGGTTTTAAGGCAGTTTGAGAAATAGGAGGAGGATGCCATGGCCGTGAGAAGGCGCATGGACATTAGCTTTCAGGAGGATTTCCAGGAGAATCAAGTTTGAGAAAAAATGCCGAATTTGCCGCGAAAATTCAGAATAGAATGAGAAAAATGCCGATCAATCGTCCGTTCCGGTAACAACCTCGCGCTGCCACTCCATCGCCCATTCCCATATCCGCCTGACCACTTTCAAAGACGCAGTGTTCAAGTCGCATACACCGAACAGATCCATAAGCACATCGCTGAATTGGTTCTTGTGAAAGTAGCGTCCAGCATTGGCATGAATGGCTTCGATCATCTCGCGACGTGAAACCGTCCTGCGGGTGTCTTTCTGTTTACTTGTGGGCTGGCGATCGTGCGGGGAATGAATGTGAACATCCCCGCCTACGTTGATCGTCAGATTACGAATGGAGATGCCAGCGGCTGATTGCTGGGGTTGATCAGCGTGGTGCTTTAGAGCATTGACGAGTTTGTACGTAAGATCGTCATCCATGTTCTAAACAGTCAGAGCCCTAACTAAATTCTCCGCCTTCTTTTTCAGCTCTTCGCGTATAATGCTGACAAGAGCTGCTTTCTGTTCGGAGTTTACGAGGCAACCTGACGCCTTCACAGCTTCATCCACGAGTTCAACCGCACTGTCAATATATAAAGGTTTACGCTCGGCAGCCGGAGAGGGCGAGATCTCGCCTGGAGTGTTACGGCCAAGCAATATTACGTCTAAACTTAAATTTTGCCTTCGTGCGAGGCGAAGCGCCCAGCCAAGAGGGAAAACCCCTCGTTTCTTCGCATCAGCAACAGACGCGTCGGAGATTCCCAGCGTCGCCGCAAGGCTGCGCTGCGTCTTGATCCCCGTACTCCGCTTGATCCGCTCCCAGACTTCGTCCCAAGCAGGACCGGTTGCATTCTCGTCAGTGGAATTAGCAACCAATTCGCAACCCTCCTCGCACATGGTAACTCGCTAATATTGCTGATCTTAGCGAAACCTCGTACAAAATACGTTTGCAACTAACCTTTAAGTCTTGACTTGAATTACGCCCAAGACTAATTCTGAATCCATGAATTCACGGCGACGCTACCCGACAACCCACCGGCCCACAATATCCAGGGCCGGACAAATTTCGGACATGCCGTCATGAGCACCCACCAGTTTGGCCTCTGGCACAATCCCAGTCTGGATGTGACGTTGCGCGTCAAAGCCGCCCTGCGCGAGGTTCTTTCGGAATGTCCGAAGAGCCGCGAAGCCATCGCCGAGCTCATGTCGGCGGCCGCGCGTAAGGAAGGGCTGGCCGAAGAAGGCCGGACGCCTGTCTCGCCCGACATGCTGGACAAGTGGGTGTCGTCCAGCGCCACCGCGCACCGCATGCCGTACCACTACCTCACCATCTTCTGCTTTGTGACCGATTCGCTCCTGCCCATCCAGGCGATGCTCGCCCCCCTGTGCGCCAGAGCCGTCACGGGTGAGGACATGGATCTTCTCGAACTCGCCCGGATCAAAGCCCAAAAAGACGAACTCGCCCGGCAGGAACGGGCCATCAAGCAAAGGCGCAAGAAATGAACACCAGGGCCATCAAGCGCTGGGCGCTCACCCACGACGTCACCTGGGTCATGGTCGCTCAAGAAGCGGGCGTCAGCAGGCAGCAGGTCAGCAACGTCATCCACAACCGCCGCGCGGACGAGTCCGTCTCGCGCGCCCTGTGCTGGCTTGGATGTCCGACGCGCCTCATGGCTGCGCGAGTCGCGAAATGAAGGACGCCTATTCCACCAAGGAGCTGATGACCGTCCTGGGCAAGTCCAGACAGGCCATCGAGAAGGAAGCCGACCGCAAGGGATGGGCCTTCAGGGAGATCCCCGCGCCCGGACGCAACGGCAAGCTCAAGCTCTGGCTGGTGGACGGCATGGATGAACAGAACCGGATCGCCATGGGCATGCGCCAGCGCACGGCGTTGGCTGTCATCACCGGCGGCAAGGCCGGATGTGCGCCTGCCGTCCAGGACCATGCACCGGATTCCTGCCGACTGTCCGTGGCCGAACTCCCGCCCGAACAGCTCCGTAAGGCAGCTCTCAAGGCCGACCTGGTGCGCCACTATCTGAACGCCAAACGCGACGCCAAGCGGAAAGGATTCAAGATCGAGGAAGCCCGCGACGCGTTCATCACGCTCTACAACACAGGCGTGGCCTACACGGCCATCCTGGCCGAACTGGGTGAGACTTCCTGGAAGACCCTGGAGCGCTGGGCCGTGACCCTCAAACAGGCCAACTACGACTGCGCGGCCCTGGCCGAGCGTTACGGGCAGCACCGCAAAGGCGAGTCCAAGGTGACGGAGGCCGAAAAGGCCATCCTGCTCAAGCAGCTGCTCAACCAGAACCAGATCAAGATCGCTACGGCCATTGGGTACTGCAAGCTGTATCTGGAGCAGCAAGGCATCCACTCGCCCAGTTCGCCCAGCACACTCCGGCTTTTCGTGAATGAGTTCAAGGCGAGGTACGCCGACATCTGGACCTTGGCGCGCGAGGGCGAGAAGGCCCTCACGGACAAGATCGCTCCCTACTTTGAGCGCGACATCTCGCTCCTCGAAGTGGGCGACGTGCTGATCGCGGACGGCCATCGCTGCAACTTCACGGTCATCAACCCCTTCACCGGCAAGGCGGTGCGCCCGACGCTCATCGCCTTCCTGGACTGGGCCAGCCGCGACATCATGGGCTGCGCCTTCATGCTCCAGGAGGACATCCAAGGCATCCATCTGGCCCTGCACCGGGCCATCCTGCGCCTCGGGAAGATGCCCAAGGTGGTCTACCTGGATAACGGAAAGGGCTTCAAAGCCAAGGTCTTCACCCAGGATCTGGACTTGAGCCAGACGGGAATGGCGGGCCTCTATGGCCGCCTGGGCATCCTGACCGTGTTCGCCAAGCCCTACAACGCCCGTTCGAAAGTCATCGAACCCTTCTTCAAGACCTACGGCGATCACTGCGAACGCTTCATGCCCAGCTATTCGGGTGCATCCATCATGGACAAGCCTGCCCGCATGCGCCGCAACGAGAAGTTCATGCAGAGTCTCGCTCCCGGTGCGCCCATCAGCCTCGAACAGGCCGCGAACGCCTTCGAATCCTGGCTCGAACTCTACTACCGACAACGCCCGCACTCGGGCCTGGGCAAGCGCTCACCGGGTGAAGTGTTCATGGCCGGGCGCGGCGAGGGCGTGGACGCTTCGGATCTGCGTTTCCTCATGATGCACGAGGAAGTGGCGCACCTGGAGAACAACGGCGTGCCCCGCTTCGGCGGCCACTACTGTCACGACGCCCTCTATGGCCTGCGCACTCGGGTGCTCATCCGCTACGACTGGCACGATCTGCGCTCGGTCCACGTCTACGACATGGACGGCAACTACATCTGCGAGGCCAAACGCACTCAGGGCGTGCATCCCATGTTCGCGTTGATCGGGGGCAAGAACGCCCCTGGCTATGCGGAATTCCGAGAGCAGAAGAGGGCTCAGGAGGCGCTCAAGCGGGGCACCAAGAAGATCGTGGCCGAGGCCGCGCGCCTGGGCAAACTGGACGGAATCCGCGAGGTGCTGCCCATCGCCGCCGACCCGCGCATGCTCGCGGATCTGGAACGCATCGCAGCCGAGAACACGCCTGCCGCGCACCTGCCGGACATCGAATTTCCCGAAGAAACCCTCCCAGCGAGGCCGGGCAAGCTCATCGACCCGACCTCGCTGGATTGGCTTGACCAAACCGACCTGGACGACGCCTGCCAGCGCGCCCAGGCAAGCACAAGGAGGTAGCCTTGCGCAAGCAGTTCGCCATGACGGCCAACGTAAAACGCTACGTGACAGCGGTCAACAATGCGGTGGCCAGCCCGCCGGGCATCGACAAGTTCGTGATCGTCACGGGCGAGGTGGGCCAGGGCAAAACTGAGACGAGCCTATGGTGGAAGAACCATCACAGCCCGCATTCGGTGCTGGTTCGCGTGAAAAAGGCCATGGGTCCCAAATGGCTGCTTTCCGACATCGCCAGCGAATTGGGGCTGATGCCCGCAAAAACCAGCCAAGCGCTCTTCGACCAGATCGTGGAGACGCTCATGGGGTCCGACCGGGCGCTGATTCTCGACGAGGTGGACTACGTGGCGGACAAAAACACGCTGGTGGAAACCATCCGCGACATCGGCGACATGGCGGGCATCCCCATCATCCTGATCTGCATGCCCTGGGCCGACCAGCGGCTCAAGCGCTACCCGGCGCTCATGCGCCGCGTGAGCCAGCGGGTCGTATTCCAGAACCTCGAATTCGAGGACATGCGCATGGTCATGGACCAGATCTGCGAGGTCAGTGTGTCGGATGACGCTCTCCATGCCATCCTGGCCAGCGAGAAATCCATGCCGGTCTATAGCCTCTACCGCTGGGCGCAGGCATGCGAAACGCTGGCCCGCAAGCACACCGTGTCCGAAGTCCGGGCCGAGCACCTGGCCCGCAAGGGGTAGGACGTGACCAACCTGACCGTGCTTGGGCCGGTGAAGGCCCTTCTGGCGGAACTGAGCGTGAAGGACGGGACCTTCAGGCCAGGGGCGGAAGTGAGCCTGGAACAGGCCATGGACCGCCTGACCGGGCTCAAGCGTTCACCGGTCTTGCGAGTGCTCGAACGGCTCCGCCGGGAAGGAGACCTTGAGCTGGTTGAGGAGACGAAAGCCGACGTCAAACCAGGGGAGAATGGTCCGCGCCGCCGCAATCCGACGTTCAAAGTCGTTCGAGACATCCGACAACGCCGGGATGCCCAGGCCAAAGGGGAAGTCACCTGCCGCGACAAGGTTTGGGGGACGCTCCGAGGGCTTCGCCCACGGGCCACGACCATATCGGAACTAGTTCGCTTGACCGGCTGCGAGGAACAGACCGTCCGTGAATCGATCAAGGCTCTGGAGGCGGGGGGCTTCGTTAAAGCCAGGGGCAAGATCGGACGGGAAAAAGCCTGGATTCTCATGAAAGACGCCGGGGTGAAACGCCCTGAGATTCCCGAAACGGAACTGAGGTCGGCATGAACTGGCTCTCCATCCTGAACGAGGCCGTGCAGGCTCAGGGCATGGCCACGGTGGCCGCCGCGCTGGGCTACCGTTCCAAGTCAGTGATCTGCGAGGCGCTCAAGGGCACCTACAAAGGCAATCTGGAGCGTCTGGAGGCGCGGGTGCTGGAAGCCTTCGGCCAGCCTGAATCCGCTTGTTGCCCTGTTCTCGGCACGATCACGGGAGAAGCCTGCGCCACCAACCGCGACCTGGCCAAACGCCTCGGCGTGCGTGGTGGCAACGCCCAGACCATCATGCTCCGCAAGGCGTGTCTGACGTGTCCGAACAACGATTCGAACGCCCGTTCGAACGGGAAAACCACAAAGGAGGTGGTGCATGCTGGTGCTTAGCGTCGAGCAAAGCGCGGCACTCGTCGAATCGGCCATTGGTGATCTGGGCTCGGTCGTCGGCAGTCACGATCCGGTCGAGATCAAGGCGAAGTCCTATGCCGCTTGGAAGAAGCTGGGAGAAGCCAGGGCTCTGCTGCGCAGGCCCGACCTGTTTTCCCCTCAACCCGCTCCGGTCACTCCGGGGGCTTGCCCGGAGGTGCCCCGTGGCTAGGCGTAAACCTGATGAAACGCAGGCCATCACCAGCCTGGACGCGGCTGATGCCGCCCTGGTGGAGCTGGCCAAGCTCGATCGCGAAATGAGGATGATCGAGATCTGCCTGAACGAGGACATTGAAGCCGCGCGAAAGCGCGCCGACGAATTGGCCGCTCCCTTGCGCGAGAAGCGCAGGCTGTTGGAATCAGCGCTGACCACCTACGCGACCGCCAGTAAGGAGGCCCTGTTCAAGAAGGGCAAATCCATCAAGCTGACGCATGGCGTCTTCGGCTTCAGGGCCTCTGACGAACTCAAACCTTTGCCCAAGGGCACCTGGAAGGAGGTGCTCGGCAAGCTGAATGGCATGGCGGCCAAGCTGGCAAAGTTGGAACTGCCCGGCTGCATCCGCATCAAGGAGGAGCCGGACAAGGAAGCGCTGCGGAAGCTGCCCGAAGATCTGCGCGCCGAGGCAGGCGTGCGCATCGTGGGCAAGGACACGTTCTACTACGAACTGAAAGACGAAAACGTCGCCGTGAAAGCGGCCTGAATGCGAAACCGCCCTCCAGGGCGGTCGCCGGGACGTGGTGGTCCCGGCCTGATGAGCAGCCGAAGGAGTCACCCGTGACCATCGCCTACGCAGAACGCCCCAAAGACGCGCCTACGCAGTGCCCATGCATCACCTGCCACGACCACGGGTCTTACTGCGCCGTGAGCTGCGCCCTGTTTGAAGCCTGGGAACGCGCCGGGAAACCAGGGCGCACGTCTTCGACGCAACCTGCACAGCCGCAAGGAGCATGACCATGGAGATGATCACCTCGGGACAGATCACGAAGATCCACGCGCTGAAGAACGCCATCGGCCTGGACGACGCGGCCTATCGGGACATGCTTGATGAACGCTTCGGCGTGTTTTCCAGCAAGCAGCTCACCGCCAAGCAGGCCGCTTTCATCATCGGCGACTGGGAGAAGAAAGCCACCGACGCCGGATCATGGAAGCCCCACCCTGGCCGCAAGCGCTACCAGGAGTTCAAGGGACGCTCGCCGCACCTGGCCTCGCCCAGGCAGCTGCGCATGGTGCGGGCCATGTGGGACCAGGTGGCCCGCGCGCCCAAAGATCAGCGCGACGCGGCGTTCGACAAACTTCTGCGCCGTGTCGTGAAGCGCGACTCCATCAATTTCCTGCGCAAGACCGACGTAGCCGCCGTGGTCGAGGCCCTGGAGGCCATGGGCGCGAAGAAAGAGGCTGCGTGATGGCCATCCATCCCGACGTGCTGGCCCTGGTTACGGTTGATGACCTGGAGGGCGACCTGAAGCTGGTGGCGGAGCAGTGCGGCCTGAACGTCGCCCTGAGCCTCTTTGAGGGCATGGCGGGATGCGTGGTGAACGTGCGCAAAACGGCGTTCAAACGAGCGCTCGATCGGTACGTGCGCGAACACTACGATGGCCGCAACGCCAACCTGCTGGCCATGCGTTGCGGCCTTACCGAACGGGCGATCTACCAGATTGTGGAGAAGGCCCCCATCAAGAACGACCAGCATCTGCTGGTGTGACTCGACCAGCATAAACAATTGTTGCTTGCCACATGTGACGCGTGTCACAAGAGAATCTTCATACACCACAACTTTAAATTTCGTCACCGTTGTCAGGTATTGACCATTTTATATTGACAGATCGTATGCCATTCCATGCGACACAAAGCTGTATAGCAGAGAGAATGCTGGCAACAGAAATAGACCCTATCAGTTTTGACAGTTGATCGAGAGACCAAGTGGCAAACCACCACGTTTGCTTCTCGTCTTTTGTCGTGTATGTCCAATACAAACTAATTGCTACCAATAGAATAAAAGTGAGTCCACCAACTATGGAAACCCAAAATTCGACATGCCGCTTACGCTTCACTTCAGCCCACATGTCTTTTTTAATCACAAGAACTTTGCCAAAGATAATGGGGCGACGAAGCTTCATTTCCAGGATGGTTACAGGTCTTACAAATTGCAAGTCTTTCCCATTTCGTTTGCAATAATCTGCAATATGTCCAACGAGTGCTTCGCATGTCTCCCTTAACGAATATATACCTTCATTCTTTACACGTATTACGTATTGTCCGTCTTCAACGGACACAAAGCCGTAAGACTCGTGCATGGGATAAAAAAAGACAAACAAAGCACCTTCGTGTGCCTTGGGACGATCTTCGTCAGCAACATAATCCATCAATTCATCCAGAATCCTAGTGCCTTCTGAACCAACCGTGAGATCCCAAACTATAGTCTTATTGTTGTCAGGGAAGATTGCTTTAATAACATCACTCTTTAGGGTACTCGTTAAGACAATCTTTGCACGCACATTAACACCTCCGAATTATTGAAAAACGACATCCGGCTCCGCCGTAATCGAAAATCTAATAAATTATATCGCGAATCAAGAGCTTCGGCAATAGGTGGGAAACGGCATCTTGAGATAATACCCTGAAATAACATACACACTCAACCAAGTTGAAACTTGCCCTTAGACAACGCATGGTCTATTCAAGGCAATAGGATAACGTGGGGAGACAGCATGGTTGCGTTTGCAGATTTGTTTTGTGGGGGCGGACTGGGGGCGAGAGGCGCTGTTGCCGCCGGTTGCCGCCCCCTTTTGGCCGTGGACGCATGGACTCCCGCCGCGACGACCTATGCCGCCAATTTCCCTGAAGCCAAGGTGTTCAACGGCAAGGTCGAGGAGATCGACCCCCTTGAAGCCCTTGAGGGCCAAAAAGTCGATTTGCTTCTTTCCTCCCCGGAATGCACCAACCATTCCCCGGCAAAGGGCGCGAGGGAACGCAGCGAAGCCAGTCGCTGCACGGCTTTGCAAACCATCCGATGGGCCAAGGCGCTCAAGCCCAGGTGGATCGTCCTTGAGAACGTCCCTCAGATAGCCTCCTGGCCGCGCTGGTCCGAGATGGTCGAAGAATTGAAAAACACCGGCTATCAGATCGAGCAATACATCCTGGATTCAGAGAAGTTCGGCGTGCCCCAATCCCGCCGCCGCCTCTTCATGGTCGGCGATCTGGAAAAGACCCCTCCCGTTTGCATCAAGGGCAACACTACGTCTTCAACTGTCGAATCAATCCTAGACCCTCCTGGAAGGTGGAAGACGACGCTTCTTTACCGTGCCGGACGTGCCGAACGCACCCTGAAGCATGCCGAGCGGGCTATGGCTGAGAAAGGCCAGGATGCTTCGTTTTTGGTTGTTTATTACGGGTCGGACGGCTCAGGCGGCTGGCAATCACTGGACATGCCTCTCAGGACAGTGACGACGCTCGACAGATTCGCATTGGTAGTCCCCTCCCCGGACGGGCACCGCATGAGAATGCTCCAACCTTCCGAACTGGCTCGCGCGATGGGACTTCCACCGGAACACAAGTTGGTCGCTCCCACACGCAGGGACAGAGTCAAACTCTGCGGCAACGGAATCTGCGCCCCGGTCATGAAGGCCGTCATCGAGCAGGCCGTACTGGCTTCTCGCTAAGGACGTCCCTGACCCGCGTAACGCAATCCTGAAGAGCCTTTTCCACCTCGTGCTCCCAAAATCTGAGAACAACCCAGCCTTCCTTCTCCAGCCTTGCGTTTGTCTCCCTGTCCCGCTCGATGTTTCTGCCGATCTTGCGACTCCAGAATTCTTGATTGGTGCCGGGCATGACTCCGTGCAACGGACAGCCGTGCCAAAAGCAGCCGTCCACGAATATGGCAACCTTCCGGGAGATGAACGCTATGTCTGGTTTTCCCGGCAAGGCGGGGTGAGTACGGTATCGCAGGCCGGAAGACCACAATGCCCGGCGCAAAGCCAATTCGGGGCCGGTATCGCGGCCTCGAATTCGTGACATCACCTCACTCCGTTTCTCAGGAGTGAAACAGTCGCCTTTGCCTTTTTTCATGTCGAAGACGGTTTTATCGGCATGCGCCTGTTTGAAGGTATTGCGAATCCCTTGGCTTTCGGCTTACGAAAAGCGCGGCAAAAAGAGGCAAATCACGTATGCAGGACACCACCAAGAATACCGGCGAAGCACAGATGCGCCCAAGGGCTCGTCTCGTCAAACTGATCGGGGATGAACTGATCAGCGACGAACCGGTCGCCCTCGTCGAGCTCGTAAAGAACGCCTATGATGCTGACGCGAGCGTCGTCAATGTCGTCTTTGAGGGAGCAGACCCGGACAGCCTGGACAGGATCATCGTTGAGGATGACGGTTTCGGGATGTGTCTAGATGATATCCTTAACAAATGGCTGGAGCCAGGGACCATCTCCAAGCGGGGCAAGGAAATGACGCCCAAGGGGCGCATCCTGCAAGGTGCCAAGGGGATTGGTCGATTTGCATCTGCAAGACTCGCGGAACGCCTCATCCTCGAAAGTAAAATGCTTGATCATCCAGGCGTCGTAATCATCATCGATTGGGGTGTTTTCGACGATGATAAATATCTTGAGGAAGTCATTGTTGAATGGGAGGAGGCCGACCCGACTAGCTTACCGCACGGGACACGAATCACCTTGGAAGGGCTTCGGAAAAATTGGAATGCAAAAGATTTCACGCTACTGCACTCACGCCTTGGCAGCCTTATTTCGCCATTCAATGACGTAGTCGACTTTGACATTCACATTGCCATTCCAGGGAATTTCACGGGACATGTTACACCACCTGAAATAATCATGAGCCCGCGCTATAGACTGGAAGGATGCTTAACTGATGATGGCATGTTCACCGGTCAAATAGAGATAGAAGGAAAGGACGTTCATTTTTGCCATGATCTGCGGATACGAGACAAAAATACTAGCGTACTTTGCGGGCCGTTCATGGTTGAAATCAGAGCATGGGACAGAGACACAGAGAGCCTAAAGCCACTTGCGGATAGATTTGGTCAAAGTGTAACCAAGCTACGATCTACTTTGAACGAATACTGCGGTGTAGGTATTTATCGTGATGGATTTCGTGTTCACCCATATGGACAAAAAGGTGAAGATTGGCTTAACTTGGATTTAAGAAGTAGACAAAACCCATCAAAGAACCTTGCGAATAACCAGATAGTCGCCTCAATCCGAATAGGACGGGATCGGAATCCCAATGTAATTGACCGAAGCACACGGGAAGGCTTGGTCATCAATGACGAATTCAAGGATCTCCAGCAATGGTTCGAGCACATATTGAACGTGCTTGAAGGTCATCGATACAAAGCAAAGCCTCGATCCAATGATGTCCGAGCTGATGCTGCATTTTTCGATGGACTCGATCTCAAGGATGAAGTCCAGGCCGCACAGAAAAGCCTTGGTCCAGACCATCCGGTAGCAAAGTTGATGGTCCAGGCCGACAAAAGGGTTCGGGATAGAGCAGAGAGAATTCAAGAACACCTGAACAGACTTTTAACTCTTTCCGGACTTGGTCAGATGGTGGACCTTGTGATGCATGAAATCGGTGCTCCACTCGGCAAGATAAACCGCCGAATTGAAATATTCGAAAACAAACTATTGCCATTTGTATCAGGAATGCCTGGTTCATGTCATGGTTCTGAATCAAAGTGGTTTCGCGATCAGGTGCCTTCGAACATCCGCGACATAAAAGAGTGGTGTGAACAAATCAATCTTCTGAGAGACAGACTTGACACACAAACGCCGGCAAAGCGTGGAAAGGCAACTGCATTTGACGTACGAGAAGAGATTGCTAATACACTTGACCTGTTTTCTATGCTCATTGATCGCCAAAAAATTGTTGTCAAGTGCGACATCCCAACAGAACCATTTATGGTAAAAATGTCCAGAGCCAGTTTAGGGCAGGTCATGTCTAACCTTGTAGACAACGCATTATACTGGCTGACCAAACACCACGGCAAAGGATCAGGTGGCCTACTACAAATTGACTTAGACCCACTTCCATCTGGATTTAAAATCATTGTTGCCGACAATGGTCCTGGGATTTCAGAAGAAGACAAAGAAAGAATCTTTGATTCATACTACACAACGAAACCGGCTGGGATGGGACTTGGACTTTATGTTGCGAGGCTAGCTATGGATAGTTATGGAAAATTGCTTTGCTCAGACAACTGCGACCAGCCGGGAGCATGCTTCGAAGCTATATTCGAAAGGAGTATTGGGCGATGAACGTCTCAGTATCGCGCCTCAAGTGCATAATGATTGATGATGACCATGACTACTGTAAACTGTTTGAAGAAAATCTACCAACTGCTGACGGGATAGAATTAGAGTGGGATGTGTGCAATGCATTTGACATCGCATTGAAAAAAATAGAGTCAAATCATTACTGTATAATTGTGTCAGACATTTACAATGGTGACCCCAGCCGCCGAGACACTCGAGGGGCTTCGGTCTTGACAGAGATCCGAACTAAAAGTTTCACTCCAGTCATCCTTACAAGCACCAGTCCAAAACCTCCTAACATTACAGAATCGAGCTTCGTTAGATTTGTTAAAAAGGTTGGCACACAGAATGATTTAAAACAGGCTATTCAGTCTATAGTTGATACTGGGATACCGCAACTGAAAGAGCGACTCCGAATGGAGATTGACCGTGATGCAAGCGGATTCCTATGGCAATTTCTTGATCAGGAATGGGACAAAATTAAAGAATCTGACATTGTACAACCTGAAAAATTATATGGATTCATACGGAGAAGAACTGCCCAATCCCTTGGACGACTAAAGCAAGGACCCGGTGCAGCTGAGCAATCAACTGTCGATGCGACAGATTACTACATATATCCATCTATCTCAGGTGATGTCCTTAGGATGGGACAAATCATTCGTGAAACCACAACGTCCAAATACTATATTGTTTTAACACCTCACTGCCTTCTTGAGAACCAAACTAGTGTCGGTGTTCGCGCTGACTACATCCTGCTTGCCCCCCTTCGGAAAGCAAAAGATGTATGCAAAGAGCAAGGGGCACACGTCAACGAAATTCAACAATGGGTCGCTCACCCTTGTGGTAAAGGCAAGCCTTCAGGAAGATATTTCTTCCTCCCACGTTTTCTTGAAATGGAAGACATGTATGCAGACATTCTTGCGATTACAAGCATTGCAGGGAGATGGCCACTTACTGATTTTGAAAGACTTGCATGCCTGGATGCGCCATATGCTGAAGCATTGCAGTCGCAATTCTTAAAACTGTATTCAAGTGTCGGCCTCCCTGTTCTTGCCCATACTCAATATGCGGAACTTGCGGCTTTGCGAGATGAAATTTTTTCTGCAAACGACCTAGGCGTACAGGCTGTTGAAAAAAAGACCATGATCAATCAAATAACCATATCAAGAATCCCGACTGATGTATCTCGGAAAGAAGTTGAATTTTGCATAAAAGACGCCGGGATGGCCCTAAATAAACCTACAATTTCCTGGAGTGACTTGAAAGGCAGGTGCAAGAAGCAACAATAGCGCAATTATATCTCGGACAACGTGCGAGCATGATGGCTTAATCAACATGAAACTTGGGCTCTTCACAGTATTTTTCTTAATGCTACTGACGACATCTGCCGCAGCCAGGCCAGTCAACGACTTCACAGTCAAGGACGGCCAGGGTTCGTATCCGTTTGCCCTGTCGGACACGGAGATGAAGCTCTTTTTCTACAATTCCCAGCGCCAGGATTTCGGCGACATGCGCAGCAAGGTGTTCAGCTACAAGCCGATCGGCCCCGCGCCACTGGACAGCGCCCTCGCACGCGAGGAGATTGCCAAGATGGTCAAATGGCTGTTCTTCAACGAAACGGCCAGGGTTGATGCCGCCCGACCGATGGAGTTGCCCGGCGGCATCATCTGCTACCCCGTTGTCATGATAGCTGACGGTTCAGGCATGGATGGGTTGGGCCTGCGCATAACGGTGGAAAGCGGGGCTATCCGCATGGTGGAGGTGGCTGCATGCATGACCTGCGGGGTGATGGGCAGTCTCATCAAGGATTATGAAGGCAGGAAGTGATTTCGAAAACCATGCGAACGCATTCAAAAGGGCGGCTCCCCTGCGGGTAACCGCCCTTTCTCATGCTCTCTATTTTACTTTTATGCGCCCGCTAGCGTCCTGACTGGAGGTTTTTCCCGGCGGAATGGCTACGACTCTTCCATCCTTGCCTTCGCGGGAGGTTCCACCTGGAGGAATGGCTACAACTCTACCATCTTTGCCTTGGCGAGAGGTGTAGCCTTTGGGGATGGCCACAACACGCCCGTCTTGGCCTTCGCGAGAGGTTCCACCTGGTGGGATGGCTACAACTCTTCTATCCTTGCCTTCGCGAGAGGTCCCACCTGGTGGGATGGCTACGACATGTCCATCTTTACCTTGACGAGAGGTATACCCCACTGGAATTTCGACTGCTTCACCATCTGCTCCTGTTCTTTTCATATAATTCTCCTTT
Source organism: Fundidesulfovibrio putealis DSM 16056 (assembly GCF_000429325.1). Lineage (NCBI taxonomy): Bacteria > Pseudomonadati > Thermodesulfobacteriota > Desulfovibrionia > Desulfovibrionales > Desulfovibrionaceae > Fundidesulfovibrio > Fundidesulfovibrio putealis. The sequence goes on from NZ_AUBQ01000004.1 coordinate 295,640, forward strand.
TTTGAATCCCTGCCACAACGGCTTTGGACATGGACGAGATAAATATGGCCGAGGTGAATAATGTCAAGACGAGTCTTGATATTTTTATGCCCTACCGCAAGTCATCGAATATCGCCTTGACCACCCGCTCAAGCCGCCTCTCGTCATCCTCGCCGAGCTTCATGAACTCGCGCGCCGGTACCTCCACCTTCTTGCCCCTCCCGGCTTTGCCGCCAAGGTTCTGGATGGCCGCGTAGATCTTGTTGGTGCCGACCGAGGCGGATGTGTCGTCATAGTGGCGGCTGATGGAGCTGGCCAGTTGGCCGGAGCGCTGAAGCATCTTCCCCGGCCAGTTGCCCCTCCGCTCCCGGTCCTTGATGGTGGCAGCTGACAGGGACGGCCAGCGTGGGCGGCCTTCCTCCTCGAAGTTCTCCTCCACGGCGTCGGCCATGATGCCTGCGGCCTTCCTCATGAACGGCTCCAGGATTCGGCCCTTGGCCGCCAGTTGCCTGAGTTTGTCCAGGCCCTCGGTGTTCGTGACGCGGATCTCGATCATCTCTTGCCACCTCCGCCCGTGGGCGTTATGTAATTCTCGTATTTGAAAGTCGGCGGGGTCTGAATCCTGGAGCGTCCGGGCGCTGAGAAGGGAGGAGGCACTGTCGTGGGTCCCAGGAACCCACGGGGGTCGGACCCCCGCCGATTTTTCATTTTCCGTGCAGCAGTTTCCCGACGCGCTGCTTGTTCATGCTCTTGTCGTCCGCCTGCATCATGTTCCAGAACAGGCTCCCGTCTTGGTTGACCCTGGCCACCACCATCAGATCGTTCTTGCCCTTGAACAGCCCCAGATAGCGCTCACGGAAACCGTCCTCGTATTCGGTCAGGTAGACCTCGAACGGATTTTCGAACGTGGGCAGGATGAAGTTCGCGTAGCGTTCGCGTCCGTGCTCGGTCTTTTCCACCATGTGCGCGAGCAGCTCGTGGCGCATGAACAGCTTGCCCACCGGCGTCTGGACCGTGACCAGCGGTTTCGCGTCCAGTCCCAGAGCCCTGGCCATCATGTCGCGGGCCTCAGCCTGGGTTGCAGCGCGCGGCAGAAGCTGCGGCGCGTCCTGGCGTTGACTGGCCGCGACGGTTCTCAGATCCTGGCGGCCCTGGCTCTTCCAGTCGGGCTGGCCCGCCACGATCCTGATGCAGCCGGTCTTGCCGTCCTTTTCAGCGAAGGATGCACCCGTGCAGTCCGGCAGATGCCCGGCCTTGTCGAACAGCGGCCATTGCTGGCCGGGGTTGTAGGCCCAGCCGGGGTCTGTGCGCACTTTTGCGCCCTCGGGCGTGGTATAGACCGCCGCCGTGGTCGGGCGGAGATCGCGCCCCACCGGCACTTCCACTAGCTCCATGCGCCCGTTCGAATCCTCAACAGTGAGGCCCTTGGACGCCACGTGCTCGCCGTCCATGGCCCGCACCCGGCAGCGGCAGTTCCATCCGTTGGGCGGGTACATGGAACCCCAGAGCGGATCGCCATGATGGAAGACGCGCCCGTTGAGCACCCGGTGCGCCGGGCGGGTGCGGGCGTCCATCACGGCCACGTACTGCCAGTATGGCTGGTTGTCGGCGTTGGCCTTCTGTTCGCGGTAGCGCCCGGCCATGTAGGCCGTTTGCAGGTTGGTCTGGTAGATGGTCTTGAGGCGGCGCGGGCTGCCGAGCTGGACCTTCTTCACCTCGCCGGTGAGGGGGTCGGCCATCTCCTGCTTGCCCCACCAGCCCAGGGACTTCAGGCGCGGTTCGAGGGATTTTCGGAACTGGGAGAGGGTCAGGCCCTGGTCCAAGGCGCGTTGGGTTTCCTCGCGGATGGCCTGGAGCACGTCCAGCTTCATGGCCTTAGCCACAGTGAAGGCTTTGGCGTGGGCTTCGGCCAGCATCTCGCGCCAGTCGAAGGTGATGGCGTAGCCCTTGGCCTTGAAGTAGGCGATGGCCCGTTCTGGCGGCAGGCCCAGGGCGAAGGAGAGGTCAACGTCCTTCGGCGGCATTCAGCATCCCCCAGAGGTCTGCGATAAAGATGGCCATGGTCAGGCGCTTCTCGAACTCCTCCGTGTCCAGGTCCGGGAAGGCATCCACCAGCCCGGTCATGATGTCCTCGATCGAGGCCGCCTCGCGGCACAGCGCCAGCACCGGCCCAAGCAAAGCCTCGGCCTGGGCTTGCAACTGCTCTGGCGGGATATTCCCGGCCAGCATGTCGATGGCCGTCTGGTCGGAGATGTCCTCGCCCTCGTTGAATTCGGCGGGGGGCTGGCCGGGCGGAAGGCTTGAGGCGGGCTTTTCCTCCACCAGCTCGATGTCGTCCTCTTCGAAACCGTAGGTGCGCATCCAATACTTCTTCGAGAACCGGAGCTGGCCGGTGTCCGCGAGAGTCTTGTCCCGCTCGGCCTGCTTCTGGTCCACGTCCTCCTCTTCGAACAGCACGAACTCAGGGCGTTCGCAGTCACCAAAATTGAAGTGGCAGATCCAGTCGATGAGGCGGTTGAACGCCTTGGCCACGATCTTCTTGTCGCCGTCCTTGATCTCGCGGCGCACGCGCTCGTGGACCTCGGCAGCAGCCAGGGAGCCGCCCGACACGTTGGTGGTCAGGTTCTGGCCCAGGATGGAAATGGCGATGTCCTCGTCGCAGGAATTCTTCAGGTCCCGATAGAGCGCGGAGCTGCCGGACTTGCCCGCCGCCTCCTTGAGTTCCACCGAGGCGTCGTCCGGCACCACGATGACCGCGTCCTGGACCGCCGCCTCCAGGGCTTCGGCCAGCTCGCGGATCTCCTTGTCCTCGCAGCCGCGCGGGTGCCGCCCCATCAAATAGGGCATGCCGAACTTCTCCACGAACCGGACCCAGAACTCCATACCGCCGCGCTTGAACACCACGGGCCAGAACACCCGCGAAAGCACGCGCTCACCGTAAGGATCATCAAACGTGGCGTTGTAGCGCGGCAACAGGAACTTGCGCTCCGGCAGTTCCTCGCCCTCAAGCAGGTTGTCCCTGGTGCGCAGGCGCAGGTTGTTGTCCGCATCGAACACGAACCAGCGAAGCGGTTTGCCCACCACGTCCACCGGCACCACGGACCCGCCTACCTTGCCCCAGTCCACTTCCATGGGCTGCATGCCGAAAAGCGGCGCGTCCAGAATCTCGCGGATAATGCGGTCCAGGTCGAGATCCTTGAACACCCCCTCTACGAACTTGGCCTGGCGGCTCTTGGCCCGGCCTCGGCCTATCTCCCATTCCATGGAGATGACGGCGGCCTTGCGCGACTCCACGCAGGGACCGACGCGCGGGTCGGAGAGCAGCTCCTTGTAGACGGACACGTCCTGCCCCAGCTTGCGCAGCACCGGATCGGGGTCCGGGATGGTCTTCAGAAGGCCGGAAAAGTCCGGCGACCGCTCGCGTGTGGCGAACTGATCGAACAGGGACCGGCGCGGCGAGGCCGAGGCGAAATTGACCGCTTTGCGGTTCCGGCGTGGATGTCGGGTCATGGCAACTCCTGGACAACGCCGTTTTGGCGTTCGAAAGGCGTTCGAATTCAACGATGAAGCATTCGCCGCGCCAATGCCTTGAGAAAGGCCCCTGCGCGCGTTCCTGGGGCATTCTCGCGCGAAGCGGTCAGAATGCCTCCGCGCGGCGCGGCGGTGACAATGGTGGGCATGCTCCCGCCGTTGCCTGCGGCGTGGTTGGCCAGGGCCGCAGCCCAGAACCGGTCGGCGTGTCCCTTGGCCTCGGAGGCGGTCACGTCGAACCGGATGTTCCCGGCGATGGTGGTGGACTTGCGTACGCTATGCAGGTCCTCGCGGATCTCGTGGTCGGGCGGGATGAGGAAGGCGCGGTCCTCGATGGTGGTCCGCAGCCCGAAGGCCATATCCTCCTTGACCTTGGCCGAGAAGGTCACGGCCTCCACGCGGCTTTTGCCGAACTTCGTCTGGGATTCCTCGGCGAGCTGCATGCCCAGGCCCGTGGCGTCGATGCAGGCCCGGCGCATGCGCGGATGGGAGAGCACGTCGAACAGGATGCGGCGCTGCTCCGCGAAAGGCATGCGTTCCAGGACGATAACCTGGCGGGTGATCCTGACGGGACCCACGGCCTGGATCACCCAGATCACCGTGAGGTCCTTCTTGCGGCCTATGTCCACGCCCGCGAACAGCTCGCCGCCGGAGACTTCGGAAAGAGGGGCGAGGATGCTCTCGCGCTCCACGGTGGCCAGCATCTCATAGGTGAGGAAGGCGGCTGCCTCGTCCACCGGGACGCAGCAGTATTCCTGAAGCCAGGTTTCTTCGTCGCCTGTGTCGGCGCGCTCCTCGGCCAGCCACGCCTCGCGCTCGGCCTCGGTGAGCGTGCGGCCCGCGATGCGGTC